>CAYJME010000188.1:0-6492 GCA_964370795.1 uncultured candidatus Brocadiaceae bacterium
TTACAAAACGCATTTTCGGCACACGGTTTTTATAAGATTGAAATTCCTATACATTTAAGTAATCAGTCTGAATATTAATAATCTTTACACGATAATCCAATCCCTGAAATTTCAGTGTCTGGATTCTTTCTGAAAAAGTGAAGATGCGCATCACACAAACAATCAGACGAACCAAACCCCATAACCGGTATTGTTGCATTCTTTATACCCCCAACTTTGCGGTTTAAAACACACTCCATGTGTTTTGCGCCAGCATAGGGAGAAACAAGAATTACCTTTCCGTGCCGGAGAAGATAGTCGATATGCCAGTGGAGTTTCTTTTTTTGCTGAAGATGCCGTTCAATTCTGAGTTTCAGGTTGTTCTGGGCGCTTCCGACATAGACATAAAAACCCGCCTGAAAATCAAAGGCGCCAAGTTTTCCTATTTCAATACGTTGATTCCTGACTACTCTCACAATCAGGCAATAGACACCTTTATTGAGAACATTGTCCATAAAGTTTATAGTATAAAAAATTCACTGATGATTGAAAAGCTAATTATCACGAAAGCCGGAATCTCCTTAAAACCAATTATCCTTGACAACCCATATATCATGTGTTAACATTTCGCACTTAATAGTTATAATTTATTGCGAGGCATTATGTTATGATTCCTGAACATTTAAAATACTTACCCACGCACGAATGGTTTTTGTTCGAAACCAAGTCAATCACGGTTGGTCTGACACACCACATCCTTGGAGAATTGGATAGACTTTTATTTCTCGATCTCCCGAAGGTAGGCGAAGAAATCCTGTCCGGCATCTCTTTTGGTGAAGTTGAATCGTTAGCAATGTTACTGGACATTACGTCACCATGGGACGGCGAGGTTATAGCGGTAAACGAACGTTTGTTTGATGACCTCGATTTACTGAGTAACAATCCTTATGAACAGGGCTGGCTTATTAAATTCATAACACGTGAAACCATTTCCCCTGATGATTTTTTAAGCTCTCGGGAATATGCAGCACATATTGGTAAATTGCAATCTCCACATCCCCCGAGAGAACTAAAACAACACAGTAAGATTCTCAGAGAAAAGCGGAAAAAATAGCCCTTTCCATCAAATACCATGACCCAGCACAGGATCGTTATACTTACCGAAGGCAGACTTGATGTTTTTACCGCAAAAACTGCTGTGAGCGTTATCCGTTATCGCAGAGATGATGTTGTCGCAATCATCGACAGCGTCAATGCCGGAAAAAACCTCGATTCAATTATCGGCGTTGGCAAAGGTATACCTATTGTAAAAAATATTGAAGAAACATTACCCCTGAAACCCACCGCCCTCCTGGTCGGCATTGCCCCTCCCGGCGGTATGTTACCTGCCGAGTGGAGAAAACATATTACCGATGCCTTAAAAAACAGGATTGACATTATTAACGGACTTCACCTGCACATGGAAGAGGATTCTGAGTTCTGCAAACTAGCGCGTGATTACCAAAGTAAAATATGGGACGTCCGTAAGGCGCCTGAGAGTCTCCCCATTGGCACGGGTAAGGCAAGGGATACAAAGACATTGCGCATCCTTACCGTCGGTTCAGACTGTAACATTGGAAAGATGGTGACGTCCATTGAAATCACCCGGGCTGCAAAAAAACGAGGAATAAACGCATGTTTTGTCGCCACAGGACAGACGGGTATTATGATTGAAGGAAGCGGAATTGCTGTTGATCACGTTATTTCCGATTTTATTTCCGGGGCGGCGGAAAAGCTCGTCCTTGACCGCGCACAGTATCAACTCCTGAACATTGAAGGACAGGGAAGCATCAACCATCCGGCATATTCAGGCGTTACGCTCGGTCTCTTACACGGTTCTGCGCCACAGGGTCTTATCCTGTGCCATCAACCTGTCCGTAAAACCCTTCGGCATTACGCCAATTTCCCCATATTGCCATTAAACCACCTGATTGAACTTTACGAAAAAATAGCACAACCCATTCAGCCGTGTAAGGTGCTTGGCATTTCTCTCAACTGCTTTGGCATGTCCGAACAGGATGCACAAAACGAAATCGACAAGGTTGAAAAAGAGGTGAAACTGCCTGTTACCGATCCCATTAAATTTGGCGTAGACAAATTTATCAAAGTTATTCAGCCCCGCTTGCCATGAATCTCTCGTTCCACCCGCTCGACTTACAATTACGACATACATTTCAGATTGCCAGAGAAACCCGTGATATTCAAAACAATATCATTATTCATGTACAGGATAATGACGGAACTACCGGACTGGGAGAGGCAGCGCCTACCAGGTTTTTCGGTGAAGATGTGCAGGGCGTTAGCCGGATATTCCACGAATCCAAAGATTTATTCAGCGCTATCGATCCATTCCAAATAGAAGATATAACCAATCAACTTAAAAGCAAATACCCGAAAGATACAGCCGCGCGTGCAGCGATTGACCTGGCAATCCACGATATCGTGGGCAAGAAACTCAAGATACCCCTTTATAAATTATTTGGCCTGAATCGACACGAAACAAAGGTAACATCGTTTACTATCGGCATTGATACGCTCGACACTATGTGCAAAAAGGTTGCAGAAGCCAGGGATTTTCCCATGCTCAAGATAAAAGTAGGTTTCAAAAATGATATAGAAATATTAAGAGAATTGCGCAAGATTACCCGGGCCACGTTCCGCGTGGACGCCAATACAGGCTGGACGGTTGATGAGGCAATACAAAAATTAAACCATATGGAAGAACTTGGCGTTGAACTGGTAGAACAGCCGTTTCCCGTCGGCAGCCTTGAATCGCTCAGGAAGCTGAGAAATGCGGTAAAAATTCCCGTCTTTGCAGATGAAGACGTACGAGATTCAAAAGATATACCACTCTTGTCGGGTCTTGTTGATGGCATCAATATAAAACTCATGAAGTGCGGAGGATTGCGGGAGGCGCTCCGAATGATCCACACAGCCCGTGCGCATAACATGAAGATCATGATCGGCTGCAACATTGAAAGCTCTGTGTCCATCACTGCAGCAGCCCACCTCTCACCCCTGGCAGACTACGTTGACCTTGATGGAAATCTTCTTGTCACCAATGACCCCTATACCGGTGTCACGGTTGATAAGGGAAAACTAATATTACCGGAGGGTAATGGATTGGGGGTTGTACAAATAAATTAAGCATTCCTTAGTCATTTGAATTTTCATGTATTAAACATAAACTTATAATTTCAGTCAACAACCATGCAAGACAACACACTTTTACAAGAAATACGAACTCGTGCACAAGGCATACATGATTACATCATACAGATGCGGCGGGACTTTCACAAACATCCGGAAATGGGCTTTACAGAAATCCGCACATCGGGCGTTATTGCAGAAGAATTGAAAAGGCTGGGACTCCAGGTACAAACCGATGTTGCAAAAACGGGCATCGTTGGCATCCTCGACGTTGATGGCGCAACAACCACCGTTGCCTTTCGTGCCGATATGGATGCCCTGCCAATAACAGAAGAAAATGATCTCGAATATAAGTCTCAGAACGAAGGCATTGCACACGCCTGCGGACATGACGCCAACATGGCCATGCTCCTGGGCGCAGCCAAACTCATGGCCGGAATGAAAAACAAACTCAAACGACGGGTAAAATTTGTCTTTCAACCATGCGAAGAACAACACCCGGGCGGGGCAAAACTCATGGTGGAACAGGATGTTTTACATGGTGTGGAAGAGATCTACGGACTCCATATCGAGCCAAACCTTCCATCGGGCATCTTCGGATTACGTGCTGGACCTACTATGGCGGCAACGGACCGCATTGTTATCACCATCATAGGAAAAGGCGGTCATGCATCCACCCCTCACCTGTGTGTAGACCCTGTGGTCATTGCCGCCGAGGTAATTCTGGCAATCCAGACCATTACATCCCGCAAGGTAAACCCCTTATCCCCGTGCGTAGTCTCGCTCTGCCAAATATCAGGTGGAACCACCTTTAACGTCATCCCTGACAAAGTCAGGATTACCGGGACGGTGAGAACGCTTTCAAAGGAATTAAGATACAGGATGCCGACCCTGCTCGAAGAGACGATAAAAGGGATTACTTCATACAATAATGCAACCTATCAATTTGAATATCTGAGGGGACACCCGCCTTTGAATAATCCCCCGGCACAGGTGGATTTTATGCGGAACAAGATTATTGAACTCTTTGGAATTAAAGCAGCAGAAAACATAGACCCCAA
The DNA here is from genome assembly GCA_964370795.1 of uncultured candidatus Brocadiaceae bacterium. GTDB lineage: Bacteria > Planctomycetota > Brocadiia > Brocadiales > Brocadiaceae > JAHFOW01. The sequence goes on from CAYJME010000188.1 coordinate 4,230, forward strand.
AATGGGTGGCGAAGATTTTTCCTACTACCTGGAGAAAATAAAAGGCGCCTTCGCATTTCTTGGTTCAGGAAATCTGGAAAAAGGAACAAGCCACCCCTTACACAGCTCCCGATTCATGCTCGATGAAGATGTGCTCTCCATGGGACCGGCGCTGTTTACAGCCATTGCCTGCAGTTGAACTGCTGTGTATACTTTAATACTATACTCGTAATACTCGTTCCCACGCTCTGCGTCTATGTTTATAAATTAGTGAACTAATGAGAAGCCGATATAAATATTTTCATGACACTTGGCCATATTTTGTTACCAGTACCATTGTCAACTGGATACCGGTTTTTACCTCCCGATCCATGTTTGATATACTGATTGACAGTCTCAAATTTCTCAGAGAAAATGGTTCCCTCAGGATTTTTGCTTATGTTATCCTTGAAAATCACATTCACATGATTGCCAGCGCTTCAGATTTAAGCAACACCATGATGCGGTTTAAATCATATACGGCAAGAAGGATCATTGATTCTGCAGAGAGCAAGAATAACATATGGCTTCTTGAGCAGTTAAAGAATGAAAAAAAGGCCTTTAAGAATGACAGAAATTATCAACTCTGGCAGGAGGGTTTCCATCCGCAGCGTATTCAGTCCGAAGAGATGCTGAGGCAGAAGATAGTGTATATACACAATAATCCTGTAAGGAGAGGGTATGTTGATGACCCAACACATTGGGTTTATTCAAGCGCAAGAAATTATTTAAATAATGACCATTCTATTTTAGTACTTGATGAGATTTCATTGTAATAAGACGCGGAGCGTCTCACCGTGCGTTCCCACGCGGAGCGTAGGAACGAGCGTAAGGGTACGCAGAGGGTAGGAAAGTACTCTTGTTACTCTTACTCTTTACTCTTGTTTACTCTTATACACAATGAGAAGCCTTGTGGTGAATTGCGAAACCATATAATCAATCCGAGGAGACCATGAACGAAGCACACATTCTTAAAATTGCTGATGAACTCAACGTAAAACTTAAACAAGTCCAGGCAACCGCCCTCCTCCTTGAAGAAGGAGCTACTATTCCCTTTATTGCACGATATAGAAAAGAGGCGACAGGAAGTCTCGATGAGGTTGCCATCACCGCCATCCGCGATCGCGTGAGCCAATTACAAGAACTCGATAAACGGCGCGATGCCATTATTAAGGCGTTGGAAGAACAGGGAAGACTGACCGATGAATTAAAAGAAAAGATCCATGCGGCTGAAACCCTTGCCATCCTCGATGATATTTACCTCCCCTACCGCCCCAAACGCCGCACACGGGCTACTATTGCAAAGGAGAAAGGGCTTGAGCCTCTGGCAAAGCTCATCTTTGAGCAGAAAAATATTGATCCGACATCGGAAGCTGCCGCCTTTGTCAATGCAGAAAAAGGCGTAGAATCTGCAGAGGACGCCCTTGCCGGGGCGCGTGATATCGTTGCGGAGTGGGTAAATGAAGACCAGGAAACCCGTGGAAAGGTGCGCGAACTATATCTGACGGCGGGTGTTTTTAAATCAAAGGTAATACCCGGCAAAGAAGAAGAGGGAATAAAATACAAGGACTACTTTGACTGGGAAGAGCCTGTACCCAAAGCGCCTTCTCACAGGGTTCTTGCCATGAGACGCGGGGCAAAAGAGGGATTCCTGTCACTCCACGTCAGTCCTCCGGAAGACAAGGCGCTTTCATTGCTGGAAGGACTTTTTATAAAAGGGACTGGATTAGCCTCACAACAAGTCAAAATGGCTGTGCATGATAGCTACAAGCGACTCCTCTCCCTTTCTATGGAAACAGAAATACGACTTACCACAAAAGAGCGTGCAGACGAAGAGGCCATCAGGGTATTTACGGAAAATATGCGACAACTCCTCCTTGCGCCGCCTCTTGGCCAAAAAAATATCCTTGCCCTTGATCCGGGCTTTCGCACGGGTTGTAAGGTAGTCTGTCTTGATAAACAGGGGAAACTCCTCCATACCGATACCATTTACACCCACAAGTCATCGAAAGATTCCCTTGCCAGTTCAGCTTCCAAAATCGTCGATTTGTGCAACCGATTTCAGATAGAGGCCATCGCTATAGGAAACGGCACGGCAGGCAGGGAGACCGAGTCGTTTGTCCGCTCACTGGATATTTCTAAAAACACTATTGTAGTCATGGTAAACGAGAGTGGCGCATCAGTTTATTCTGCCTCAGAGGTAGCGCGTGAGGAGTTTCCTGATTATGACTTGACCGTACGGGGT
>CAYJME010000189.1:0-6491 GCA_964370795.1 uncultured candidatus Brocadiaceae bacterium
CTTTTGATTTGGTCAACCGAGACGGTTGACCTACCAATTTCTTCTAACTTGAAAAAAGGAACCTTACATTCGTGGAAAATATATATTATCGGGAATTAGGTTCATTCATTATAAAATACCTTGATGTCGAACGATTACTGAGGGAAAATCCATCAGTAACAAGAGAAATGATCGATGCATTTCTCCATGTCAATTTCAATACGCCGGAAAAGCCTGTTGCTCCCTATCCACCGGACACTCATATTGGCAAGCGCAAAGAAGAGACATGTACCGAATTCATTATTCATACAGATGGAGCCTCCCGAGGAAATCCCGGCAAGGCAGGAATTGGAGTCGCCATATACGACAAAAATTATCGTCCGGTTGACGAACTCTGCAAGTTTATCGGCGAGTCTACCAATAATGTCGCAGAATATCAGGCAATGATACTTGCGGCGCGAAAGGCCGTTGATTATCATGCAAAAAAAGTTACCTTTAAGACAGATAGTGAACTTCTGGTAAGGCAACTGAACGGTATTTACCGGGTAAGGAATCCGGGTATTGTCTCTCTCTATACTGAACTTATAACGCTCTTGAATAAGATTCCAGCATGGAAAATTCAGCATGTCCCAAGAGAGGAAAATGCTTGCGCTGACGCCCTTGCAAATAAGGGGATTGACGATGCATCATAGTCATACCCGTATAAATGAAATGAATATTCCTGTGTAAGAATTGTCCATGTAAGGACACACCAAAACATCAATTTATATGGAGAGACGCAAAACCTTGCGCCTCTCCACCCAACATAAAATTCATAATTTTAAGATAGAAGGCAGGATAATTATGTCAAATAATAAAGAAAAACACCTGGTAATCATTGGCGGCGTGGCGGCGGGAATGAAGGCAGCCGCCAAGGCGCGCCGTGAATCATCCACCACGAAAATCACGGTTGTTACGGACGAACACTATATCTCCTATGCAGGCTGCGGTATGCCGTATTATATCGGCGATGTCATAAAAGATGCTAAAAAGCTCGTCGTAAGAGAACCTGTCTATTTTAAAACAATGCTGAATATAGACGTCCTCACCCGACATCAGGCCATTGCAATTGATACCAGATTGAAACAGGTTAAAGTAAAAGACCTGGAAAAGGGAAATGATATTGTTTTTTCTTACGACAAACTGATCATCGCCACGGGCGCACAACCTATTGTCCCGCCATTACCCGGCGTCAATCTCGGCAATATCTTCACGCTGAGAACTATCACCGATACCTTAAAGATACGGACTGCGGTAGACTCCGGAAAGATCAAAAACGCAGTAATTGCAGGCGGTGGACTTATCGGCCTGGAAATGGCTGAAAATCTTACCATAAGGGGTATTAAGGTAACCGTTGTCGAACTCCTCGATCAAATCCTGACGCCCCTGGACAAAGACATGGCAATGATTGTTCAGAACTATCTGGTCGGGAAAGGTGTGGAGATTATTACCTCAGACGGCGTGAAATCATTTGAGGGCGATGGTAATACCGTAACAAAGGTAATTACCGGCAAGCGGCAATTGCCTGCAGATATGGTCATTCTCTCTATCGGCATCAGGCCCAACACCAAACTGGCTCAGGACGGAGGTATCGAAATTGGCGCCACGCGCGCTATCAGGGTTAACGAGCGGATGGAGACAAATGTCCCCGATGTCTACGCCATTGGCGATTGCGCAGAAAGTACCCACCTGGTAACCGGTAAACCTGCATGGATAGCACTGGGTTCTACCGCCGGAAAAATGGGGCGTGTCGCCGCCATTAATGCTACCGGCGGTAACGACACCTTTAAAGGCATTCTGGGAACCCTCATAGCAAAAATATTTGAGATGCATATTGGCAAGGTGGGGTTGTCTGAGCGTGAGGCCATAAAAGAGGGATTTACTATAGAGTCCACGATTGTTCCTGCATCGGATAAGTCCCATTACTATCCGGGAGCGAAGGATATCCTGATAAAACTTATTGCCGACGTAGCGAGCAAGAAACTTCTGGGCGCTGAAATCATTGGAGAAGGCGTGGTTGATAAGCGTATTGATGTTATTGCAACGGCGCTGACCTTTGGCGCAACCGTTGACCAGATATCAAAGCTTGACCTGGCTTACGCCCCGCCTTATTCTATGGCTATGGATGCGATTATTGTCGCTGCAAACGTTCTGAACAATAAATTACTGGGCAAGACGGTTGGTATCCTTCCCATGAAGGTTATAGAAAAACGTGAACGGGGCGAGACCTTCGTATTGCTTGACGTAAGGACCTATTTCGAGTACAAGAACGGCCATATTAAGGGATGTCAGCATATCCCCCTTGATAAATTGGCGTCCCGTGTTAATGAACTTGACAACTCAAAAGAGATTATTACCTACTGCCGGGCTGGACTACGCGCTGCACAGGCGTATCGCATCCTGAGGAATGCCGGTTATAATAACGTGAAATATATGGATGGCAGTATCTCTGCATGGAGTTATGGATTGGAGAAATAATGATTTTCCCTTGAAAGAGGTTGAATAGATAAAATATAATGATTCAGTATCCGGTGTTCGATATTTCCGTAAAAACCACATGTCGAATATAGAATATTTTTCTTATTATGGACAATAAAGCTGTCTTAGTATAATACTCTCAAACATTTAAGTAATAACTATCTATGGACAACACCAAAGACCAAAAAGAACAGGAAGAAATAAAAATTCGCAAGATGCTGAATGACTATGTTGCCCGTAGTTCATACAAATTAAACCCGGACACAAAAATTGTGGACAGGGTTGTAAAAGGGCTTGTGATGAGGAAGATTAAATTTGGACATGCTTACTGTCCATGCCGCCTGGTTATGGGAGATTTCGAGAAAGACAAAAAGATTATTTGTCCCTGCGTCTATCATGAGGAAGAAATTGAACGAGACGGTGAATGCCATTGTAACCTTTTTGTAAGCGCCAATTACCAACCAAAAAATACAGAAGGAGAATAATTATGTCAGAGGATGTAGCAATAATTACTGATGCGAATTTTGATGCTGAGGTGTTAAAATCAAGTATACCCGTTTTAGTAGATTTCTGGGCAACCTGGTGCGGACCCTGCCGACAATTAGCGCCAATTGTTGAAGAATTAGCAAAGGAATATAAAGGAAAAATTAAAGTAGGGAAACTCGATACGGAGGAAAACAACGCAATCCCTGCGAAATTTGGCATTACTGCAATCCCAACGCTTATCGTCTTCAAAAATGGCCAGGCTGTAAACAAGATGATAGGTGCAAAATCTAAGAAAGACCTGAAAGCAACTTTAGATGCACAATTAAAGTAATCACACAGAATTCACCACAATCATCATGCCCTCATGCGGCACAGAGAAACTATGAAATCCATATTTTCATGTAGCCGCAGGCATGATCCCCCTCTATCCTTCAGGGCAAGCAACCCCAGAGCAGGTTATCAATCTTTGTTCGCTAACCGAGTGGTCTATGTCCTTAAAAGTTGCCTCTGCACACTCCAGTGCTTTTTCTTCGCGCTTTTTGGCTTTTCTTTATACGTATAGCATACATATTTATTCGGGTATTCAATGCCTAAACAAGGAAAAGGAACAGGAAGGCGGTTTCGCTCGTGAGGGCTAACGACCGCGCTTCACCTGCGAAGACGCGTTCTAAAGCCGGCTGACGATCCACCACCGTACCCGCAGCTTCGTCAGGTGCAAGCGCATGTTAGGCGGATTCCTAATTCACCGGTATCTACACGTTAGCCAGCGTCGAGACCGTCGAGACGAAGTTCAGAAATGTCATCAGCACCTCCGATGGTGGCTTCGATCTAATCGACTTGATCCTGCGAAGCCACCAAACGGCGAACTTGTCACGGGCAATTGGCTGGCCCCTAACGGCGGTCACCTGTGCGTACGACAAGAACTTGCGAGCCCAAGAGTCGAAATCGATTTCGTCCAGCGAGTTTGGTTGTCTACACCATGCCAGAGGAAGTGCGCCATCTTCGATTCGCTGCCGCTCCGACTCGAATGGAAGCAGGAGAGTCCACGCAAAGCCTTGAGCATCCTGGCACACGTGAAGGCAGCAGCCAGCTTCCGTCACGATGCGGCCGTTGGGGTTCCGCAGTATCGGATGGTTGCCGAAGCGAACCGATATGAATCGGCCGAAGTCGCCGTTCTGCCCCTCCCACGATCCGTCAACCACCAGCTGGTCAAGTAGGTGCCTTCGATTCGCCGCATTCACGAGACGCGGCAGCCACGCGCGGAACCTAGCCTCGAGCCTATCCCATTGTTGAAGCCTGGCGGCGACAATTGAGTTGCCGTCTTCGAATTGCCGGGCGTGACGATCGAGTTCTGCTTCGAGGCACAAGGACCGTCCCCAATTCCGCCAAACATTGATTATATTGATCCTCATAATATGCGGAATACAAGTTTTTTTCCCATATAACATACCTTTGATATGGTAAATACTATCGTGATAATCACTTCAGACACTGTCACTTGTGTCGCTTCGCACTTGTTATCATATCGTCTTATACGGATCAGTATAAAATCCTCTTTTAAGATAAAATAATATGGGCTATTTGCCGTGATTAGGATGTCCCCAAAAGTTCCCTCAATTTAGTCCCTATATCATCACTTTTCATCAAGGTCTCACCGATCAAAACGGCATTAACCCCGTTTTGCATGAGCTTGATTACATCTGCCCGCGTTTTAATGCCGCTTTCACTTACCACTATTTTTCCAGCCGGAATCGCAGGCCTCAGTTTAAAGGTGGTCTCAAGGTCTGTCTTAAATGTAGCAAGGTCTCTATTATTAATGCCAATAATATCGGCGCTTGTTCTCAATACCTTTATTAATTCTGACTCTGAATGCACCTCCACGAGACACTCCATACCCAGGGTTTTTGCGACTTCCAAAAAATGTTGCATGTCATCTCTTGAAAGGAGGGCGGCAATAAGCAGGATAGCGTCTGCCCCGGCTGCCCTGGCCTCATAGATTTGATAGGGGTCAATTATGAAGTCCTTTCTCAAAATGGGTAAATTCACGGACTTTTTAATATCAGTTAAATACGATAAGCTGCCCTGAAAGAATTTTTCATCCGTAAGGACAGAGATGGCGGACGCCCCGCTGGTTTCGTAGATACGGGCAATTTCCACCGGATGGAAATCTTCTCTGATGATACCGAGGGATGGGGATGCTTTTTTGACTTCTGCAATGACACATATGTTGGTGCTGGATTTCAACGCAGCGCCAAAAGATTTCGTCCCCTGTCTTTTCTTGCTTTGTTCTTCTAAATCCTTTACAGGGACACGTTTTTTGCTTTCAGCAACTTCAAGTAACTTGTAGTTATGAATTTCGTCTAAAATTGTCATGAATGTCTTCGTCTCGTGAAGAACTTAAGAAAACGGTTGCTCCTGTCAGGAAATGAATTTGTTGCAATGAGTGTTTGCATATCAGAAACAGACTGAACAAGCCGAAAGAAAACCCACGAACACAATATCAACCTTACTATAAAATATGCCGTGTAATGTGAGAGAAGCAAAAAAAGGAAATACAGTGACAGGCCAAAGAACAGTCCAATCGCACCATAAAGGCAATATTTGTAACGGTAACGGATACCGTATCCAAGCCCCATCATAAGGAAACCAAGTATTATGTATGTAAATCCGTATCCACGCCGGGCAAGACCCTGACTTATCGTTAATGCCACAATACTCAGGATAAGCCCAAGGATACCGAGAAATATCACCAGGTTTGCCACCTTTCCCACACCTTGTGCATGATTTACCGATTGTTCTTTGTGCACTTTTTACCTATAAGCATAAGATGAAAATTAACCTGGAACTATGAAGTCTAACAAAACAATGTATTGTTTACCAAATTGATTCAGAAAATTTTACATGAGTATCTGCCGCATGTTGCAATCATGACAAAGATCCCAAAAAGAATAAATATTCCGGCAGAAACATATTTTATTAATTTTTCAGGGAGTTTTTTACCGGCAATAATCCCAACAATTATTGCAATTCCATCTGCCAAAACCATACCAAATGTTGAACCCAACCATACTCCCCAAAATGAATTATATTGGGCTGCGAGTGAGACCGTCGCCAATTGTGTTTTGTCGCCAAGTTCTGCAAGAAAAAATGCTATGGCGACAGTCGCCACCGGTCCTAACTTGTAACGATTTTTTTCTTTTTCATTACACGTATCACCTCTTAAAGTCCAGATACCGAAACCGATAAAGGAAAGCCCAATCAATATTTTTAGATAGTTTTGAGGTATGAATGCACTTACCTTCTCCCCAATGAATACTGAAAACAAATGAACTACCAACGTCCCAATGAAAATACCTATTAAAACTTTCCAGGGCTTAAACTTTGTGGCAAACGAAAGGGCGACCAATTGTGTCTTATCGCCCATTTCTGCAATCGCAATGAGAAAAAAAGACTGAAAAAAACTGAGCATGTATCTAACCTCCTGAATCAGGCCTTCGGCGACTTAAAGT
>CAYJME010000190.1:0-6422 GCA_964370795.1 uncultured candidatus Brocadiaceae bacterium
TCGCAAGGAGGGGACTTCGTCGTGAGCTCAGTCGAACGATGAAGGGGAGGTAAAAAACTTGCATAAAAAAGAAGTTTTTACAGGGTAACACTATGCAAACGTCATTGCGAACGAAGAGAAGCAATCTTTCTCTTATAATTAAATTATATAGGAATTTTCACCTGAAAATCCATTTTCATGCTTCTTTGTGACCGTTTTAGGTCATGGATGTTTCATTTTATTTAAGTGGTTTTTGAGGTGACGCTGGTAGGACAAGCGTCTCGCTTGTCCTATGTCCGTTTGTTGTTTTTGATTTGGTCAACCGAGATGGTTGACCTACCAATTTCTTCTAATTTATAAAGGTTTGAAGTAGGCTCGTAATATATTCATCAGAAATCAAACTTCAGTTGGCTAAATAGTTACCAACTTTTTTTGGCGTTTGCTAGAGCAACCCCATCTTCTCATCAAACCCGCACATCACATTCATGTTATGTACGGCCTGGCCTGAGGCGCCTTTGATGAGATTATCAATAGCGGAAAGGATGATAATGCGATTTTCGGTAACCTTAGTGGCAATATCGCAAAAGTTGGAATAAATCACGTCCTTTGTCTTCGGTGTTTCGTTGCCTTCTTTGAGGCGAATGAAGGGTTCCTTCCCATAAAATTCTTTATAAAGCCTGTGCACTTCACTATCGCTCAGGATGAAACCGGTCTCCCTGAGATTCTGTCTTGGCTTTGCATAAATAGTGCACAGGATTCCACGGTTCATGGGGATGAGATGGGGAACAAACTGAATCGATACTTTTTGGCTTGTCTTGATGGAAAGGATATGTTCGATCTCCGGACTATGGCGGTGTCCACCGACGCTATAAGCCTCGATGTTCTCATTGCACTCGCAATAGTGCGTATCTTCCCTGGGTTCCCGTCCACGACCCGATATGCCTGACTTTGCATCCACAATGATATCGTCAGGATAAACAATACCGTGTGTAAGTAATGGCGCAAGCGCTAATATAGTCGCCGTTGTATAACAACCGGGATTGCCGACCAGATTGGTCTTTTTAATTTCTTCCCGGAAAAGCTCCGGAAGTCCGTATACGGCTGTTTCTATTCCTGCGCTGTCCGTGTGTTGCGCCTTGTACCACTTCTCATAAATTGATTTGTCACGAAAGCGGTAATCGGCGCTAAAATCAATGACCTTGATTCCCCTTTTCGTAAATAAGGGGACATACTGCATAGAGATCGTTGGCGGCAGGGTAACAAAAGCAAGGTCAATATCACCGGGAAATTCCTTGTGTTCAATGGATTCACAGGATAAATCGAGCAGGTTTTTTAATGTGGGAAATATGTCCGATATCATGGGACGGTCAGTCCTTCGCACGCCAAGATAGGTAATCTTTACCTGTGGATGTCGCAGGAGGATTTTTATGAGTTCAAGGCTGGTATACGCGGTAGCGCCGATAATTCCAACGTTTAACATAGGGAAAAATTAAAACATAACAAGGAAAATGAGTCAATGAAAAACCCGCTCTTCTTCTTTACCGGGAAAATCTTGTGTTTCCTTTGATTCGCCCGATGGCGCTGTGCTATCTGACGGTATTTCGGTGGAAAGTTCCTTTTTTGGGGCAAGTTTCCAATCCTGAGTTTTTGAATCCATTTCTTCTAAAAAGGGTATACCTGTGGCGACCTGTTTCCTGTTGTATTCAAGCACATGTTGTGTCTGGAGGAGTCCTTGATTGATGGAAGTTAATTCATGTATCTTTTTTTCGAGTTCCTGTACTTTTACGCGATACTTTTCGGTTTCTGTCTTCTGGTGTTCATACCTGGTTGCCGTCTGAACAGCAAAAAAAAGACACATAAAGCAGAATGCTACGACGCCGATCTTCATAAATTTTGCCATGTTGGCATTAATTTTCAACATAGAAAGATTATTTCAAAAACCCTTTCTCTTGTCAATTTAATATATTTTAAATATTTGACTATAATAAAGACGTATTATTCATGACAATTTTCCTGTTTTATTGTCATTTATCTTGACTGAAATGGATAAATTTGATAATTATGGATATTATTTTTTTCATCTTATAGTCTTTAAGGATAACCATCCATGACCGAGTTCATAAGTAAGCTTGAAATTAAAAAGATTCATCGTATATTACAAAAAATCATTCAGATAAGTACAAAAGTCGATATATTCTGCTCTGCCCTTCTCCTCCAGGCCTGGAGGAGGGTGTACTATGTTTTCAATAAGCGCGAGGTTTACACAACTTTAAAAGAACGTAAGGGAAATTGTTTGCGGTGCGGGCGATGTTGCCAGGCATCGCTCAAATGTCAGCATCTCGAGTACGACGAAAATGGTCACTCGTTATGCAAGGTATACGACCGGAAGCCACATATGTGTACCCTCTATCCTTACAATAAAGACGATTACTTCTATCACCTGAAACCCACCTGTGGTTATCGTTACGATGACGAATAACTACGTGAAGAAGACGCCTCTTTATAATGCTCACGTTAACCTGAATGCAAAGATGGTGTCTTTTCATGATTATGAAATGCCGCTCCAGTATGACAGCATTATCAATGAACACCACAGTGTCAGAAAAGCAGCCGGCCTTTTTGATATATCCCACATGGGAAGAGTAGAGATTTCCGGCGACAAGGCGCTCTCCTTTATGCAACACATCATTACCAACGATGTCGCCCGTCTTGCAAATAATCAGGCACTCTATACGCCTCTGTGTAATGAGCATGGTGGAATTATCGACGACATCCTCGTTTACCGGTGTTCCGAAAACCATTTTATGCTGGTGGTAAACTGCTCCAACGTAAGAAAAGACCTTCACTGGCTGCGGAATCAATCCTTCGATTACCAACCGATGGAAATAAAGGATTTTAGCGATTGCATCTCCCTTATTGCATTACAGGGACCTCTTTCAACCCGCGTCCTCAAAGCCACGTTCAATCGTACCTTCGATTCTCTGAAAAGATACTCCTTTACCGATTACCACTGGAATGATACACAGATAGTAATTTCAAGGACGGGGTACACGGGAGAAGATGGCTTTGAGTTGTTTGTCCATGTGAAACAGGTGGAAAAATTGTGGAATCTCTTCCTGGAAAAAAACGTGCACAACGGTCTAAAACCTATTGGCCTTGGAGCGCGGGATACCTTGCGGTTGGAGGCCAGTCTTTTATTGTACGGAAACGATATGGACGAAACGATAACCCCTCTCGAAACAACCATCGGCTGGACGGTAAAACCCGACAAAGGTAATTTTATAGGTAAAGATGCGCTCGTGCAACAAAAGGCAAAAGGTATCGAAAGAAAGTTGGTAGGCTTCGAGATGATTGACCGCGCCATCCCCCGCCACGGTTATCCTGTCATAAAGGACAATGAGGTCATTGGCAAGGTCACCAGTGGTTCCTTCAGCCCTTCCACAAACAAAAATATCGGATTGTGTTTGATACAATCCCCCTATGCCACAATAGGCGATGAAATTTATATTCAGATAAGGGAGAATAATTACGCCGCACGCATTGTGAATATCCCTTTTTACCGCCGTATCAAAACGTAAATGGTTAGTGAGATCAACATCGGGGCACAGCTTGATCTGCCGGTAACAATTCACACAGTTAGTGTAATGTAGATTCCTGAGCGGATAGCAGGATTGCTTTGCTCCGCTCGCAATGACCGGGTGTAAAATGCAATGAAAGCATACCACTTGTCATTGCGAGGGGAAACAGTTATGGTGCATTTTCAAATACCGGGCATGTGAAACTCAGTGTTTTTTACAGCGATGCGCAGGGCGGTGCAACGGGCAAAGGTAACATCAATAAAGACCCGTTGCAGCCTCATCAGCACCAACGACTTCAGGCGACTATCATGTGCAGTTGGGTTCACCGTGCATTAATACCGGCTTGAATGCATAAGGTGGCATTAAATTACCAACATCTTCTCCCTTCAAAATATTAGCAACTGGGTAATCATAATACACTGGTTTATCAATGTAAGAGATGCGCATCTTGTTAACATTTGGAAATATCTTGCCGGATTTTATTTTTTCAATTAAACTTTCTTTGAAATTAAAATTTGATAGGACACTGTCAATTTTATCAAAGTCAATATTCAGCAGTTTCAATGGTAAATAATTTGCTTCCTGATTTTGAGAGGCAATTTCTAAAGCAGTTTAAACAAGCAAATCGGCAAGCTTTCCTGTTAAATATTGGTTATGTCCCTCAGTGTCATTTACTAACTGGTTCCTGTCCTGTGTAAGTTCAAAAGTTCCATGAAGCAAGGCCGGAAAAGGGAAATGAATTTGTGTTTTAAAGTAACTGTATAATATATTTTCTGCATCATTTAGTTCGTCATTCCAAGCGATAGCAAGTTCATAATATTTATCATTATGAATTCCGTTTGCTCTTTTTAATGTCCAAGTTTTTAATTCTTCTTTGTCATTAAGAATATCTGTGCTTTCAACTTTAACTCTATTTCCAACAACCTTTTTCTTAAACGTGATTTTTCTTCTAGGGCTGTCAATTTCAATGGCGTCTATGTGATTAAGAAAAAGCAATGTTTCTTTGTTAATAATTGATAGTATTTGCGATTGAACATCATTTTGAACATTGTCCCTTAATTTTATGGAAATAACCGTATCAAAGTTATTTGTTGCTTCTTCTATATCAGTTATTAAATGAGGCATACGCAGAGTTGCAATGGGAAGTTCTGCTTTGCTATTCTTTTTTATGAAATCAGAAACAGTCGGTGATTCTTTAATAAGTTCTTTCAAAAATGTTTGGGCAATTTTTTCAGAAAATCTAATTCTTGTTCCTCCGCTATTTATGACCACTTCATCCGCCCAACTTAATATTGAACGGAATCCTAATCCTTTTTGCCCGATTTTGTTTTGCTGCATCGTCTGCATTTTGCAACATTTCAAGTAATTGCCTCCCATTATAAGCCTGAATATTTTGTTGCTCAATATTGAAATGCTCTAAAATATAAGCTGGAGATTCTTGATAATCCCGTTTCCGTTTATTTAATTCTTCTTGTATAAAATCTTTCAGGTTTGTCATAATTGCTTTTACTGGAACTCCTCGAAAAACAGGGGCAGCGATCATTATTCTGTTCCACCCATCACAAATTATGCTTAAAGCATCTATTCCTTGCTGATAAACCCCGTTAGAAAAGTACATTTCTAAACGGGGTAAAGCAAGGGGACTACCCGCTTCCAGCCGAGTTGCTGAGCCAATCTCTCGTTAACCTTTAAATCTGTATAGATAATACATTTTGATGCAAGAAAACAATCCTACATATCCCACGGATAAACATAAAACTCATTTTTGGGTTTGCCGTTTAAACCGACAACTTTGTATTTGTCTATGCCGTAATGTTTATTAAAATACTGCACCGCCGTGGGATTAAACTGTTCAAAATTCAGTTTCACTTCTATCGGCAGTATGGCGCTCTTGATTTTTAATATAAAATCTATTTCTTTTTTGTCCTTTGTCCGCCAGTAAAATATTGCGTCATGGGTATATTTCTTTGCCATTTCAGCAAATATCCCTGTTTCAAATACATTGCCGATGAGTTCTTTTTGCAATCCCTTTAACCAAAGCATCTGCATAAGCCCTGTATCGTAAAAACATATCTTGGGCAATTTGAAGAGTTCCGAACGAATATTTTTGCTGAATGGTTTGACCAATTTGATGATATAGGTGTTTTCCATGATAAAGAGGTATTTCTCTATGGTTTGCTTTGCTATCTTAGTGGTATTGGAAAGTTCTGCAATATTCAACTGCTGGCCGCTCTGCGAGGCAAGGGCTTCCAGTAACTTGTTGTATTTATCTATATCTTTAATATCGGCAAGGTCTCTGATGTCTTTCTTTACATAGGTGTCAATAATCTGCTGCAGGTATTTTTTAATCTCATCAAAAACCGTTCTTTTAAGGATTGTTTCCATATAATACCCTTATTGCTTTTTGATTTGCTTTATATCGGATATAAAGTAAAGTCAAGTTTGTTTTAAGCATACAAAAGAAACCTCGAAGGTGTCGGGTTTTTCTTTTTAGTGTCAAGCCTTTTTAGTTTCCGGAAAAATTATGGACAGCTTCGCTGATTCTTGGCATAACCTTGAACCTGCCTGCCGACAGGCAGGTCGGCTGAAAGAATTTTTTACCAAACCACTGGCACAAGCTTGGAATCCGTAATGGCTTTATCAATGGTAATCAACGATACGGTTTGAGCAAACTCCTTGACGGCCTGAATTGTAGTGCCAACAATTATGGCATCGTGAATATAAAGACTTATTGGTGCTATTGTTACTACAGAGATATCCAGCGGGTGTAAAAGTATATTCTCACTTGTTTCTACTTGCTGCAAGGCTTCTTCAAAGGAAAGAGTAATGCGCTTGTGCTGATAGAGATATTTAATCTCCATCATT
>CAYJME010000191.1:0-6400 GCA_964370795.1 uncultured candidatus Brocadiaceae bacterium
ACATCGGACATGTCTGCTAAGTTAGCACGCCTGGCTCGAACGACTGTCTCGCGCAATGAATAGCCACATCCTAAATGAATTAGTAATGTCCGAAGAAGCTTTTCTTCAGATTTATCCTTGCGCAAGCCTTTTAAAGCATTTGTATCGACAGCTAAACTTTTCCAATCGTTTGGAAAAAAGGTTTTGAGAATGTCCCAATCTTCATTCATCATGGCTTTGTCCTCCTATAGGTTAGCGGGATAATTGATATAAAAATACCATGATGAATAAAATTTGTCAATAAAACAAGTTAGCGCTTATGAGGCATACCCCCTTTTTGTTTTGGGGGAAAAATTACACCCACCCTAAATACTAATCACACCAGGCTAATCACTCTATACCTTTTTACCTGGAAAAATATATACGTTTTGTTCAGATATGTTGCGTGTACCTGGTGGTAAAACATTATACAAACTGGCAAAGACAGATAAAAGCCAGATTAGTCAAAATGCCTTGAGATTACAAGCGAAAGCAGAACATATAAAAAGACATACAAACACCTAAAAACCCTTGCAAATAGCCTGGAAATAAGATACGCTTATTTGACTTTTGATTATTAAACGCTATAATAAAAAAATTCTCATCGCACAATATGGCTATAGTAGCAGGCATAGATGAAGCGGGGTATGGCCCTTTAATGGGGCCGTTGGTGATTACCGCTGTTGCCTTTGATGTACCGAATGAAAAGGCATACGGTTCTCTATGGGAGTTGCTGAAAGATGCAGTTTCCATTGATAACAAAGACAAGAGACGGCGTCTGGTTGTGCGTGATAGTAAAAAATTGTACAATGCACGCAATGGTTTAAAACCTTTAGAGGAAGCCGTTCTTTCTTTTCTCCGGGTAAAGGATTTTAAAGTTGTATCCTTTTATCAACTGTTGAGTTGTTTGTCGTGCCATGATAGCAGCATCATGGCGCATTATCCGTGGTATGCAGAGAAAGATTGCGTATTACCTTTAAGTGCAAGCATTCCTGCTATCCTTAATTATGCAGATTTGTTACAAAACACATTAGGAAAGCAGGGTGTTCAGTTGTGCCTTGCGGACAGCCGTGTCTTAACCGTTCAGCAATTTAATGAACAGGTGAGAATGGCAGGAAACAAGGCTTCCGTATTATTTCAAAATTGCGCGGCACTGATCTCAAAGTTGTGGAATACCTGTAGCGGTCCCATACGTTTAACCGTAGATAAACAAGGTGGCAGGAACAGGTATTTTGATCTTCTGCGAGACGCATTTCCTAAGGCCGATATAAAGGTTTTGCTAGAGAGCGCCGAGGTTTCAACATACGAGATAGAAAATGCACAAAACAAAATGGAGTTGGCCTTTACTGAAAAAGGCGAGGACCATTCTATGGCGGCAGCGCTGGCATCGATTTTTAGTAAGTATATTCGGGAATTGTTTATGCGGTTGGAAAATCAGTATTGGCTACAATTCTTACCGAACTTAAGGCCAACGGCTGGTTATTATGAAGATGCGCAGCGATTTCTGGCAGAAATCGCCCCGGTAAAGAAGAAAGAGGGAATTACGGACGATATTTTAGTTCGTATCAAGTAGCAGATGAAAACCATTGGAAAGGAGTTTTTTGAAAGATGGCAGTAAATGTAGCAATAGTGGGCGCAACGGGTGCTGTAGGTGAAGAATTTATCCGAATACTGGAAAGTAGAAAATTTCCCGTAAAGGAATTGAGATTGCTTGCTTCAAGGCGTTCGGCCGGAAAAAAGATGAGATTTTGTGGCGTGGAGTATACCGTCCAGGAATTAACCCGGCATTCGTTCCAGGGTATAAAGATTGCTCTCTTTAGCGCAGGCTCAAGTATTAGTAAGGAATACGTGCCGTATGCCATCGAAAGTGGGGCTGTGTGCGTGGATAATTCCAGCGCCTTCAGGATGGATGATGATGTGCCCCTGGTGGTACCCGAAGTAAACCCGCAGGACATTGCCAAACACCACGGCGTGATAGCCAATCCGAACTGCTCAACCATCCAGATGGTAGTTGCCTTAAAACCCATCCATGATGTGGCAAAGATAAAGAGGATTGTGGTCTCAACATACCAGGCCGTATCCGGAGCCGGGTTAAAGGCCGTTGACGAACTCCAAAGAGAAACTGCCAGTATTTTAGCCGGCAAAAATGATTTTCAAAGGAAATTGTTTCCTCATCAAATTGCCTTTAACGTTTTACCGCAGATTCCACAAAGTAACGCCTTCTTGCCGAATGGATACACATCTGAAGAACTGAAGATGGTGAATGAGACGAAAAAGATTATGGGCGATCACAGTATTCGTATAACTGCGACCACGGTACGTGTACCCGTCCTTCGTTGTCACAGCGAGTCAGTGAATATAGAAACAGAGAAAAAAATTACTGTTGCCGAAGTAAAGAAGCTCCTGGCAAAATCGCCAGGCGTCACCTTGATGGACGATCCTGCCAATCAGGTATATCCCCTGGCACCATTTGCAGCCGGAAAAGATGATGTCTTTGTGGGCCGTATCAGAGAAGACGAGTCCATCGAAAAAGGCATTAATCTATGGATTGTCAGCGATAACTTACGCAAAGGCGCCGCCCTGAACGCCATCCAGATTGCAGAGAAGTTGTTATAGTTATAATAGAAAACTACTTCACCGGGTCATAGCCTGACCCGCCAAGCGGATGACACCTTAAAATGCGCCATACACCTAAGCAAATACCCCGGAAGATACCTTTCTTTTCTACTGCATCAATCATATATTGTGAACAAGAAGGATTGTAGCGACAGGAAGGGAGTAAGAGCGGAGAAACAATAAATTGGTATACCTTAACGAGTTTGACAACAATAAATTTCATGTCGTAATTATTTCATTGAATTTTGCCACAGATATTTGGTAATATTGAAAACCTTAATCCGATTAGGTAAATATCATAAATTTGTTGAGGAGAAAATATGGCAAGTGGTTTTTGTGGAAAGAAAAAACATAGACTAAACAGAAAAAAATATCTTTTGAAAAGACGCAGAAGGAAGCACGAGCATGCCTGATCTCTGCTATAATAATTAATAACCATATTCCTTTGCAATATATCTGATTTTTATAAAAAAGAGAGGCTTCATATTTTTATATGAAGCCTCTTTAGTTGTCGTTTCTGGTTTGTATTTAGTTGGTTGCAATACCGTCAAGAAACCCCTCCAGTTTTCTGCTTCGCAGAGGATGTTGAAGTTTGCGGATGGCGATGCTCTCGATTTGGCGTATACGTTCCCTCGTTATATTAAACCTCTTTCCAATCTCTTCCAGGGTATATGTATAACCATCGGTAATCCCAAATCGCAATTTAATAATTTCCCGCTCGCGGTAATTCAAAGTATCCAGAACTTTTTGCAACTGCTCCTTCAGTAACGAATGATGCGCCATGTTTATGGGAGACTCGACCTTCTTGTCATGAATAAAATCTTCAAACATGGTTTCCCCATCGCTCCCGATAGGATTTTCCAGAGATATCGGTTGTGATGCAACGCGAAATACCCGGTAAACCTCCGAAACGGGAATCTTTGCCTCCTTTGCAATAGCCTCCAAGAGCGGCTTTCTGTCGAGGTCCCGTTGGGTGGTTTTCAACACCTGTGTTGCTTTATTAATCACATCGGTCATATGTACCGGGATACGCACCGTCCTCGCCTTATCATCGATAGCCCTGATAATTGCCTGCTTAATCCACCAAGTGGCATACGTACTAAATTTGAATCCCATACGGTAGTCATATTTATCGACAGCCCTCATCAAACCGGTATTTCCTTCCTGGATAAGATCGTGAAAGGCCAAGCCGCGTTTTCTATACCTTTTTGCGATACTTACCACAAGCCTGAGATTACCTTCGGAGAAACGCTTTCGGGCGGCTTCATATTCATCGTAAATCGAGTTAACCGTGTGAATTGTTTTTGCCATTTCGCTCACCGGCACAAACACCAGGGTTTTCAATTCCTGAATATTGAGGGAAAGTTCTTTGAGAACTTCCTTCTTAGGATACACGCCCTTGCACTTCTTCCCTAATTTCACGACTTTTGATAAAATAGCAAGAAGTTCCTTCATAATAGGCAATATTGTCTCCGTACGGATATGCATTGCTTCCAATTCCCGTACTGCTTCCCTTTTCCTGGATGAAATCTTTTTAAGTACCTTTGATTTTAAAGATTCAGAAATGCCACTTTTGCCGATTTTTTCATAATCCTTTTGGTTTTTATCGAGAATCTCCCGAATTACTATTGTTACATTCTGTATGTGCTCTACGGCCTCGTCTTTCCCCTGATCCTTTGCCGCTGCAGTTTCAATAAATTGGATGAGATCGGATTCCCGTTCTTCGTCTTCCAGGCTACGCACGTAGTTTTCCAGGGCGTAGTCAAAACGCAAGACCCTCCTCTGAAGGAGGCGGCTCATGACCCTGATTTTCTTTGCCAAATAGAGTTCTTCCTCTCGCGATAACATGGGCAGATTTGACATCTCCTTTAAATAAAGACGGACAGGATCATAATCCTTGTACTTTATCTTTTCTTCAGGGAGTCCTTCGTTTTCATTTATGTATTCTTCCGGCCCATAATTTTCAGTATCCAGTCCGGGCAAATAATCATTTTTATATTCAATAATTTCCATATTTTTTTCCTGTGTTAAAGAGAGTTTTACAAAATATGTTTTTTCACTACTTTAAACAATTTTTTACCATAAAAAGTTTGTTTAAAATATATATTTTTAAAATATGTCATAAGCACTTGTTTTGAAACTATTTGTATACATCGTAAAAATTAATTTTATATTAAGATATTTGTTGTTTAGTTTTTTTGATTTAATTAATGTGATTTCTTTAAAATTTATCCGGTTGAACGACCATGTCTTATTCGTATTATAACTCCCTGTTTTCATCTTGAAAATCATTTGATTCTCACCCCTGGTCTGATATAATTTCACTTTGAAATGGTATTTATTTATGCATCCTTAAACCCTGGGAGAATTTTTTTATGGCTGCACAACGAAAAAAAACAGTAATTCTGGCATATTCTGGCGGATTAGATACCTCAGTTGCTATCAAGTGGATTCCTGAAAAATATAATATGGATGTTATTACGGTAACCATTGACCTTGGCGCAGTAAAGGACCTGGAGGGAATTCGACAGAAAGCCTTAAAGATTGGGGCGAAAAAGGCAATTGTTACTGATGCCAAAGAGACATTTGTAAAATATTTTATCTTCCCCGCCCTGCAAGCAGGGGCTTTGTACGAAGGGGTTTATCCCTTAGCAACTGCCCTTGGGAGGCCGTTGATAGCTAAATTACTGGCAGATGTGGCCCAGGAGGAGAAGGCGGATGCGGTGGCGCATGGCTGCACGGGAAAAGGCAATGACCAGGTACGTCTTGATGTATCATTGCAAGTTTTAAATCCAAAACTGGAAATTATTGCCCCGGTGCGCGAATGGAAGATGACACGTGACGAAGAAATCGAATATGCTGAACAGCACCATATCCCTGTAGAGGCAAAGATCAAGAGTCCCTACAGCACCGATGAGAATCTCTGGGGCAGAAGTATTGAATGTGGCATCCTGGAAGACCCCTGGGCTGAACCGCCAGAGGAGGTTTATAAGTGGACAAAGAGTGTGAATGATGCACCACAGGAGCCTCAATACATTGAAATTCGTTTTGAAAAAGGCGTTCCTGTGGCACTCAATGATGAGGAGATAGATGGTATCACCCTTATTAATACCCTCAATGCGTGGGGTGGAAAACATGGCGTCGGTCGTATTGACCACTTAGAAAATCGTCTCGTGGGTATTAAGTCCAGAGAAGTTTACGAGGCCCCTGCTGCTATTATATTGCATACGGCACACAGGGCGCTTGAAGGTATGATTATGACAAAAGACGCACTCAGATTTAAAGACATTGTTTCCGCTCACTATGCCGATTTAATTTATAATGGGCTCTGGTTTTCTGCCTTCCATCAGGATCTTGTTGCATACGTGTTGAGTAGCCAGCGTATTTTGAGCGGAACAATCCGTCTACGGCTATCAAAAGGGACATGCACCGTTGTGGGACGTAAATCGCCATTATCACTGTATAGCGAAAAGTTAGCTACCTATCAGAAAGAGGATACATTCGACCATAGCGCTGCCCTCGGATTTATTAAGATTTATGGATTACCCGTGAAGACACAGGCACAGAAGCAAATGGACATCCTTACGGGACGTGAGGCGTTGCACCTGGAGTCAATTATGCCTCCAAAAGTTAAATCAATTGACAAGTAAAGAATTTTCCACCCGAGAAAAAAACACAACCCCCTGTCTCCCCCTTTGTTAAGGGGGACTAATTTAATTGCATAGGAATTTTCACCTGAAAATGGATTTTCATGCTCCCTTGTGAC
>CAYJME010000192.1:0-6358 GCA_964370795.1 uncultured candidatus Brocadiaceae bacterium
ATAATACGGTATTGACGGCAGCAGGCGTTATTCAAAGCGGGTCGTTTTACCATATAACCGTTACAGGAAAGTCTGGACAATATATGAGGGTTTATGTAAACGGTGTACTTGCTAAAGAAAAAATCACAACTCAAACCGTTGATACACCAACTGCTCACGGTTATATTGGAACATCCTGGAGTACCAGTTCAGAATTAATGAATGGTATCATAGACGATATTCGCATTTACAACCGTGCGCTGAGTGATCAGGAAATTGCTGACCTTTATAACACTCAATGATAACTCACAATTGAATTTTTTTAGGGATCTTGCAGGAAAGATAGGCACGGACAAACTTCGTTTGCCCGTGCCACCTTTATTATTTTGAAATTTCCAGAAAATGACCGCTTTTATAGGTCATTATTTGGCATTGTACAGGTCAATAACTTCCTGATTGCTCAAAACCCTGTTATAAAAACGTACCTCATCAAGGATACCGTTAAAATAACCATTGCTGACTCTGGAATATCCTATTCTCATATCAGGATAGTATGTCATAGGTACAACTGTATTACCCGGAGAGTGCGTTTGCTTATTCACCAACTGTCCGTTTATATATAACCTCTGTTCTCCCGTACTCCAGCTATATACCCCCACAACGAAAAACCACTTGCCTACAGAATTACCCAAATTCTTTTTCGTTGTCTTCATCACCCTTGAACCACTTGCACTTTGAGTTATAAGAACAAATTCCAGTGTATCAGGAGCAGACGGAGAAAATCGTATATCAAAACCCTCCTGAAGTTGAATATTCGAATTCCATGTCCATGCACCTAATATGGCATCCACGTTTGTCTTATCTTTTGCATTTTTATAAAACCATGCGGAAATAGACATCTCATCGGAATTTACAGGAGGAATTGATACATAACTACTTGTTCCATTAAATTTCAATCCACCTTTAATTTTACCCGTTGTCCATGTTGCACCACTTATCACCCCATTGTTTCCGTTGCCCGATGTGTCATAAGCAGTCGCTCCACTCCCCTCATTAAAGGCATAGAAAGCCTTCAAGCCATAAGACAAGCCAGTTCCGGAAACAGTCACCGCAATGGTATCGCTACCCGTATTGCCTGCGCCATCAGTTGCCGTTACGGTAATCACTGTATTCCCATTTGATAAACTTATATCTGAAATCATCCAGTTCGTAGTTCCACCAGCAGCACCACTTCCACCCTTATCGCTACTCCATATCACACTGCTCACCCCACTTCCACTCTCAGCAACACTACCTCCCAAACTTATCATATTATTCGTCGTTGTATAGGTAGCATCAGATGTTGGATTTGTAATAGTTACCACGGGCGCCACGGTATCCAAAATAA
This sequence comes from uncultured candidatus Brocadiaceae bacterium, assembly GCA_964370795.1. Classification (GTDB taxonomy): domain Bacteria; phylum Planctomycetota; class Brocadiia; order Brocadiales; family Brocadiaceae; genus JAHFOW01. The sequence goes on from CAYJME010000192.1 coordinate 1,367, forward strand.
TGGAATCACTCACGATACTTGACATATTTCCCGACGCATCCTTAAACCATGCATACACCGTTTTACTTCCGTCCACACTGCTTAAAATATAAGAAACACTGGTACTATAGTTTGTAGCAGCAGCAATTGTTGTCCAACCTTCGCCGGTGGTTGACGGTGTCGCATCACTCGCTGAAAGGTAATATCCTGTTATCCCCGCATTATCTGTTGCATTAAGAGTTATGGTGACATTCGTAGCATTAGAATATTCATCACCACCTTTTATAATGATTGAACCCACAGGAGCAGTTGTGTCGAGCGTCTTCAATGTCATTTCACTCCCGTGTTTAGTCCCCGCACTATTCTGTGCCACCAACCGGTAGTAATAAGTCTTGTCTTCTAATAATCCACTTATGGCAGCATTTATTTCCTCATCGTTAGTCCCCGTTACATTCTGTATGGAGGTAGTATTATCATATATTCCACTCATTGTCCCATACTCAAACCATACCGTAGTGGACAACCCACCTGCATTTACCGTCCCATGCAATCGCGCCGAGTTTACTGTTACCTCTGTTGCAGGTGCTGTTGTTGCTGTGGGAACTATCCCATAAGTAATGGTAATCGTTGCAATCCTGGTATTCCCCGCATTGTCCATCGCCGTTATCGCTACCACCGTATCGCCTAATGATAAATTTACCTCTGAAATCATCCAATTTGTAGTCCCAACGGCCTCGCCGCTTCCCCCCTTATCACTGCTCCATATTACGTTACTTACCCCGCTTTCGCCATCTGAGGCGCTCCCTTCCAGATTTATCACACTACTGTTCGTTGTGTAAGCAACTTCAGACGTAGGACTCGATATGGTTATTACCGGCGCAATGGAATCAATCTCAATCGTATCACTTGCAGTATTTGATACATTTCCTGCCGCATCTTTACACCAAACATATACCATCTTAGCGCCACCTTCACTGCTCAGTGTATAGGGAATATTAGCAGTGTAATTTGCGGTAGTTGTCACGGATGTCCACCCTGGATCCGATACAGAAGGAATCGTGGAGTCTGGAGAAATATAGTAACCTGTCACCCCAACATTATCGGTTGCCGAGATGTTAAGCGTAACGTCTCCGGTTTTTGTATACGTACTGTTATCATTTATCACTACCGTACATACTGGCGGAACAACATCAGGGGTTTTAAATATCTTTTCACTTCCATAAACAATTCCCCTCTCATTTTGACCAACAATTCTGTAATAATATGTTTTACCAGATAACAATTCTGTTAGATTATTACTAACCGCCGTATCATCTGACCCTGTAACCTGCTGAACTAATGTTTTATTATCATACGTAATACTCTTCGTTCCATATTCAAACCATACCGTTGTTGATAAACCATTCGCATTAACGGTACCATTCAATATTGCTGCATCCGATTTTATATTCGTTGCGGAATCTGTTATTACCGTAGGAATTCCCATACTTGTCGATAAAGTGAAAATATATCCATTTCCTTTAACCTGACCATTGCTTGTATCCACTACAATACTCATACTACTCTTTAATCGTATTTCATTACCTGTTATATCGATGTCCCCGCTACCATCCTCAGACTGCATAAAATAACCATCCGCACGACTCACATTGGTTATTGTTTCACCATCGTTGAGTCTAACAACACCACTGTTCGTTAAAAATACAACGAATAGTTTCCCTGTTTTAGGATGACGTGAATATATGACATCACTGCTCACATAACTATTCGGACTTTGGTATACAATTCCATCCCATGAACGAGATGCCAACGGGATATTATTCAAGTTATCCCAGTTTGGTACACATCTTATCAATTTCAATCTTGGATAAACATCCACAACACTTTGAAAATTTGGCATAGTTTTCGAACCACCAAACCGCCCGAACCAATCATACCATGCTCCATCTATGCCAGCTTTTCCGGCAATGAGACGATTGACGTTTTCTTCAACCGCACTATTCTGACTGCAACCAACCATATCCTTTGTAATATTTACCCCTGAATTAAAATTGTTACTGTTATCCACAAAATCAGTAACGGCGCCTTCCTGGAGGAGTAGCTCTGGTGTTAACTCATCTTTATCTGTACGGTTTTTGATACTATATATCCATTCATCGCCGCTAACAGTTCCCGAACTATCGTATATCCTTGCCGGTTCTATCACCCATTTTGCATCAGGGTAGTCCTGCCGCATTCTTATATTCAATTGTTTGTAAAAACCAGCCATACCATCAGAATAGGTAGGAAATTCATGCGTAATGGTATCATGTACCAGTCCGGAATCGGTCCCCGTCCAATGTGCCAAAGTGGTACGATAAGAGCTTGTACCATTCCAATACCTGAAATCTCCAGCCAGCATGGGGACATCCACTCCATATCCCGCAAAGGTAAATGGTAAACCCGGATTTTCTGATCTTTTAAATAATTGCATTATCTTTCCAATAAGTTCATCAATAACCGCTTGTTGCTGTACATCCCACATGACGGAAAATCTTTTATTGTTATTATCCGGGAAATACCCCGGTGCGAAATTATTAGGAAAGGGATCAGTGCTCTTCCACACCATGCGTTGATTATACCAATTCTTCTGCTCGTCAGTATAAGTTATGGCGGTATCTATTACCCTGCCACTCTCTGTGCTCGTACCTAAAGAAGCACGATTGGGTAAATCTGCATAAACGTCACCATTAAAATGAGGATCGACAATGATAAACCTCAAACCGGCAGCGTCAGGGCTTTTTCTATACGTATCAACAGAGGAAGTCTTTGCGGCTATGTAATCATACCCCATTTGTTTTGCATACTTTATTGTATTCGCCGGTGTGTCCCGCCATGCAATGCCATACCAATTCTTCCAATCGCTCTGTGCATACATATTTTCCTGGAGTAAAAAAACAGAAAAGAATAAAAAAACTATACACCCTAAAATTTTCATGGCAGGTTTCACAGGCAGGTCTCCTTATATAAATTAAAATAAGGCCGTTTATGAATTTTCATAAATACGGTTTTTTTAGATTAAATTTTAATAAGTATACTAAAATATTGAATTCATGTATGTGACGTAGATCACATTTTTAAAAATAAGTTGTAAGCACCTCTATTAAAAGTGTTATGTTAATTTATCCTATGAGTGTGTCTGGAGGTTAAAAAAGTGGTGGATTTTTGTTTACCATACAAGTCATAATTTGCAGGGACACGGCAAACCGTGTCCTGCATTGAATTTCCTTAAACACGAAACGGCACGGACAGACGGACTTTATCCGTGCCGTCTTTATTATAGTATTACTCTGTAAAAACTTCTTTTTTTTGTAAGTTTTTCACAACCCCCTTCCCCCCTTTGTTAAGGGGGAAACTCTGAAATCCCCCTTAGTAAAGGGGGACTCAGGGGGTTGTTTCCCTTTGATCGGGGGATTTGGTTGCGGCTACGCCGCGCTAGGAAATTCCTTAAAAAAACGACCCTGTTTATGAATCATTATTGGACATTGTACAGGTCGATGACTTCCTGATTGCTCAATGCCCTGTTATAAAAACGTACCTCATCAAGAGTACCGTTAAAAAAACCTTTATTTACCCTGGAATGTCCTATTCTCATATCAGAATAATTCGTCAAAGGCACCACGGTATTTCCCGGAGGATGCGTCTGCGTATTTACTAATTGTCCGTTGACATAGAGCATTTGTTCACCGGTACCCTTACTGTATACACATACGACGTGGAACCAACTACCTACAGAATTCACCAAATTATACTTGGCCGCCTTCAATACCCTTGTTCCACCAGCATTTTTTGTCACCAGGACAAATTCCAGGGTATCAGGAGCAGCAGGAGAGAACCGCACATCAAAGCCTTCATGGAGCTGGGCATTGGAACTCCAGTACCACCCGCCTATTATTGCATCAACGTTTATCGTATCCTTTGCATTTTTGTAAAACCAGGCAGAAACAGAAACCCCGTCAAAATTCATGCGAGGAATTGATACATAACTGCTGGTTCCATTAAATTTAAATCCACCTTTGATTTTACCCGTTGTCCATGTTGCACCATTTATCACACCATTGTTTCCCTTACCCGATGTGTCATTTGCAGTCGCTCCACTCCCTTCATTAAAAGTATACAAGGCATTAATACCCGCCGGTGTACTTGTTCCAGAATAACTCACGGTAATAGTGTCCTTCCCTGTATTACCCGCCCCATCAGTTGCCGTTACGGTAATTACGGTATTGCCAACAGTCAGGTTTATATTAGAAATCGTCCAACTCATCGTCCCACTGGCCGTGCCGCTTCCACCTTTGTCGCTACTCCATACCACACCACTTACCCCGCTTCCATTTTCTGAAATATTACCTCCCAGGTTTATCGTGCTGGCTGTAGCTGTATAGGTAGCAACAGATGTTGGAGTCGTAATGGCTACAACGGGCGCTGTCGTATCCACCACAATTGAATCACTGGCCGTTGATGAGATATTACCGTCACTATCCTTGTACCACACATACACCGTTTTACTGCCTTCTCCACTACTAAGCGTATGGGAAACGGTTTCACTATAGCCCGGAGCTGACGTCACCGCCACCCATCCTATGTCTGCCGATGACGGCGTCATATCATTTGATGAAAGATAATATCCAACAACTCCGACATTATCCGTCGCCGATAAATTCAACAGTACCGCAGGAGAATTTGTGTATGCATTTCCATTATTGATACTTATCGAACCGACAGGTACACCTGAAGGTGGTAAAGCATTATTCTTGTTATACAAATCCAGCACCTCCTGATTACTCAATGCCCGTTTGTAAATGCGAACATCGTCAATAACACCTTTCATCAATTCTGAAGTTGTACTCCAGGATGTTCCAATATAACCAGAAGCGGTTGGTGTGGTAATTGTTTGAGTTGTGATTTTCTCTTTAGCAAGCACACCGTTTACATAAATCCTCATATATTGTCCAGACTTTCCCGTAACACTGATAT
>CAYJME010000193.1:0-6347 GCA_964370795.1 uncultured candidatus Brocadiaceae bacterium
GGGATGAAGGGAGTTGTAAAAAACTTACAAAAAAAGATGTTTTTGCACAGTAATACTATATTTGATCACATTATTTACTTTATAAACTTAATGTTATTCAATGGCCAGAACACAAAAAATGCCTTACCCACAATATTCTTCTCAGGTACGAATTTCCACACGCGGCTATCATTGCTGTTTCTGCTGTTATCTCCCATCATGAAATAATCCTTCTCGCCCAGTTGAATAGGTTGTGTGGTCCCCCATGTCCCCTCTGAAAGATGGGTGTAGTAAATATCGTGGAATATCTCAATATTTTCAAATGTTGCGTTTACATGACTGCCGCCCAGGCGAACCTTACTGGTCTCAAAAGGATGCGGCTGTGGTAATTTGCCATCATCAAAGTCAAATTCGAAAATTTTGTTGTTGTCGATGGAAAGTGACACAATATGGTCTACATTGGAAAATTCTATCTTGTGCTTCTGGTCTGTTTGCAGGTGAATGTCCTTTTCCTGTACAACATTATTTGCCTGCAGGAGACTACCTTTTTTGTCCGCATCATTCGTTGGTATGATGGCGGTAAATACATCGCTATTTTTTCCCAGAATGATCTCTAATGATTGAGAACCCTTTAAAGGCGTTACATCTAAGCTGATCTTGATGTCACCCATTTCATTGCTTCCACTCCTGTTATTATAACCATTCTGGTCTGAAATTCTCCGTGCAAAGGTTGCCAGTGATGCAGTGGATGTACCGTCAGAAACATTATTCAGAGTTAACGAGTCTTTGTTGATCCTCCATGTGCTACTATCGGTTACCCAGGTTGGGCCGATCTCTTCCTTAACTGAATAGCAGCTGTTATAAACAGGCATCCAGAGGGTATTTTGGACAGAGTCAGGTTTTCTCTGAATCCTGTCATTGATGTAAATGTCTCCATTCATGACCTGGAGTTTTTCACCGGGCAGGCCGATGAGCCGCTTAATGTAATTCTTCTTTTGCCTGGAGAATCGTGTTGAGCCGCATCGTGGGCAACGGAGGTCATCATGCCATTCTGTTTCTGGCAACTGCGCAGCACACTCCTTGCATGTCAGATCAACCAATGGATAGACAAATACCACTACATCCCACCGTTTGGGATTGGTAAATTTATACCAGAATTTATTGACGAGGATTCTGTTGCCGCCATGTATTAACCGTTTTGACAGATCAGTCCAGGTGACCGTGGATTTACATTGTGGACACGACCCTTTTCTCCATAACCATGCAGGCCAGTTGTATCGAATCCTGTTGTTGCATGTATCACAATAAAGAGAAACATTGGTTTCAAATTGACAATTAGGACACGTGGCGCTTTCACTCTGGCGGTCGGCATAGTAAAACCATCCGCACTTAGGGCAGGTTACATTTTTATGTTCACCTAAAAGGGTTGGAGCCATGGAGCCTGTTGGGATTTTGAATGCCTCGATAACCAGATAACGTATGGCAAAAGCTATTGCGATGGCAATGGCTATGGATTCAATATTTTCACGAAGCTTGCCCTTTTTTTTCTTTGGTTTTTCGTTTATGTGTGGGATTGGTAATTTTTCTTTGTTATTTGTCACTCAGCACCTCGTTCTGTAAGTATGGAACTTAATCCTTCAGGATTGAGTGGATACAAGTACACGTTCCAGGTTTTTAACGTTTAGGAATTTCAATATTTATTGTAGGGGCGAAGCATTTGCTGATGTTTGTTTGAATGTGGTCTTATATTCTGAACAGCAAATGCTTCGCCCCTCCTTTCATTCATCAACGGACAGCACAGACAGGAATGCCCTTTGAGGGATTTCTACATTGCCGATAGACTTCATCCTCTTTTTGCCTTCTTTTTGCTTTTCCAGAAGTTTTCGTTTTCTGGTAATATCGCCGCCATAACACTTGGCGGTGACGTTTTTCGCAATCGGACGGATCGACTCCCTGGCAATGATCCGGCTTCCAATCGCCGCCTGCAACACGACTTCAAAGAGATGTCGTGAGATTTCATTCTTGAGTTTTTTAACCAATTTTCTGCCCTTGATATCGGCATCCTTCCGGTGGACAATCGTGGAAAGGGCGTCCACTCGTCTGCCTGCCACGAGGATGTCCAGTTTTACAAGATCAGCCAGTTCGTATCCAATAAAATCATAATCCATGGTGCCATAACCCCGCGTGGCCGATTTCATCTTGTCGAAAAAATCAAATATTATTTCAGCAAGGGGGAGTTCGTAAGTCAGAATTGCCCGTTTTTCGCTGAGATATTCAGTGCTTTTGTACCGTCCCCTGCGTGCTTCTGCAAACTGCATAATAGTCCCCACGTATTCGGTAGGCAATACAAAATTAACGCGTACCATAGGCTCGCGGAATTCCTCGATTTCATTGTCAGGGGGGACCTTTTCCGGATTGTCAACCTTGATTACTTCTTTGTTTGTCTTGAGTACTTCGTAGGTTACGTTTGGGGCGGTTTGGACTATGTTGATGTTGCTTTCGCGCTCAAGACGTTCCTGGACAATTTCCATGTGCAAAAGTCCGAGAAAGCCGCAACGAAATCCGAAGCCAAGCGCCTGTGACGTTTCTGGCTCAAAGGTAAACGAAGAATCATTCAGACTCAATCGCTCCAGGGCCTCGCGGAGGAGGTGAAAATCGGCATTATTGGTCGGGTAAATACCACAGTATACCATAGGCATAGGCGCACGATAACCCGGCAGCGCCTCGGCTGCCCTGTCCTTGTTGTTGGTAACAGTATCACCAATCTTAACGTCATGGATAGATTTAATATTAGCGATACAATATCCTACCTCTCCGGTGAGGAGATTATTCTTGAGTGCCATTTTAGGCTTCAGGACGCCTACCTCTTCTACCTTGAAAGATTGGTGGGTTTTCATCATATAGATTTCATCGCCCGCCTTGATAGCGCCATCGAATATACGCAGATAAACGATGACACCGCGAAATTCATCGTAGACAGAATCAAAGATAAGTGCCTTCAAAGGGGCACTGGGATTTCCTTTTGGCGGTGGAATGCGTTCAATGACGGCTTCAAAAATTTTATCAATACCTTCCCCTGTTTTTGCGCTCACCATGAGCGCCTCTTCCGGGTTGATACCCAGCGTCTTTTCCATTTCGGTAAGGACGTCATAAGGGCGTGATTGCGGTAAATCTATCTTGCTGATGACCGGGATGATAGACAGATTGTGCTCCATCGCCAAATAGGCGTTTGCGACGGTTTGCGCCTCTACACCCTGTGACGCATCTACCAGAAGAAGGGCGCCTTCACATGCTCCAAGGCTTCTGGAAACCTCATAGTTAAAGTCCACGTGACCGGGTGTATCAATCAGGTTGAGATTGTACTCCTTGCCGTCCCTGATCAGTTTCAAGGCAACTGCGCTGGCCTTTATGGTGATCCCGCGTTCACGCTCCAGATCCATATCATCAAGCATCTGGTTGCGGAATTCCCGTGACGAAATAGTATTGGTCTTCTGCAGCAAGCGGTCTGCGAGCGTAGATTTCCCATGGTCAATATGTGCTATTATACAGAAGTTTCTAATTCTTTCAGTAGACATCCTGCTGCTCCAATAATTCCTGCATCATTTCCAAGCTTTGAGAATACAATGTATGTATCCTTATACGATGCCTCAAAGGCACCCTGGCTGATGACTTGTTTAATAGGGTTCATCAATAAATCTCCGGAGCCTGTCATGCCACCTGCCAATACAATCATTTCCGGATTTAATATGTGCATAATATTGACAAGTGCAATACCAAGATAACGCCCTGTTTCCTGAATAATATCCAAAGATGCCTTATCACCCTGGAGGGCGGCATCATTGATCGTCTTTGCGGTAATTTCTCCGGTATTCTTTAACGATGATGGTACACCACTCTTTAATGATTCTTTGAATCGTCTTACCATGCCTGTGGCCGAGGCGTATGCCTCTATGCATCCGTAGTTACCACAACTGCATTTCGGCCCGTTCATCTGGATTACCATATGACCGACTTCGCCTGCCACATTATGAGCGCCGCGCCAGAGTTTGTTGTTGATAACCACGCCGCCACCGATACCGGTACCCAGGGTAATCATTACCAGCGAATCAACGTCTTTACCTGCGCCTGCCCACTTTTCGCCCCAGGCAGCAGCGTTGGCGTCATTTTCCAATACACAGGGCACGTGAAACCGTTCTGAAATCATGCGTTTGATAGGGATATTTCGCCATAAGGGCAGGTTGGGAGAAAAGAGGATTGTTTCGCTTTTTTTATCAATAAGGCCGGGTGATCCGAGTCCAATGCCCAGAATGTCTGGAGTGGTAGATTTTAAACCTGCCCCTGCTGTTGTGGATTGGAAGCTCTTTATAATTTCATCAATCAATCCGAAGATTTGGTCTGATATCGTTTCCGGGGCCGCATTATTATTTGTTTTTATGGAAAGCCGGTGAAGAATTTTTCCCTGTTTGTCGACAATACCTGCCTTGAGATTTGTACCGCCAAGGTCAATACCAATAATATAATCACCCAATGTTAAATTCCCATAGTGCAATGAATAATATAAACAAGAAATTTTATCAGAAGTCGCAGAGGAAGTCAACTTATATGCATATAACCCCAATATCAGAAGGATAATTGGTGTGTTATTTTCTATGATAAACGAAGTATATATCACAACCGTTTAATAGTTATAAATTTTTATCTGATACAAAAACTGGACGGAACAATCGCTTGTTTGTTTCTTAATAATTGTAGTATAATAAAATTTTTGTGTATCTGAGCTAACGCTAAGGAATTTCAATACAAATCGTAGCGTGGGTGGTTTATCCCCATAACCGTTTAAACCGCTTAAACCGATTGAACTGTTTGAACGGTTTATAGATATCTGCGCTGCAATAAAAAGTTGCTGAAGGTTTATTTTAAGGAACAGATGAATCAATGTTCAGAGTAAGATTTCACGGCAGAGGAGGGCAGGGGGCTAAGGTTGCAAGCAGGGTGCTTGGTACCGCTGCCTTTTTTGAGGGATACTATGCCCAGGACTTTCCCCTTTATGGCGCTGAAAGAAGAGGCGCCCCTATATCCGCCTTTACCCGAATATCGAAAGAGCCTATCCTTGAGCGAGGTGTGATAACCGAGCCAGACATGGTGATGATAATGGATGAAACACTTCTCGACGACCTACAGGTACGCCCATTATCGGGATTACAAGAAGGTGGTATTGTCTTTGTAAATACCGCTCACACTTCAGAAGAAGCGAAGGTAAGGTATAAAATTACCGTACAGGTAGCTACCCTGGATTTGATAAAAATTGGACTTGCTATGCTGGGGAAGCCAGTATTAAGCACATTGGCAAGTGGGGTTGCCTCGAAATTGGCGGGAATTGGAGAGGATGCTCTTGGCAGGGCCGTTGAAAAGGAAATTTCTGAAATCATACCGGATAAAGAATTGATAGCGAAAAACAGAGAAGCTGCCCTTTATTGTTATCGTACTATTAAGGCTGTGGAGGTAAAGACCGCTCAAGTCGTTCATAAGGGCAGTCCTGTTTTTTCCATGCCATGTGAGGCGGCCAGCGTTTCCAGTCCTTCTATAAATGTGGCGGGAAATACCTATTTGAGGAAGACCGGCAACTGGCGGGTATTTAAACCCGTTTGGGACTATGAAGTTTGTACTAAATGCATGATCTGCGTTGCCAGGTGTCCTGACGGTTGTATTGCCCTGAACACAGAAGGTTTTCCTTACGCCGATTACGACCACTGTAAGGGATGTTTAATATGTGTGGAAGAATGCCCCGTGAAGGCGATACAGAGTGAACGTGAGGTACATGCGTGGTAGAAAGACGCAAGACTTGCGTCTCTACGCTGGTTCAATCGTCCACGACTAAACCAGCGGAAATATGAAAAAAAGAAATGCTGATGTTGAATATCCTCGATCCTTAACCAGTAATTTTAATATATTATCTTGCCGTATAAGTCCACAGGCTCATATACTATGAATATAATTTATAATCTGTGCCTATTTTGAAGAAAAAGAATCAAACGATCAGATGAATAACATCAAACCAGGCAGTATCATCAAAGGTTCCAAGTGGTCTGAGCCTGTCGAGATAAAATTCATCGAAGACATTGGCAACTATATCCATATCATCGACGCTACTGACCGAGCCAGAGAACCTATCGATCAGATAATTCCTCGTGATAAGTTTTCTAATTTTTGTACTGAGGAAATAGCATCTCCTTTTTCGGAAGAACCGTGGAAGGTCTTCCTTGCACTTGAAACAATTCGCTATCGGCTTGCATCCCTGTACGATCCTTTATTAGCAATGAACATCTCCAAGGTAGACCCGCTTCCCCACCAGATTGAAGGCGTCTACG
>CAYJME010000194.1:0-6338 GCA_964370795.1 uncultured candidatus Brocadiaceae bacterium
GTTGATCAAGGATGCAACATACGCAGCTCCAAAGCCGTTGTCAATATTTACCACCGAAACACCGGAGGCGCAACTGTTCAACATAGATAAAAGCGGGGTTACACCCAAAAAGCTGGCGCCGTAACCAATACTGGTTGGTACACCAATAACAGGGCAATCTACTAATCCCCCAACAACACTAGCCAAAGCGCCTTCCATCCCTGCGACAACAATAATCACGTTGGCCTTGAGTAGTTCACCGTGGCTCTTCATCAACCGATGGATGCCCGCCACACCGACATCGTACAGTACCTTTACTTTGTTCCCCATAATTTCCGCTGTTACCCGTGCCTCCTCAGCAACGGGGATATCAGAAGTGCCAGCCGTTATAATCAAGATGAGTCCCTTGTTTGGCTTTCTCCGTGTCTTTCGTATAGTTATCGTCCGCGCCTGTTCATGATAAACAGCCTCCGGAAATTCACCGGCAACAGCATCATAAACTTCAGGGGTCGCACGGGTCGCAAGCATGTCATTTCCCCCGGCAACAATGTGTTCTGCAATCCGCACCACCTGCTCAGGGGTCTTGCCCAGACAAAAAATTACTTCCGGGAAACCACATCGGATATTGCGATGGCTATCTACCTTGGCAAAACCAATATCCTTGTAAGGCAACTCTTTAATCTTTCCCAGAACATTATCAATTGATACTTTTCCGCTTTTATAGCTTTCTAATAATTGTTTTATAACGTCAATGTCCATGATTAATATATGTATAGGAATTTCAAAGTTGTAGAACGAAGCGGTGCTTCGTTGTGAGCGAAGTACCACTTCGCTCTCCATAAAAAGTCGCTGCCACAGGCAGCCTAATTTAATGTTGCTGAAGCCAAAGTTGCGAGCCGAAGGCAAAGCAAACCCCTCTTTTTAATTATGAGAGAAAGATTGCGTCGCTATCGCTCTCAATGACGTTTGTACGGTACACTTTTTTCTGAAACAATATACTAGTTTACTCATTTTATGGAATAGCTTCAATATCGAGTCCTGAAATATCTCCCTCTAAATATTTTTTATAGGCCAACCCTGCAACCATAGCGGCATTATCGGTACAAAGCTTAAAAGATGGATAATACAGGGGAATACCTGATTCCCGTGACTTCTCCTTCAATCTCTGGCGCAATCGGGAGTTTGCCGCTACACCGCCGCCCATGAGTATTCCATACACATTATGCATTTTTGCCGCCAGGATGGTCTTGTCGACAAGGACGTCAACTACCGCCTCCTGAAAGCTTGCGGCAATGTTTGCAATCTCCTGTTCAGATAGTGATTTGGATTTCCCGGTCTTTACATCCTGTCCCTTGTGATAATACAACACCGCGGTTTTGAGTCCGCTAAAGCTAAAATCGAGGGAATCCTTATCGAGATACGAACGTGGGAATAACACAGCGCGATGATTTCCCTGTTTTGCAAGTTTGTCAATGACTGGTCCACCTGGATAACCAAGGCCGAGTATCTTTGATACTTTATCGAATGCCTCGCCTGCCGCATCGTCAATGGTGCTACCTAACGGAACGTGCTTTGTCGCGCTTTCTGAGAGGAAAATCGTGGTATGTCCGCCTGAAACAACAAGGCCAATCGCGGGATACTGGATAGTATCGTGCTCAAGATTGTTTGCATAAATATGGGCATGGAGGTGGTTGACCGCTATGAGAGGGACATCCAGTATCATGCTCAACGTCTTTGCCGTGGTCACACCGATCAGTAATGCGCCAATCAGACCCGGTGTATTAACGACACCAACTGCATCGATTTCCTTAAGGCTTATCTTTGCGTCAGCCATGGCATTATCAACGATGCCAATAATAGATTCCAGATGCGCACGGCAGGCAATATCGGGAACCACACCACCAAACTGCCGGTGCAATTCATCCTGAGACAGAATAATACTCGACACAATTTCTTTGCCGTCCTTTACAAGAGCAGCCGAAGTTTCATCACAGGATGTTTCAATACCGAGAATCAACATAGTATAAATATAAAAAAAGCAGGAATATCTCCTGCTTTCATAAACAAGTTACCGAAAAACATTCTTTTATAGTTGTTCTACGGAGCAGGCCTTTTTTTTGCGTAGACCTCAATACCTTTTAAGACATCCTTTGCCCTTTCAAGCTGCACATCTACATAGGCTGGTTTTTCTTTCTCCTGTGGGATAGTCCCCTTTAATACAGCTTCCTTGTCCTTATCTCTGGGTTCGCCCGCCTTTGTATCAATATTGGTGGCGGACATATGCTCGTGCAATGCCTTTGTTTCCGTTAAAGTGAGCGGAACTTTTATATCAGGCTCAATGCCCTTCTCGTGGATACAAATTCCTCTCGGCGTATAATACCTTGCCGTCGTAAGTTTGAGGGCAGCCTTCCCATCTTCCACGGGGATCAAGCTTTGTACAGAACCCTTACCAAAAGTCCTGATGCCTACTAATAAACCCCGCCTGTGGTCTTTGAGAGCGCCTGCAACAATCTCAGATGCGCTTGCACTCCCGTTGTTGACCAGCACAGCTATCGGGAAATTGGGGTATGTTCCTTTCTTGTGCGCCTGATATACGTAATTCTGCGTTTTATCCCTTCCCTTGGTAGAAACGATGACGCCCTTATCCAGGAACTTATCTACCATCTCAACCGCGACATTCAACAACCCGCCCGGATTAAAACGTAAGTCCAGGATAAGACCTTGCATACCTTTTTTCAACATAACTTGAAGGGCATCATCCATGTCCTTTACGGTATTTTCCTGAAAATTGGTCACGGCAAGATACCATATCTTATATTCACTATCAACCATGCGCGCACCCCGAATGCTGTTGACATGAATTTTTGCCCGTTCAATCGTAATATCAACCGGGTTGGTATCGCCTTCATGGACAACGGTCAGGGTGATTTTTGTTCCAATCTTTCCCCGAAGCTTTTTTATCGCTTCTCTGATACTCATATTTTCGGTAGAGTCACCGTCAATCCTGATAATCCGGTCTCCTACCAGTATTCCAGCCTTAAAGGCGGGAGAATCAACAATCGGTGTAATTACTGTTAACAGTCCTTCCTTAACAATGACTTCAATTCCCAATCCTTCAAACTCGCCTTCAGTTTCAACTTTCAGGTCTTCCAATTCTTCAGGGCTAAAGTACTGGCTATAGGGATCGAGTCCTGAAAGCATGCCACGATAAGCATTTGTAAGGATTGTGTCCAGTTTTATTTCATCAACGTATTTATCCTGTACTTCCTTTAAGACCCTTACGAATTCTTCGAATTCCTCATATATTTTTTCTCTGGATTGATCGGCGCTTTCTTTTTGTTGAATTATCAGGGGGGCTTCGGGAGGCTTGTCCTGTCCGAGAACAACAGCACTTATTGATATGAAGATTATTGAGAAAAAAAGACGTATGATGCTTTTCATTTTTTCTTACGTTCAAGAGCACGTCGTGCTGCAAGAACTATATCTTCCGCCAAGAGGTGATATTCTTTAAAGAGAATGTCGGGTTCACCCGACTGGCCAAAACGGTTATCAATACCAATCATTTCAACAGGCACAGGATGTGCCTGTGCAAGCACCGACGCTACGGCACTCCCCAATCCGCCGTCCAGTACATGCTGCTCTGCTGTTACTACGGCGTTTACCTGTTGAGCAACATTCACAAGGATTTCCCGGTCTATGGGCTTTATGGTATGCGTATTAACTACCGTAGCCTCGATTCCATCCTTTGATAATATGTCAGCGGCAGTCAGCGCATTGGCAACCAATGCCCCGCATGCGACAATTGCCACATCCTTTCCCGTTCTGAGGATACTCGCCTTCCCCATGGTATACGGCACTTCCTTTTTGGTAATAACAGGAACTGCAGCCCTTCCCAGACGAACATAGACGGGTCCTTTATAGGCCGCTACCGCAAAAATAACCTTCCTCGTCTCAACAGCGTCACATGGCTCGATAACCGTCATCGTTGGGATCGTCTTCATGAGTGAAATATCTTCGATACACTGGTGAGATGCCCCATCGGGTCCAACGGATACTCCGCTATGCGTTGCAACAATCTTCACATTAAGCCCGCTGTAACAGACCGTGTTTCTAATCTGTTCCCAGGCCCGACCTGTCGCAAAGATACTAAAGCTGCTCACAAAGGCAATCTTGCCGCATGTTGCCAGCCCGGCAGCCGTATTCATCATATTAGCCTCGGCCACACCCATGTTAAAAAACCTGTCCGGGAATTTCTTGCCAAATTTTGCTGTCGTTGTAGACTTTGACAGGTCTGCATCGAGTACCACGATGTCCTTGTTTTTTTCGCCGAGTTCCACCAGTGCGTCACCATATGCCTGACGCGTAGCTATCATTTCAGTCATTTTTACTCTTCCGTTATTTTTAACATGAAAGTTTACCGCAGAGAATACTGAGGTCTCAAAGATTTTTAGAGAGTCACAATAATTATATATAATATGCTTTAAGTTTGTTTACTTTGCGCTCTCCGCGCCCTTTGCGGTGAATTGTTATCTTTACTTTAATTCAGCCAGTGCCCGTTCGGCCTCTTCTTTTGTAGGCGCCTTTCCATGCCAGTCCACCTGATTTTCCATAAAAGAAACACCTTTCCCCTTGACCGTCTTTGCAACAATAACAGTCGGTCGTCCTTTTACGGCCTCTGCCTCGTTATAGGCAGCCAGGATAGCGGGAAAATCGTGACCGTTCGTTTCAATGACATGCCAGCCAAAACCGCGCCATTTATCAGGGATCGGATGCGAAGACATAACTTCATGGATAAACCCATCGATCTGCAATCCATTCTGATCAATAATGGCGCACAAATTATCCGCTTTATAATGGCTCGCCGCCATAGCAGCCTCCCACACCTGACCTTCTTCAATTTCGCCATCGCCCAGCATGACGTAAGTCCGGTAATCTTTTTTGTCCAATTTTGCCGCCAGGGAAATTCCCAATCCTACAGAGAGTCCCTGCCCCAACGAACCGCCGGATATCTCAATTCCAGGCGTTGTTTTCATGCATGGATGGCCCTGAAGCATACTTCCAAATTGCCTGAGCGTATCAAGTTTGTCTATACCGAAATACCCCGTCTCCGCAAGGGTGGCATACAGCGCCGGACAGGCGTGGCCTTTTGACATGACAAACCTGTCCCTGTCAAGCCATGCGGGCTGACGTGGATTGTGACGCAATTTACTATAAAAGAGCGCTACCAGTAAATCGACCGTTGATAATGAACTACCGGGATGGCCGGAGCCCGCCTTGGCGAGCATCCTGATAACATGTCTTCGGATTACCTTTGAGCGATCTTCTAACGATTTTATATCTAAATTCTGCAAATTTCCCATATTAAGTGAATACCAAAAATAAAAATTCCGCGCCCCTCATAATAATATAAAAAATGGATATTTTTTCGTGTGTTATCTCGTCTAAACAAGGAAGTGGTGGTAAAAGGCAGGAACGTAAATATTCAACGGGCAGTTACCCATGCTGAAGCAATCGGCATTTATGAATTTCATTGGAAAAAAGTGGTGGGCAGAGCCGGGATCGAACCGGCGACACCAGGATTTTCAGTCCTGTGCTCTACCAACTGAGCTATCTGCCCTTTTTAATACCCCTTGTGAAACAACCGCAGAACACTATAAAACTAAATTATTATAGAAATGAAGGAAGTGCAAGTCAAGGTTTTTTTAAGCAAACTTGATCACTATCTGAATGGTAGGGTATGCAGACGATTTGAAATGTTTGAAGTTAAGAAAAACATAAAGCCGAATGTAACTCTTACCAATTGGAAACAGAATCATATTCGTTAATTGTTTTTTGCTATTAATTAATGAAATACACTTGTAATATATTGTAATTAAATGGAAATAGTCTTCGCCTTATCGACATTAATAATTATTAGCCAAGATTGAAATACGGAGAATTATTGCTGAGCATATTTAATTAGGCCTTACGGCGACTTTTTATCTAATAAGATTAATACACACCCCCCTGAATCCCCTCCCAGTATGAAAACAGCGTCTGTTTCTGAATTAAAGGCGTCTCTCAGTGAATATCTTTCAAAGGTAAAGGCTGGAGAGGAAGTACTTGTTACCGACAGCCGGATTGGTCCGCATTGGCAGCGGCAAGATAAAAGCCAGCTTTTGTGATTTTTCGCGTATTTGGTGGGTTTAAGTAGTCTTGAATCTTATATACATAAATGTGGTAACCAAGGAGTGTTTTTTCTGTTTGACTCAAATAGCCCCATTTGTTCTCTTTCAGTAAAATTAGGAGGAAATCATGGAAAAGGCAATTTTGTTAAATGAGATAAAATTTATGGAATTAAAGCTTCATGCCTTAAAGGC
>CAYJME010000195.1:0-5981 GCA_964370795.1 uncultured candidatus Brocadiaceae bacterium
CCCCGCTTCGAGTCCGGCGGGCGCCTCATCTACCTCGGCGCCGGCCCCAGCGGCTACACCGCGGCGTTCCGCGCGGCAGATCTCGGCAAGAAGGTGGTGCTCGTCGAGCGCTACGCCACGCTGGGAGGCGTGTGCCTCAACGTGGGGTGCATTCCCTCGAAGGCGCTGCTGCACGCGGCCAGGGTGATCGCCGACGCCGAGGACATGGCGCACCACGGCGTCACCTTCGGCGCGCCGAAGATCGACCTGGACGGCGTGCGCAGCTTCAAGGACGGCGTGGTGGCCAAGCTCACCAAGGGCCTCGCGAGCCTCGCCAAGGCGCGCAAGGTGACGGTGATCGAAGGCCGCGCGCAATTCGCCTCGCCGCATGCGCTGGAGGTGGAGACGAAGGAGGGGCGCAAGCTCGTCTCGTTCGACCACTGCATCATCGCGGCCGGCTCCCAGTCCGCGAAGATCCCGGGCCTGCCGTACGACGACCCGCGCCTCATGGACTCCACGGACGCCCTCGAATTGAGGGATGTCCCGAAGCGGCTGCTGATCATCGGGGGCGGCATCATCGGCCTCGAGATGGCGACCGTCTACGACGGGCTCGGCTCGAAGGTCACGGTGGTGGAATTCATGGACCGGCTCATCCCCGGCGCGGACCCGGACATCGTGAAGCCGCTCGCCAGGCGCATCGAGAAGCGCTACGAGAAGATCCTGCTGAAGACGAAGGTCGCGAAGATCGAGGCGCTGCCCGAAGGCCTGCGCGCCACGTTCGAGAGCGCCGAGGCGACCTCGCCCGCGCCGGCCCCGGAGATCTACGACCGCGTGCTCCTCGCGGTGGGCCGCCGGCCCAACGGCGGGAACATCGCCGCGGAAAAGGCCGGCGTGACGGTAAACGACCGCGGCTGGATCCCCGTGGACAACCAGATGCGCACCAACGTCTCGCACATCTACGCCATCGGCGACATCGTCGGCGAGCCCATGCTCGCGCACAAGGCGACCCACGAGGGCAAGCTCGCGGCGGAAGTGATCGCCGGCATGGCCCACCACGTGTGGGAGGCGCGCACCATCCCGAGCGTGGCCTACACCGACCCCGAGGTTGCCTGGATGGGTCTGTCGGAGCCGGAGGCCAGGGCACAGGGCGTGGAATACGAGAAGGCCGTGTTCCCGTGGGCGGCCAGCGGCCGCGCCATCGGCATGGGCCGCGAGGAAGGCCTCACGAAGATCCTCTTCGAGAAGGGCACGAAGAAGATTCTCGGCGCGGGCATCGTGGGCATCAACGCAGGCGAGCTCATCGCCGAGACGGTCCTCGCCCTCGAGATGGGCGCGGATGCCGAGGACATCGGGCTCACCATCCACCCGCACCCGACGCTCTCCGAGACGGTGTTCTTCGGCGCCGAGATCGCCGAGGGCAGCATCACGGACATGATGCCTCCCAAGAAGTAGCCGGGATCGCCTCGCGGATGCCTCCCCCCTCACCCTCCGGCGGGCTGGGCGACGTGCTGGCGCGGTTCCGGGCAGGCGAACTCGCCGCAGCCGAGGCGGGCATCGCCACCTTCCTCGCCCGCGATCCTGCCCACGCGCACGCGTTGCACCTCGGAGGAGAGATCGCCGCGCGCGCCGGCGACCTCGAGCTTGCGGCGTCGCGGCTGCGCGCGGCCGCGGCGTCCGCGCCTGCCCCGGAAGTCCTCGCGTCGCTCGCCCGTGTGAGCTGGCGGCGCGGCGACATCGAGGCTGCCCTCGCCGAATCGCGCCGGTCGCTCGCCGCCCGCCCGGGTTTCGTTCCCGCCCTGCTGGTCGAGGCCCTGGGCCTCTTCGCCGCCGGTGATGCCGCCGCCTGCCGGCAGCGCCTCGTCGCCGCGGGATTGCCCGACGCCGACCCGATGGTCGTGGAGTTCGCGTTCCAGGCGATCGCGGAGATCGTGCGCGACGGCCGCCGCGTCTTCGCCCGCGCCGGTCCGCCGTCCGCCGTCGGGCAGCTCCCGTCGCTCACCGTCGTGACGTGCAGCGTGGACGAGGCGAAGCTCGCCCGTTGCCGCGCCGCCCTGCGCGCCTGCCTCGCGCCGGGGTTCGAGCACCTGGAGATCCGCGCTCCGCGCTCGCTCGCGCAGGCCTACAACCGCGCGCTCGCCGAGGCGCGGGGCGAAGCGATCGTCTTCATCCACGACGACGTCGAGGTCCTCTCACCCGGGCTGGACGGCCTGCTCGCCCGCGCCCTCGCCCGCGCCGACGTGGTGGGCATCGCCGGCACGAGGCGGCTGGCGGGCCCCACGATCGGCTGGGCCGGGCAGCGCGAGATGCGCGGCTGGCTCGTCCACGGGTCCAGCGAAGCGGCGACCTGGGACTTCTCGGCGCTCTCGCTGCATGCCGGGCTTGCCGGCGGCATGCAGGGGCTCGACGGCTGCTTCATCGCCGCCCGCACGGCCGCGGCCCGCGCCGTCGGCTTCGACGAGGCGACCTTCGACGGCTTCCACTTCTACGACCTCGACTTCTGCCTGCGCGCCCACCGTGCCGGACTGGCGGTGGCCGTCGACGCCGACATCCTCGTCGCCCACGCCTCGCGCGGAAGACTCGGCCCGGCCTGGGAGGCCCAGGCGCAGCGATTCGTGTCCAGGTTCGCGCCCCTCGGCCAGGCTCCCGCGGCCCCGAACCACTTCCACGCGGCGCGGCTCGCGAGCGCGGACGAGGCGAGGCGGCTGCACGCGGAGTTGGACGGGTTCTGCGCCGCCCTCGGAACGCGGTCGGGCTAGGGCAGGACGGCCGAGGCGACGATGGCCAGCGCGGCGAGGGTGGCGAGCCGCGGCGCCCCGTAGAACGAGCGCGGCTTCGCCTCCGCGTCGAGGATCCCGATCACGCGGTTCGCATCGTCCACGAGCGGCAGGCACGCCTCGGATTTCACCTCGGCATCGCACACGTAGAAGCCGCCGCCGGCCTCGACGTGCTTGCCCACGTCGTCGATCACCAGGGCCCGTCCCGTGAGGCCCACCGTGCTGTTGCTGCTGCCCTCGGCGAACTCGGGCGTGAGGGGGAACTCGGCGCGGCTCGGGCGCCCGACATAGGAGAGCTTCACGAGCACTGGCGTGCCGGCGGGGTTCGTGCGGCGCTGGTAGATGCCGATCCAGTCCGAGCCCGTCGTCTCCTGCGCGCGCTCCACGAGCCGCTCGAGGAGGGCCAGGCGCCGCGTGGCCTGCTCGCTTCGGCCGCCGAGGATGCCGGCCAGGTCGTAGGGCACCGGCGCCAGCTCGTCCGGAACCGGGCACGAACCGTCCTGCGTGAGCATGGGAACCGGGTAGGTGTAGAGCGAGCCGGCGTCGCCGATCGCCACCTTGTCGCTCATCGCCTCGAGGAAATCGCCGATGGCGAGCGCGATCTCGTCCTCGTGGCCCTCGAGCTGCACGAGGCCCGCGGCGCGCAGGTACCCGGCGATGCGCGCGAGGCCCCCGGTGGCGCTGGATGCGGCGGATGTCATGGAAGCGCCTGTCTCACGGGTTCATTTGCGCGGCGGCGAGCCGGCCGCGAAATCGACGAACTCGACCGCCAGGCCGCGCATGCGCATCCAGTCCGCCACCGCGAACCCGGTGGCCCGCGGCCAGGGCTTCAGGTCGGCCGGCGCGTAGCGGCGGTACTCCGCGAGCTCCGCGCCCAGCGACACCGTGCCCGTGGCCACCGCGTGGTAGCAGAGCATGATCTCGTTCTTGCGCTCGAAGATATAGTTGCCGATGAGCTGCGTGCGCGTCACGTCGAGGCCCAGCTCCTCCTTCACTTCGCGCACGACGGCCGCCTGCGGGTCCTCGCGCGCCTCGAGGTAGCCGGTGACGAGCGCGAACCAGCCCTCGGGCCATGCAATATTCCTGGCGAGGATGATCTCGCCCTCGTGCTCGACCAGCGCGCCCACGGCGGGCGTGGGGTTGCCCCACTGCACGAATCCGCAGGCCTCGTCGGGGCAGGCGAGCCGGTTCACGGTTCCGCCATCATCGGCGATGGGCCGCTCGGCGAGCGGCGTCGCGCAGCGCGGGCAGAAGGCGAAGGTCTCCGCGCTCACGCGCCGTCCCCTTCCCGGCCCTCGAGCGCCCTGCGCACGCGGTGCACGCCCCCGAAGACCGCCGCCGCCACGAGGGGCACGCTGATCCCCATCACGAGGTCGGGATTCCAGTCGAGGCCGCCGGCCTTGGCCGCCTTCGCGAGCACGCCCACCAGCGACACGCCGTAATAGGTGATGACCACGACCGAGAGGCCCTCCACCGCCTGCTGCAGGCGCAACTGCAGCCGGCCGCGGCGGTTCATGGCCTCGAGGAGCTTCTGGTTCTGCTGTTCGCGGGCGATGTCCACCCGCGTGCGCAGCAGTGCGCTGGCGCGGGTCACGCGCGCGGCGAGGTTGCCGATGCGCCGCGAGGCGCTGCGGCAGGTGGCCATCGCGGGGGCGAGCCGCCGGTGCAGGAACTCCCCGATCGTGGAAAGCCCGGCGATGCGCACCTCGCGCAATTCCGCCAGGCGCCGGTTCACGAGCGCCTCGTACGCTTCGGCCGCCTCGAAGCGGAAGCGCGTGGCGCTCTGCAGGTGCTCGACCCGGGCGGCGAGCCGCGTGAGGTCGTCGAGGAGACGCGCCTCGTCCTCGGGGGTGGCGCCCGCGATGCGTTCCACGATGTCGGCAAGCCCGGTCTCCATCGCGGCCAGGTCCGGCGCGGCCTTGCGCGCCACCGGGAAGGCGAGGAGCGCCATCATCCGGTAGGTCTCGATCTCGAGAAGCCGCTGCACCATCCGGCCCGCCTGCCCCAGGCCCATTTCGCGGTTGAGCACGAGGAAGCGCGTGAAGCCGTCCTCGCGGATGCGGAAATCGGCATAGGCCCATCCGCGGCCTTCCGCGACCGCACCGCCGATCACCGTGTCGGCCTTCGTCTGGAAGGCTTCCGGGGGCGGCGAGTCGCCCGCGTAGGGAACGAGGTCGATCGATACCGCCACCAGCACCTCGCCGGGCAGCGCGAAGGCCACGTCGGGCCACCCGGCCCGCTCGAGGATGGCCGCCGGGGAATGCTCGCCGCCACCCTCGGCGAAGAACGTGTAGGTCGCGAACTCCGAGTGACCTTCCCACTTGAAGCGCAAGCCTTCGGCGAGCGTCACCACCGCGTGGTCCACCCCGGGCGCCACGGCCGCGCCGGCGGCGTGCGCCAGGCGCCCGAGCGCCTGCCGGTGGGCGTCGCGTTCCGCGGGACCGTGCCGGACCGCGAGATAAACGACGTGCTGGGCGCCCGCGAGGCGCACGTGCGGCCGCGCGTGCAACTCGTCGTTGAGGGCGAGGCGCAGGCTGTCTTCAGGCAGGGCGAAGCCGGGGGAAATCATCGCTTACAGCCGTTCGCCGAGCCAGCCTTCCACGGACGCCAGCGCGTCCTCGAGGCCCGCGGGGTTCGTGCCGCCGGCCTGGGCCATGTCGGGCCGCCCGCCGCCCTTGCCGCCCACCTGCTGGGCGACGAAATTGACGAGCTCGCCCGCCTTCACCTTGCCGGTGAGGTCCTTCGTCACACCCGCGATGAGCGACACCTTGCCATCGGTCACGGAGGCGAGAAGGGCCACGCAACTGCCCAGGCGCTCCTTCACCTTGTCGAGGGAATCGCGCAGCACCCCGGCATCGGCGCCCTCGAGGACCATCGCGACCGTCTTCACGCCCTTGATCGTGCGCATGCCTGCGGCGAGGACGTCCTCCATCTTCCCGGCAGCCAGCTGGCCCTTCAGCTTCGCGACTTCCTTCTCGAGCGCCTTCACGTTCTCGACGCCCTGCGCGACCTTCGCGTCGATCTCCGGGGGCAGGGCCTTGAGGGCCTCCGCGGCACGGGCGAGGCGGTCGCGGTCCGCATTCGCCTGCGCGAGGGCCACGCTGCCCGCGATGGCCTCGACGCGGCGGATGCCCGCCGCGACGCCGCCGTCCGAGCCGCCGCGGAAGTAGCCGATGTCGCCCGTGCGCGCCCCGTGCGTGCCGCCGCAGAGCTCGCGCGAGGTGCCGA
>CAYJME010000195.1:5991-6239 GCA_964370795.1 uncultured candidatus Brocadiaceae bacterium
TCGCGCCGAGTTTCTGCGCGTCGTCGATCGGCATGACGCGGGCCTGCGCGGCGGCATTGGCGAGGATCTCGGCGTTGACGATCTCCTCCACGCGGCGGACCTCGGCCGCGGTCATCGGCGCGTTGTGGCTGAAGTCGAAGCGGGTCTTGTCCTCGTCGACGAGCGAGCCCTTCTGCTGAAAGTGCGGGCCCAGCACCTCTCGAAGCGCCTTGTGCATGAGGTTCGTGGCGGAGTGGTGGCGCATGGTG
>CAYJME010000196.1:0-6239 GCA_964370795.1 uncultured candidatus Brocadiaceae bacterium
CTTTACATTTGCCCTTAGCCATATATCCGCCTCGGGCAGTCATGGTCATTTGTGCGTCAGATATTTCTTTTTGTGCTTTACATTTCATACATCTTGCTTGCATGTTTTACCTCCTTGATTTAATTGTTCGCCTTTTGATTTAAATCCTGTGGATTTTCCTTTTGGTTCCACAAGCCAAATGGTTGCATTGCCTCAACCTTCAATTTTATGTCGTACTTATGCGTACCTTGTGGTAAAATATTATACATATTAAACCGGAAATTGACAACCATCCCTAAAATTTATTCGTGGTTTGTGGAAATTGCCACAATCAATTTCACTTTTTTAAGCATACCTGAAAAAGTTTATAAATACAAATGAAGCCAGGCGCAATACTTAAATTTTTCTTATTCACCATTCTCGTATCAGGCTGTGCAACATACAAAACCCCTCCTCTACAGAAATCCGTCTGGGAGGATACGTCATCTCTTCTGAACGGGATTCGGGGAGAACCAAAGAATCTCACCTTACAGCAAATACAGAGCGCCATTATTACGAATAGTTCAAAACTTACAACCTTTCGTGCACATGCAGAGATGACCCTTGCCACACCTGGTATGAAAGGCCCTATCCGGTGTACGGGATTAATACTGTATCAGAGTCCAAGGGGGTTGCGGGTTGTTGGTTCCAAGTTTGCCACAACGATATTTGATCTGGCCTCTAATGGCGATACATTCTGGCTTTCTATTCCCCCGGAGAAAAAGGTTTACACGGGGGCATTTAACGCCTTCCATAAGATTGATGCACTTGGGATGAACATATACCCCGGTGATATTATAAGTTTATTTAATTATAAGGAAATCCTGGAAGGGAGAAAACCCATGGTGGAAACCTGGCCTGCCTATTGGCTCGTTCATACGCTGGAAGCTGATACGGGGAATGTAAAACTCAAGGGAAATCTTCTGGTAGACAGGGTAAACGCCGAGGTGTTTCGGTATGAATTATTCGACACAAACGGCTCTGCCCAATTACAAGCCGTATTTACAAACTATGCTACTTTTGGGGAATGCAGGATACCACAGAAGATTGATATGCGTTGGCCAATGTATGATACCACCTTAAGCATCACCTTTTCACAGATTACCGTCAATAATACGCTCGACCCAAAGGTATTTACGTTTACCATACCAAAAGGGGCACAAACGGTTACCATCGATTAAATCCCTTCGCCATTTTCTATATCCATGACCTTTTCAATACGACGGGCATGTCTTCCACCTTCAAAGGGGGTTTCCAGCCAGAGTTTTAACTTTTGCTCCAGAAGTTCTTCGTCCACAATATCAGCGCCGATACACAGTATATTCGAATCATTATGTCTGCGGCTCATCTCTACCGTATAAAGATTATAGCATACAGCAGCCCGAACACCCTTCACCTTATTTGCCACAAGCGACATACCAATCCCCGTACCACAGACCAGAATACCCCGTTCGCATTCGCCGGAACCAACGGCACGGGCAGCTTTTAATCCATAATCGGGATAATCTACCGATTCTGTACTCGTTGTCGTGCCAAAATCCTTTACGGTGTGACCCATCTGGATCAACATATCTGCCACACGCTTCTTGAAATCAAATCCCCGGTGATCTGATGCTAATGCAATCTTCATTTCGATTTATTATCTTCCTTAAAAACTATTTGAATTAAAATACCTGCGAGGTAAATAACAAATATTACACTTTTGCCATAGTATTTGCAAGACAACTTCTTATGCTGGTCTCCGCAATAATACCATGACGAATAATCTCAACATGAGCATCTACTATCTTTACGATGGTGGAAGGAGAACGAAACCGTGTCGAACCACCGTCAAGTATAATGGGTATCTTTCCACCAAGATCCAGGAATACCTGCTGGGCATCCGTTGCGGGTGGATATCCCGAAAGGTTTGCGCTCGTTGTAACAACCGGTACCTTTGCTGTGCGGATTAAATCCCTGGCTGCTGCATCGTCGGGAAATCGCATGCTTATGTCTAAGCCGTTCGATACAGGGAAAACAATAGCTAATGGCCCCGGCCAGAAAGCGTCCACCAACTTCTGCGCTGCGGAAGAAATATGTCCAACATACTTTTTCAATTCTTCCCGGTCGGCAATCATCAAGGTAAGCTTCTTTTCTTCTGGTCTCATCTTTACCTCGAAAACCCGTTCAACGGCCATTGGATTATCCCGGTTTACGCCCAGGCCATATACTGTTTCTGTGGGAAATGCAACCAGTTCCCCCCTTCTTAATGCCTCGGCAGCCGTTTCAATGTGTTTCCTGTAAAGCGCCGGTTCCCTTAAATTCAGTACTAATGTCTTCATTATTGAACCACCTCGAATCACAAAAGTTTTTTGGTAAAAACTGTTTCATAGTCTAAATTCCCAACCACCATAATTCAATAACCTTTTATACCTTGACAATAAATTACTTAATTGATAGAGTTTTTACCATGAGATTTAAGATGCGCCAGTTACTCTCTTTAGCCATATTTTTAGGTGTTTTTACCGCTCTTTTCCTCCCCGGCAGGAACGTAATCTTTGCCGTCGAAGAGACCATGGATATTAATGAGATTGTCCCTGGCATGACCGGGTATGGAAAGACTGTTTTTACGGGTGACAGGATCGACATTTTCCATGTCGAGGTGCTTGGTATTTTAAGACATTGGGATGCGAAGAGTAATCTTATCCTGGTCAGGATGTCGGGTGGCCCCCTGGAAAAATCTGGCATTATCGCGGGCATGAGCGGTAGTCCTGTGTATATTGATAACCGTCTCATTGGCGCCGTCTCATATGGATGGAGCTTTGCAAAGGAACCGATTGCCGGTATTACTCCCATTCAAGAGATGAAAAACACCTTGCTCAATAAGGCAACACAAGAGCGTAAGGTTTCAATGACATCCACGGATTGGGAATTGCCACCATCTTCGTTCGATAAAACATCATTAGAACCGCAGATTGCTCCATTCATACAACCGGAAATATCCATGCAGGATTCTCCCGAACTAAGGCTTACTCCGATCCTTTCTCCTCTAATCATCTCAGGAGTCAACAGTGAAGTCCTGCACAAGATGCAGCCATTTTTTCAAACCCACGGACTTTGTCCCATGCAGGGCGGAAGTTATATTTCTGCTGACGATACCACGAAAAGGCCAACACTTGAACCGGGATCATCCGTGGCTGCCATCCTGATTAAAGGAGACCTGAGCGCAGCAGCCGTTGGTACGGTAACCTATACAGAAGGCGATCAAGTCCTTGCATTTGGGCATCCATTCTTACAAACCGGCGCAACAGACCTGCCCATGGCGACTGCTCATGTTTACACCATCCTTTCCAGCCAATCAAATTCCATAAAGATGGCGTCTCCCGTAGAAGTCGTTGGTCGCATAAACCGGGATGGAAGGCCTGGCATTGCCGGTACCCTGAAAGAAACCTCACGCATGATACCCTGTCATATTGAAGTCGAGGGTTCACAAAAACTCTCGTATAATTTTGAAATCGCCGACAATAAACTTCTAACTCCCAGCCTTATGATGATGGTTGCGCACAGTGCGGTACTTGCTACAGAAAAGAAATTGGGGGAAAAGACTGCGCATATAAAACTCTCCGTTCAGATTGACGGATATGAAAAACCCGTAGAAGTTGAAAATATCTTTTATGAACTCGACCAGTCCTGGTTTCCCATCAACCTTATCATCCAGCCCTTTGCCATGATCATGAATAATCAATTTCAAAAGGTACAGGTAAATCGGATTGAAATGAACATTTACGTGATGGATACCCGTCAGACTGCGTACATCGAGGCGATTAAAGTTGATAAGAAACAGGTAAAGCCGGGCGACACGCTTCAGGTAGACGTCCGTTTGAAACCATTTACGGGGGAGAGTTTTTATCAGACGGTAATGGTAAACATTCCCGAAGATACCATACCGGGAAGTATACTCAATGTTACGGCATGCGATGCCACATTCGGCAATGCCCTGAATATGGGGCGCTCTGCCGGAAAGTACCTGCCCACAAACTTTGATCAACTTCTGCATTATATGGAAAATCTGGAACGGAATAATAATCTGATGGTACGGGTGTTACTGACTAAAAAAGGACTTACTTACCGTGGTGAAGGATTTCCATCGCTTCCGGGATCGATACATTCCATTATGAGTCTTTCAAACCAAAGTGGCGTCGGCCCACTCTCTGACGAGGTAATTACACGTACCCCAACTATATATGTATTGACCGGAAATCAAAGTATACCCGTTTTCGTTAAATGAAAAGGAACGAATATGAAAGGTGGAAAAAGAGAGATTCATTGGCTGCAATTATGTTGTATTATGACGTTTATTTTCTTATTTATGGTTTCACAGGTCTACGCTACAACAACTCGCACATGGATACAATCAAATGAAACAGAATTCTCCAAAGGCGCTACGCAAAATGTATCGATCCTCAGTACCGGTGAGATACAGCTTTCTCCTAAAACAGAAGTTATTCAAGGTATCAGAGGCGCCTTTGTGTGGTCAATAGCGGTGGACTCAAAAGATCAGGTATTCATCGGCACCGGAGACCCTGGATGTGTCTACCACATAAAGAACGATGCCGAAGCGGTAGAAGTTTTCAATTCACCAGAGGTATATGTCCAGAGCCTTGCAATAGATAAGGAGGGCAATCTTTACGCCGGGACAGCCCCCAGAGGTATTATTTACAGAATAAATCCCAGGGGTGAGGCGGCGGTATTTTGCTGCTTGCCAGCTCCATATATATGGGACATGGCAGTCGACAGCGATTCCAATATCTTTGCCGCAACGGGGAATGATGGCATCCTCTTTAAAATTACCCCCGAAGGTAATCCAACCGTATTTTTTGATTCTCCGGAGACTAACCTGCTGGATATTCACTTAGATCAGTTTAATAATGTCTATCTTGGCACGGAACCTGGTGGACTTGTGTACAGGATTACCCCATCAGGACAACCGCACGTGCTTTACGATGCAAGTGAGGGCGAGATACATTGCATTAGTATGGATGCGCAAGGCAATCTCTATGCGGGAACGGCAGCGGGCGCCCAGCCACATGTTCCACCCCCGCCAACTGCCCAACCGGTTGCGCAAGCGGGGGTAATCACGTCTATTTTTAAAGAAGAACGCTCCTGGGATCTGAACATTCCGGAAGAAATTCCCATGGCACAGCAGGTATCCTTGCTGCAACAACGATCTGCGGTAAAAGAGGCCGAGTCGATCCCCAAAACTACCGGCGCACCAACAACACCCAACTTCATTTATAAAATTACCCGCGATGGACTTGCACAGAAAGTATTTGAGACCGATCAGGCATTTATTCTGGGCATCTCTTTAGATACGCAAAACAACCTTTACGTAGCTACGGGCAATAAATCAGGGATTTTTAAAGTTTGTTGTGATGAAACGTCAAGCAGTCTGACAAATATCGGGGAAGTTCACGCCCTGTGCTGCATCAATACCAGCAATGACGAGTTGTATGTTGGTACGGGCAATAGGGGGAAGGTGTATAAGATATATCCATCATTTGTAAAGGAAGGCGACTTTATATCAAACGTGTTCGATACCGCCACGCAGTCCAATTGGGGACGTATTTATTGGACTGATGTACAACCGGCAGGCACGAATATTTCCCTGGCAACCCGCACGGGCAACTGTGAAAAACCCGACTCGACATGGAGTGGCTGGTCAACACAATATACATCGCCCGGAGAAAGAATTGAAAGTCCTCCGGCGCGTTTTATCCAGTATAATGCCACCTTGCAAACAACCAGCGTCGATACCACACCATTGCTGGCGATGGTATCATTATCCTATCTTCCCAAAAATCAGCCGCCAAAGATTATAAATTTTTCCCTTGAAAAAGAATCCTCAGGAACACCACAAAAATCACCGGATACAAAGACGAACGGCAAGACAGATTCTAAATCCCAGGCGCATGTCAGCCCGAAACCGCACCATCAGATGGCGCAGAAAAATATCCAGTGGGAAGCAGAAGATCCAAATAATGATACCCTCCAGTTAACCGTTTATTACAAAGGCACAGATGAAAAAACGTGGAAGATCATTGAAAAAAACACACAAAAGAAAGGGTCGTGTACCTGGGATACCCTGCGTTTGCCTGACGGAAAGTATCAAATAAAATTGATGGTAAGCGATGAAACCGATAATCCACCGGAAACAGCGCTGGGCGCAGAGAACACCATACAAC
>CAYJME010000197.1:0-6097 GCA_964370795.1 uncultured candidatus Brocadiaceae bacterium
TGTCGGTTCGACTCCGATCGCGGGCTTTTATTTGTAGAAGTGAATATTTCCTGGCACGGTATAAATTGCAACCAATTCAACCTTATAAAAGTGGAAAGATTGCTTCGGAAAAGACCCCTCGCAATGACCTGGTGTAGCTATGTCGATCCTAAATCCCCCTTAATAAAGGGGGTTGTTAAAAACTTACAGAAAAAGAAGTTTTTATACGGTAACGCTAGAGCCCGCCGCAATAAACACACAAAAGAGAGTATTCAACATCCCTGCTAACTTCACGAGAGTCCTCAACGGCGTATGATAATCAATAAAAAGAAGGTGTTTGTGTTGGGACTGGATTCAATACCACCTGAACTTTTTTTTGAGCGGTGGCTTGACCAATTACCAAACGTAAAACGACTCATCTCCAGAAGTATATACGGTGAAATGAAAAGCACCATTCCGGCGATTACATGCCCGGCGTGGATGTCTATGATGACGAGCGCTAATCCTGGCAGACTTGGGTTATACGGGTTCAGGAATCGGACAAGTTACGATTACGAGGGTTTAGCCTTTGCCAACTCAAAGACAATTCCTCTTGATACGGTATGGGATATTCTATCCAAAATCGGGAAAAAGGTTGTGGTGATTGGCGTGCCCATGACATATCCACCCAGACCTGTTAATGGATGTATGGTCACCTGCTTTATGACGCCGGACACAAGCTGCGAATATACCTATCCATCCGGACTAAAAAACGAAGTCGAGCGTATTTCTCAGGGGTATATCCTCGATGTCGATGAATTTCGGAGCGATAACAAAGATTATATCTTAAAGGAAATCTATAAAATGACAGAAAAACGGTTCAAGGTAACCCGTCATTTTATCCGTTCGAAAGACTGGGATTTTTTCATGATGGTGGAAATGGGACCCGACAGGATACATCATGCCTTTTGGAAATATTTTGACAAAGAGCACCCTAAATATGTGCCGGGCTCAAAATTTCATGATGCTATTCTTGATTATTATAAATATCTCGACAAAGAGATCGGGGAAGTTTTGAATCTTCTTGATAACGAAACCATGTTCTGTATCGTTTCCGACCACGGGTCGAAAAGGATGATGGGTGGTATCTGTATTAATGAATGGCTCATCCGGAATGGTTATCTGAAATTGATACAGTATCCATCAGAATCCACTCCTTTTAACAAGCTCATGGTTGATTGGGGAAATACCATGGTCTGGGGTGAGGGTGGTTACTACGGACGTATCTTTATGAATGTAAAGGGACGTGAACCCAGGGGAATTATTGCAAAACACCACTATGAACATATCCGAAATGAACTGATTAAAAAGTTAGAAGACCTGCGCGATGAGAATGGCAACAATATTCATACAAAGGTCTTTAAACCCGAAGATATTTACTCTGTTTGCAATGGTATACCGCCGGATTTGATTGTGTACTATGGCGACCTTGACTGGCGTTCGATTGGCAGCGTGGGAACTAAGAGTATATGGGCAAGCGAGAATGATACGGGACCTGACGATGCAAACCACTCTCAGTATGGAATCTTTGTCATGCAAAATGCCCATATGCCACAGGGAACACGGCGTAACGGTGTGACTATCTATGACATAGCGCCGACGATATTGAACTATATGGGCGTTAAGGTTCCCGATACCATGGAAGGTCATTTAATAACGTGAGAATGAAGAGCGTTAGGACTGGAGCGCCCAATCCTGAAGGATTGAGTTACGCGAGGCTCGTCCCTGAACGCTGCAGTAATATATTGCGGAGAACATAAAGGTGAATAAGGGGTTTACCGTTTGGTTTACGGGATTATCAGGCTCAGGGAAATCAACAATTTCCTGTCTCCTGGAGAAAAAAGTACAGGAACGCGGAAGGAATGTGGAAATCATCGATGATGCTGTGGTCAGAACAAACCTCGGCCAGGATATGGGATTTAGTAAGCAGGACAGGGATATTAATATCCAGAGAATCGCCTTTGTTTGTAAATTATTAACAAGGAACGGCGTAGCATGTATCTCCGCAGCCATTTCTCCTTACCGTGAAGCACGGGACAACGCCCGCCGGGAAATTGAAAACTTCGTTGAGGTTTATGTAAAATGTCCTTTAGAGATATGCGTTGAACGTGATGTAAAAGGGCTTTATAAAAAGGCATTAAAAGGTGAAATCCCAGGTTTTCCCGGAGTTTCTGACCCTTATGAGGAACCGCTCAATCCGGAGATTATCGTCGAGACAAACAAAGAGACGGTGGAAGAGTCGGTTCATAAGATATTGAAAAAACTGGAAGAGTTGGGATACCTTGAACCCCAGACGCCTGCTACACCTGTTTACACACCTGATGAGGAGAAAAAAGTGCAGGAAAGACTGTCAAGATTAGGGTACATCTAGCAGTTACGATTTACGAATTGCGATTTGAGATTGGGAAAAATGACAAAAGCGCAAATCGCACATTTTCATCTTTGAGTCCCTTCCTTGTTTGTGTAAGCCGATTCTATAACATTTTTAGTCTTGTTTGAAAATTGGGCGATAAGCCTGTCGAGTTTGGGGATGAGAATAGGGCTTACCGCTTTGG
Source organism: uncultured candidatus Brocadiaceae bacterium (assembly GCA_964370795.1). Classification (GTDB taxonomy): domain Bacteria; phylum Planctomycetota; class Brocadiia; order Brocadiales; family Brocadiaceae; genus JAHFOW01. Next base: position 2,574 of record CAYJME010000197.1, read on the forward strand.
TAAGCATGGCAAAGAAGGCATTGTCAAATTTTAAGTGAACTGCAGTTCTTACGTCTTCGTAGTTGCCATTTTCGTCATGTTGAGTTGTATAATTGACCTGAAGTACAATGGCGCCTGAGAAGCTTAAGAACGAGCGGGCGTTCCCCTGTCCCACGTATGTTGCCTTGTCTGATGTCTGTTCCATCAGTTCAAACTCTCCGGTGATATTTTTTGACGGTATTTGTATGCCGTAGCGTCCATTCCCTTTAGGCTCTAAGAGTAATTCACCTTTTTGGAAATCTCTCCCCTGTTTGACAATTTCTTCCACATGTTCTATGAAATATTCCAGGGTCTTTCTGTCCGAGCGTACGATCAGAGGCTTTTGTACCCTTGTAATGGTGCTGGAATTAATGATTTCATGGACATGGTTCTTTACAACTGATTCTGCATAACCTGATACAAAAGATAAGAAACAACAGAAACAGATAAGGAAAATATGTAAAAGACGAAACATTTTTATGGGTAACAGTTTAGTTGTTCGAAAATAACCCCATAGGGGTGAAATATAAATAGCTAACAATACCAATCCATATTGAAAGCTCCAGAGGGGACACGTAAAAAACATAAACAATATGTCACTCCGATGGAGCTTTCTTTGATTCATTAAATTCCTTTTCTACAAACAGTTCGTCCCTACGGGACTTTTACAACCGAATTATTCTTTTAACTCGGTCAGGAGCATCCTGGTTGTAGATAGATTAAATGATTAGCTCCGTAGGAGCGGTCTGTTTATTTTTCCGGTACGTTCAGATTTCATGCGACAAACCTGCCGGTTACATAATATCGCTTTATTTATACAAGGTTATATAGTTGTTGAATTTTCGTGATAATTCGTGAATATTTGTGGCTAAATGCTTTTTTTAGATGTAGAATCGCTATTTTTGCAATAAAAACCATAAAGAAAAGACTTCGTGACTTTGTGACAAGTTTTAATTTCTTTGCCTAAGTTTATACCATAAAAAGATTTTTCTGTAAATATGAACAATTTCCTCTGGACGCTTAAATTTCTGACTATCATCCCCTTTGACAAAGGAGATAAAATAAAACCAGAGAAGTCTGGTCTTTTAGTCATCTGGTTTCCCGTGGTCGGACTTTGCATTGGTATATGTCTGTTATTTGCATATCTACCGCTCTATTTCATTTTTCCTCATCTTGTTGCCAATGGATTGATCCTCATTGCATATATTGCCATCACCGGCGCAATGCACCTTGACGGACTTGCCGATACCTGTGACGGTGTCTGGGGAGGATGGAATAAAGAAAGACGACTGGAAATAATGAAGGACAGCCGCATCGGCAGCTTCGGGGCCATCGGATTGATCTGCCTGATTGGTTTAAAATATTTGTGTTTATATAGTATAGGAAAACTCCCTATACTCAGCAGCCCAACGTTTAGTATCTGTACGCCATGTGCCTCATGTTTTCTGTCCCCCGGTCTAATAAACACCTGTATTGCATTACTCATTATGCCCGTTATAGGCAGGTGGGCACAGGTCTGTGCATCAGGTCTGTCTACGTATGCCAGGAGTTCATCAGGAACGGGAAGTTTTATTCTGGAAAGCGCTACCTTAAAACACGTACTTTATGCAACACCATTACTCCTCTGCTTACTCTGGTTTTTTTATGGTCTGAAGGGATTTGGCATATTTGCGATAATTGTCATGTTCACCCTCATAATAATTTGGTATATTAAAAAGAAAATCGGTGGAATGACGGGAGACACTTTAGGTTTTACCAATGAAGTTGCTGAACTTGTTTTTTTATTGAGCATTTTTCTATAAAATTTACCGCCCGCAATGTCAACGTATTTAAGACGTTTACTATAGTATCATGGCCAGGATAACCTTTATTATCGGCGGCGCGCGGAGCGGTAAGTCCGCATTTGCCGAAGCGCTTGCCAAAAAACACAACGATGTTGTCTACATTGCTACCGCAGAAGCAAAAGATAACGAGATGCGTGAGCGTATTCAGACACACCGCTCGCGTCGTCCCTCCCATTGGAAAACTATAGAGTCCCCCTATGCTGTTGATAACGTTGTATCTGAGCAGCATGGACAGGCAGGGCTTATTTTTATTGACTGTATCACCTTGTATATAACGAATATGCTTCTAAAAGATGAAACAGCAGGCATTGCCGCCGTTTCAGATTTCCACGGGAAAATTCAAAAACAAGAACAGATTTTGGAAGAAATCAACAAACTTGCCCGCGCGTGCCGTGAATCAAGTTCAGACATTATTATCGTATCAAATGAAGTTGGACTTGGTATTGTGCCAGACAATGCATTGTCCCGTATGTTTCGGGATATAGCCGGGTGTGCAAATCAGATTATTGCCGATGAGGCAGACGAGGTATACTTTATCGTGGCAGGAATTGCCCAGAGGATTAAGTAATGGATATTTATCAGCTTAAAGATCTTTTACATAAAGAAAAAACATTTCCGGTATTTGTGTTTTTTGGAGACGAGGAATTTTTTATTCATGAGGGGCTTTCTACGGTTAAGACTCATCTTTTAAAGGACGCCGATATCAACCTGTCGCTGATTGAATTCCAGGGAAGTGAAATTTCTTCAGGTGGCATGATATTCGATGAATTACGAACCAGGCCGTTTTTTGCCCGTACCAATAAAGTGGTCATTGTTGAAGATGCGGATGATTTTGTTGAAAAAAACAGAGAAATACTCGAAAAATATCTCACAACGCCTGCACGTCACGCCCACCTGGTGCTGATTTGTAATAAGTGGGACAAGCGGACAAAATTGTCAACGCTCACCGATAAGATTGGCGCTGTCATCGAATGTAAAAAATTAAAAGACCACCTCGTATCAGGCTGGATAATTACACGAACGAAGCATTATAAAAAAACTATCACCGCTCAGGCAGCGCAGCGGTTGATAGAAGACGCTGGCAATAACCTGGCTATCCTCGACAAACATCTTGAAAAATTGTCTATTTATCTCGGTGAACGCGCAACCATTGATGGAAGGGATATTGATGCGCTCGTTGGTATAGACAGAGACCGTACCGTATTTGAACTTACTGATGCCGTTGCGCAAAGAAAGGTATCATCTGCGCTCAATATCTTAAGTCAGATGCTCCACCATGGCGAAGATTCGGTGAGGATTATCAGCCTCCTTGCCTGGCAGATTAAGCGACTGTGGAGGGCGAGGCAATTGCTAAGACAGGGTATGGGAGAACAGGCGATTTCTTCGGAGTTACAGGTAATTCCATTCTTTGCGAAGCGTTTTTTTGAACAGGTCAAGCTCTTTACCGAGGAAGACCTCATGAAAAAACATGCTTTGCTCCTTGAATCGGATATAAAAAGCAAGACCAGCTCTTTGAATACGGAATTAATGTTGGAACTCCTGGTGTATAAATTGTGTATATAAATTTATTGCATAGGAATTTTTATTTTATTCATGCGGTTTTTATGACGGTGTTGGTAGGACAAGCGTCTCGCTTGTCCTGTATCCGTTTGTTGCTTTTGA
>CAYJME010000198.1:0-6071 GCA_964370795.1 uncultured candidatus Brocadiaceae bacterium
AAATGAACCTTTTTCATGGCCAAAAAGTTCGCTTTCGAGAATTTCCTTGTTGAGGGCGGCGCAACTGAGCTTTATAAAAGGCCCTTCACGGCGATTACTGTTGTAGTGTATCGCCCCCGCCGTCAGTTCCTTTCCCGTTCCACTCTCACCCTGAATGAGAATTGTTGTATCACGGCTGGCTACGGTATTGATAATTTCAAATACCCGCTTCATCGCATCGCCCCGCCCAATGATGTTATCGTAACCGTACTGGCTGAGCACCTGTTGTTTCAGCAAAACATTTTCAGCAACGGTATTCTTATGATCGAGCGCCTTTTGCAATTTGATGATTAATTCGTCGAGGGAAAATGGCTTTGTCACATAGTCGTAAGCGCCTTCCTTCATAGCGGCAACGGCGTTTTCAATAGAGCCGTAGGCAGTCATGATAATGACAACAGTATCGGGGGATAATTTTTTTATCTCTCTCAGAAACTCTATGCCATCCATTTTAGGGAGACGCACGTCTGTTATGACGGCATCAAAGTTTGATGATTGCAGCGACTTGAGGCCTTCTGTGGCGATTGAGAGTGAAGTGACGGTATAACCCTCCTTTGTCAATTTATCTTCAAGGGATACACGGATAAGTTTTTCGTCGTCGACAACAAGTATTTTACTTTTCATATTGAGAGAATATTAAGGCGTACAATTGTCATTGCGAGGACGACAGTCCGAAGCAATCTCACATTTATAAAATGCATTACCTATTATACAAGGAATTTCAAAGTTGTAGAACGAAGCGGTGCTTCGTTACGAGCGAAGTACCACTTCGCACTCCAGAAAAGTCACTGCTGCCGCAGACAGCTTAATTAAATACCGTTTTCCCTGGTTGAATCATTTTATTATCAGGGAAGGATTGCTTCAGTCGTTCCTCCCTGTCTGCGTGCATCACACAGGCAGGGTTGTCCATAGTTTTTTGTAAGTTTTTCTTCGTGACCTTCGTGTTTTTCGTGGTAAACCATCACCATGTTTTTATTGAAATTTATTGCTATAATAATCCACACAATATGCAAATTCAATAGAATTTGTTGCTTGTAAAAATTACCAAAAATATTATTTCTTTCCAAAAAAGAAAAATAATTGATATTATTTCTTTATTATGAAGAAAGAAATACTTAAAGAAATTATCCGGGGCTTTCACAAAACCCCTTTGCCGGAAAGCAGGAAAAGGGATATAACCATTCCACATGATACCGGAAAGATTATAACTCTTTCCGGAAGATTTTTTTCTACAAAAATAAACGGGAATGCGACTTTATTGTCCTTGAGCAGCCGGGTGTAACAGGTGTCATCCAGGTGTGCTATACCGCTGCGGAAAGAAAAACAAGACGACGTGAGTTAGAAGGACTCGTTGATGCCTGTAACGAATTTTCTGTTAAGGAAGGGTATCTAATAACCTCTGCTGAAGAAGAAAATATTACCGAAAGTGGTATTACGGTAAAAGTCATGCCGGCATATAAGTTTTTACTGACTCAACTTTGAGTTCCAGATTTAATCATACTTTGCATTTTATTTAAGCACATGGGAGGCATATGGTAAATTGTGTGCCTTCCCCTGCCTTGCTCGCAATACTGATTTCGCCGTGGTGGTCTTCAATAATCCGTTTTGAGATGGCAAGCCCCAAACCAAGCCCTTTTCCGCCTTCTTTATTCTTGGTTGTGAAAAATGGTTCAAATATTTTATCTAAGCTTTTCTGCTCAATTCCGCACCCGGTGTCGCTAAGCTGAATAGTGACACACCGGTCGTGTTTCTTACAAAAATCTGTCTTTATGGTCAAGGTTCCGCCGCCCGGCATACTTTCCAATGCGTTTACCATGATATTGATAAATACCTGAGATAACTGGTCTGAATCTACCATGACAGGCGACAAGGATTCATTCAGTATCTTGTGGATATATACATTGCAAGGTTCAAGCCTGTATTCAATAAATTCAAGGGCGTGGCGTATAATATCATTTATATTCTTTCCCGACAGGGTGAGTGCGTACGGTTTAGAAAATGTCAAAAGTCGTTTTACTATCATCTCGACCCGCTTAAGTCCTTCCAGCATGAGATTCGCATACTTCCTGGTTTGCTCAATATTTTCCGGCTCATTTTTCATCATGCTGGCAAAATTCTGCAACCCGCCCAGGGGGTTGTTGATTTCATGCGCCACCTCAGCCGCAAGTTCCCCCACAGCCGCAAGGCGCTCTGCCCGTAACAATTGGGACGTTCGCTCTTCCACTTTTTGTTCCAGATTGGAGTAAGACTCCTTCAGTTTTGTCGCCATTTTATTGAATTCTTCCGCAAGGATACCGACCTCGCTCTGCGAAACAATCAAAATCCGGTGATCAAGTTTTCCAGAGGCAATAGCCTTTGCGCCCTCGGTCAGTTCCAGGATAGGTTGGGTAATCCGGTTCGTGAATGAAATCCCAAGGGCAACAACAACGGTAATGCAAAAAAAGATTAGGACAATGACACGCTTTTTGAGTTTTTCGACCGGGGCAAATGCCTCGGCTAAATCTTGCTTCGCTACAAGTCCCCAGTTAAGAACGGGAACATACCGATATGCTGAAAGTACAGGGACGTTCCGATAATCCCTGGACTCCTTGATACCTTCTCTCCCACCGGAGCTTAACACCGAGGGGATGTCCTGCGTAGTATTAATATTACGAACAAATTGTAAGGCAGCGCCTTCCTTGTGGCGAAGGTTATTCAGGTATACAATGTTATTACCCTCTCTCCTCACTAAAAGGGTCTCCCCCGTCTTCCCCATGCCGGGCCAGTTACGGATCAATGGCTCAATACTGTTTCTCACATCAATATCTAATAATATCACGCCAATAATTATATCACTGCTTTCCAGGGTAAGGGTGTTTGTTAAACAAATGGGGCAATAGTAGGTTATGCAATTTTGTCCTGTCAGTTCCGAGGCGTGGATATCCTTTATTGATACTTCCTTTTTTTCAAGGACGTCTACATAACTATTGAACGACGTCATTGTTTTCCCCACAATTTCAGGGTATGTTGAGACGACTACTTCTCCATTAGCGCCATCAATGACTGAAATGACGTTATAATGTTTGTAAAATTGTTTCAATGCATGGAGATTTTCTAAAACCCTGTTGTAATTAGTTTTACCAGGTTCCGTGTATTTCAGTTGTTCAACGTTTTCGCACCTTCGTCTCTGATGGATAAGACTGGTAACAGCGGCGGCAAGTATCTTGTTGCGGGCAATCACGGAGGTATCGATGAGTCGTTCTTCCAGCCAATTGCTGAGTTCATCTTTCTTCAGATCGGCTATGGAGGTGAGCTGTTCAATCACCCGCTGTTCAATGGCATTTTTGCTGCTATAATATTCCATGATACAGACAATCAACAGGGGAACGGTGGTCAAAAAACAGATAGAGCAGATGAGTTGTACTTTAATGCTCTTAAAGATGTGTTGGTAGTTCATGGCAAGATAGCGTAATAAAACGATTATAAACCATCTCCACGTTGCGGAAATAAATTATTATTTATTCTTATTCGTAATAATAACAAAAATAGGTTATATTTCAATCTTTAGCAAGTTACCATTCCTGATATTTGGGAATTTCAATGTTGTTGCAGGAGGGGCGTATTTGCAATACGCCCCTACGCGTGAACGTGAAAGAAAGCCTCCGGATGGCTGATTTATGGGAGCCGTATGAAAAAAGATCACAAGGAAACAACCCTTAAAAAAACGAAAAGTATTGCAACGGGCATCCTGCTCGTCATGATCGTTGTTTATATCGCCGCCAAGGTTTACGAAAGAACGTTTCCGTGGGTAGGGTTTGTGCGCGCATTTGCCGAGGCGTCCATGATTGGCGCCCTTGCGGACTGGTTTGCAGTGGTAGCGCTTTTCCGTCATCCACTGGGAATCCCCCTGCCACACACGGCAATTATTCCTGCCAATAAAGACCGGATAGGCGAGAGCCTGGGGGAATTTGTTCAGAGTAATTTTCTAACGCAGGATGTAATAAAAGAAAAACTTCAGTCAATCAACATAACGGAAAAGGTTGCCCAATGGCTGGAAATCCCAAAAAATAGCGAACTCATTATTGATGAAGTTTGTTTGTTCATTCCCAGAATACTGGACACCCTTGATGATAAGGACATCCGAAAATTTCTTGCGAATAATATTTCGGCAGCAATTCATTCAATCGAATTTACCCCTTCTATCATAGGAAATCTTTTATCGATACTCACTTCTCAAAACAGACATCAAATTCTCCTTGACCATGTATTTGTATTGGCAAAGGAACTGTTTGATACCTACAAGCCTGATCTGAAAGAAAAAATTACCCGTGAGTGTCCACTCTGGTTTGTTTTATTAGGCGGCGATACTGCGATTTATAATAAAGTCGTAAAAGGAATGCACGAAACGATTGAGCAATTTGTTACAAACCCCAACCATGCGTTGAGAAAAAAACTTGACGAAGAAATACTCATGTTTGTTGAAAAACTGAAAACGACGTCCGAATTTAAAGACAAATGGGAAAAATTCAAAGAGGTCATTTCACATCACCCGACAATCAAGCACTATATTGACAACGTCTGGGATGATATTAAAAAAGTCATTATCAGGAATTTTACGAATTCCGAATCTTATATCAGGATACAACTGAGAAAAAACATAGTCGCAACAGCAAGAGGATTATTACAGAATACCACCATCCTCCAAAAATTCAATGGCTGGATAGAGGCCATTACCATTGGCGCTATTACGCGGCATGGCCATGAAATCAGCGGTATGATTGCCGAAAGAATAAAAAAGTGGGATGCCCGAACGGTGACTCAAAAGCTCGAACTGCAGGTAGGCAGGGATTTACAGTATATTCGGCTAAATGGTACGATTGTTGGTGGAATTGTTGGTCTTATTATCCACGCCTTATCATCGTTCTTTTAATATTCATTACATCAAAAAGAAAGCCTGAGCTCTGTTTCCCTCTTAGCTATTGATGTTGCAATATTGGGGCTATTTGGATTTACATCTATCGTTCTGGTTCCCGGAACGACAACCAGATCCATGTCTTCCATGGGTATTGCTCCAAATAGCACCTGGTCTCCCATGACCAGCGCCCCGGCAAATCCGACCCGATGTTTGAACCGTATCTCATGGTTTTAATTCAAGCCTTCTCGAATTTTTCAAGATTACTTTCGCATTTACGATGCCCATAATTTGTTTAATCCTTTAATAGAATTTCAACAGACAGTCAGAAAACACACATCTAAAGTGTACCCCATTGTCTAGACAATGGGGTACACTTTAATTGACAGGGAAAAATACTACTTCAAATTCAGATTCTCACCTTCCTGCCATTCCTGCTTTCCTCAGCAAACCGTTATCTGTTTGTTTATTTTTGACTTCTTTCCCTTTTAGTTTTTTCGCTATTTCCCCTGAATGAGCAGCCGTTGGGCGTTGCCAATCGCAGTCAGGAGACTGCTCCTACCAGAGTTGTTGCCAAAAATAACCTGATTTAATGTTTGTTGTATTAAAGCTACCGTAATGCATAATTTAAACATTTTACTATGCTTTTAGAGAAAAGCCTGTGACGTACGTCACATTTTCAAAGATTTATTTTATTTGCCACAGTCATCATGCCGCCCTTGCGGCACCCAGAAACGATGAAAATATTTGTATGCATGTAGCCGCATGCTTTAGAGTCCGTGCCAAAAGCCCACTGTCGTGTCATTGCAAAGGAGGAACGACTGAAGCCGAAGTTGAGAGCAAAGCGAAGCAAACCCCTGTTATTATTTATGAGAAAAAGATTGCTTCGCTTCGCTCGCAATGATATCGAAACGGAAAGTTATTCAATATTCCTCCATTCCCTTTACTTCTCTGCGTTCTCCACGTCCTCTGCAGTGAACTATTGTCCTTTCTTTTAGACAGGATGTACAGGATAAACAGGATTATAAAAATGTGGCAGAATATTATTTCGGATGAAAACCAGATTCATCATAACTGGATCGTATAGGAATTTTCATTTTTTTATGCGGGTTTCTGGATGGCATGATTAAAACCGCGCCTATCG
>CAYJME010000199.1:0-6066 GCA_964370795.1 uncultured candidatus Brocadiaceae bacterium
GGTATGAAATAGCCGTGAAAACAGCAAAAGAAAAGGGTGTCGTGATACCGGAATAATATTTCCACCTATCATAGAACTCTTGTTTTTGTATTGATGTACACAATAAAAAATGGAAAAAGAAGCCGATAAAAAAATCAGGTGGAGATTAGACCCCGGACAGATAGAGGTTGTGAACGACACAATAGCCGTGATATTAAAGGGAAAAACCCCGGCAGAACGATTAAAGCAGGCATTTGATATGTGGCATTCTGCAGGAGTGCAATTGTTTTACTACCTCAAGTCTTTACATCCTGAATGGGATGAAGACCGGATACAGAAGGAAGTAGTCCGGAGACTCTCGCATGGAGCAGTATAATCTCCTCCATCGTTTAGTTCGGTGTTTTGAGTCTTTGGACATACCGTATATTGTGACTGGTTCTATGGCATCCATGGCATCCATGGCATACATGGCATACGGCGAGCCTCGCTTTACCAATGATATTGATGTTGTGGCAGATATCAGGGACGAACATATCAAAGGACTTAGGGAGTGCTTTCCGGCAGATGAATTCTGTGTGAGTGAAGACGCTGTTAAAATGGCAATCCAAAGACGCCAACAGTTCAATATCATTCATCTTTAAAATCTTTATGGAGGGTATTCTTATGTCCGTACTGGCTTCTAAAAAATGTGTGCCGTGCAGAGGCGGTGTGCCGACGCTCAAGGGCGCACCACTTCAGTCATTACAAAAACAGGTAGAAGGCTGGAGTGTGATAGAAGAGCATCACCTGCTGAAGACCTTTAAGTTTCCTGATTTTTCTACAGCGCTGAACTTTGTAAACCGCATAGGGGAAGTCGCAGAACAAGAGAGTCACCATCCCGTAATCACCCTTACCTGGGGAAAGGTGGAAATCAAAATTTATACCCATAAAATAAATGGATTAACCGAAAGCGATTTTATTCTGGCCGCAAAAATTGATAACCTGATTAAATAAAACAGAACGAAACAGTTCTTTTTGAGTTTCAAAATGAATGGGAGGCATACAACCCCCTGTGTCCCCCTTTGTTAAAGGGGATTAAATAGATTAAAATATAAAATAATAATAGGGAAGGTACGACTACGATTTTATGAATCTTATCAAGGCTGAAAAGCGATTGCTTGAAATCATCCTCATGAAATCATTTAAATACAGCGAAGAACCTGTTTTTAAACTGGTATCAGGGCGGATGAGTAACTATTATATTAATTGTAAGACGACAACGTTAGACCCTGAGGCCATGCTGCTCATCGGACATCTTTTCTATGAAAGGGTAAAATCCTTTCATATCAATGCTATTGGCGGTCTTACGCTCGGCGCAGACCCCATTGCCTTTGCTGCGGCCATGGTAAGCGGTATGCAGGACGATGCCATAAATGCCTTTGTCGTGCGGAAAAAGGCAAAGGAGCATGGGTTGATGAAGTGGATTGAGGGAAATGTTACTGAGGGTGATAAGGTCGTGATTGTCGATGATGTGGTTACCACAGGACAATCCACGATAGAGGCCGTCGACCGTGCAAGGGAATCCAATCTCAACGTCATCAAGGCAATTACCCTCGTAGACCGTCAGGAAGGCGGACGGGAGAATATTGAGAAAAAAGGTATACCGTTTGAATCAATATTTACCAGGGATGACCTAATGAATCTCTACAAAAAGAGATAACCATTTACCGCGGTGAACTAGAATATGGAAAATAAAGGTTTTTGGTCGTGGTTTTTACAGAGGGTGACTGCCCTCCTGTTGGTTATTGGAATGGCTGTACATTTCTTTACTTTTCATTTTAGTCCCAGCCGGTATTCATCCCGTTATTACGATGAGATAGTCAACCGGTTTTGCTCACCTGGGTGGATTACCTTCCATATCTGCCTGCTTTCACTCGTTATTTTCCATGGACTCAATGGGCTTTGGGGTATTTTGATAGATTTTAACCTCGATAAAGGAATAACTCACCGATTCAGACAAATCCTCTGGCTTATCGGGATGGTCTTATTTGGCGCCGGTGTATATATTCTCATCTGGTTTGCGACAGAACATAGCGGCATACCGGCATAAACTTAGTGCGGCGTAGCCGAAACCAAAAAGAAGTTTTTATAGGGAACTTATTATGACAAATAGAGACCATGCAGCATCCTTTGATTATATCCTTCAACTCAGTAGCGGTTACTGGAAATCGTGCGTCCTCTTTACCGCAGTAGAGTTTGATATCTTTACCCTCCTTGGCAAAGGCAAACTTACCGCAAGGGATATTTCCCAATCTATCCGTACGAATGAACGTGCGACAGAGATGCTCCTCAACGCCCTCGTTTCGCTTGAATTACTTACAAAACAGGGAAATTATTATCTCAATACACCCCTTTCTGAACTTTATCTCATTAAAGGGAAACCTCTGTACCAGGGCGATGGTGTTCATCATTTTCATAATATGATGGAGAACTGGTCTATGCTGAGAGAAACCATTGAAACAGGGAAGGCCGTTTCCTTAAAGGATTTGCCTGAAGATGTCGGTCCCCATGACCTCAGGGATTTTATTACGGCGATGCACAATATTGCGTCTGCAAGGGCCGGAGAGCTTTGTGAACTTATCGATTTGAAAAATTCCCAAAGACTGCTTGATCTTGCAGGTGGTCCTGGTACGTATGCTATTGCATGTGCCCGGGCAAATCCACAACTCCATGCGGTAGTCTTTGATTTGGAACATGTCACTAAACTTACCCGTGAATTTATCAACGCAGCGGGGATGAAAGACCGTGTTACCACGCTTACGGGAAATTGCCTGGAAGATCTTCTGGGTAATAATGAGTATGATGCCGTGCTCGTTTCAAATCTTTTGCATATTTATAATACTGAAAATAATGTAAAAATATTGAAAAAATGCTGGAATGCCTTAAGGGATGGTGGACAGATCATTATTCACGAATTTGTGCTGGATGAAACAAAGACACGCCCGCAGTTTGCGGCGCTCTTCAGTTTGAATATGCTCATTGGGACACAGGAAGGGGCATCGTATAGCGAGTCTGAATACAGGATATGGCTTGAAAAGGCGGGTTTTAAGGGTATGCGAAGGATTGATCTAAAGTCTAATTCTGCGTTAATTATTGGAAAGAAAAACAACCTCCTGAGTTGTTCGTCGTGATCCCACGACAAGCTCTGGATGCAACGCCGTGCATGGTGAGCTTGTCGAACCATCACGACGAAGTTCCCCCCTTTATTAAAAAGGACTTTGTAGAAATGAATTTTCAAAAATGCTTTTAGCTCCGCAGGAGCGGCCTGTTTATGCTTACAGATCGCTCCTACGGAGCTCTGTTTCGGGTTATACATTTTAGTTCTACAAACAGATCGCCTCTACGAGGCCAATTCTTTTATTTTTATTTGACATTTTATTAGAAATGAGGATTTAGAAATTTATTTGAAAAAACTTATCAACTTATTTATATTGTTGACTATAGGTCTTCTATTGACAACGCTACCAATTATTTAGACAACTGAAGTTTGATTTTTGACGAATATATTTTGCGCTTACTTCAAACCTCCAGAACCTATGCAAAAAGCCCACTGTCATGTCATTGCGAGCGTCAGTGAAGCAATCCTTCCCTGAGATTGTTTTTAGCTAACGCCCGCACAATAACAAATTTCTTTCGGCGTTTACTGTCGTATAACGTTATATCATTTTATCCACTTGCTCACACAATACCTTTACTGCATCTGCCGATCTCTTTAATGCGGCAGATTCTTCTGCATTTAATGTGATTTCAAATATCTCCTCTATCCCTTTTTCTCCGAGTTTCGCAGGTACACCAACAAAGAGTCCTTGAATGCCGTATTCCCCTTCACACAGCGCTGCACAGGGCAAAATCTTCTTTTTGTCCTTTATGATTGCCTCTACCATATCCACAACCGCCGCTGATGGGGCATAAAATGCGCTGCCCGTCTTGAGCAGGTTGACAATCTCGGCCCCGCCATCCCGTGTGCGTTTTACCATGGCGTCAAGCCGGTCTTTTGGTATTAATTCCTCTACAGAAACACCGGCAACCGTGGTATATCGTGTGGATGGAACCATGGTGTCGCCGTGTCCGCCCAGGACAAATGCATGGATATTTTCTACCGATACGTTGAGTTCCATTGCAATAAAGGTACTAAAGCGGGCGGCGTCCAACACGCCAGCCATGCCCATGATACGATGTTTTGGGAATTGACTCACCTTATGCGCCACGTAAGTCATGGCATCCAAAGGATTGGATACAATAATCAGGATGGCATTCGGAGAAGTCTTTGCAATGTTTTCTGTTACCCCTTTTACAATACCCGCATTGATCTTGAGCAGGTCATCCCTACTCATCCCTGGTTTTCGCGGCACGCCGGAAGTGATAACAACAATATCGGAATTTTTCGTTTCTTCGTAGTTATTTGTGCCAACGATTTTTGAATCATAACCATACACAGGCCCGGATTCCAGCATGTCCAGCGCCTTTCCCTGCGGCATATCCTGCACAATATCCACGAGCACTACATCACCAAACTCTTTTTCAGCCAATCGCTGTGCCGTCGTAGCGCCAACATTCCCGGCGCCAACGACCGTGATTTTTTCCCTCGACATATTAAATCTCCAAATAGCATAATAATTTTATGAAAGAATGTCTTGCAAGAACGGACGTAAATAATGTCATTTCGAAGGCTCTGCATGAAGCGTCTTATATGGGAAAGATTGCTTCGCTCCGCTCGCAATGATAAAGAGGACAAACTTTTGTCATTTTAACATGAATGATTTTTATTTGTGAGCATTCGTGACAATTCGTGGCTTACACACATTAATCCATGTGTTTTATTATCTCATCCGCAAACTCAGAGCATTTAACCAGCCTCGCTCCTTTCATCTGCCGTTCGAGATCATAGGTGACCGTCTTCTTCTGAATGGTCTTTTCCAATGCCTTTACAATCATGCGCGCGGCGTCATCCCACCCCATGTGTTCGAGCATCATAACGCCCGAAAGAATGACGGAGCCCGGATTTACCTTGTCCAGTCCTGCATACTTGGGCGCAGTGCCGTGGGTTGCCTCAAACACGGCTGCTTCATCGCCAATATTCGCTCCCGGCGCCATGCCAAGACCGCCTACCTGCGCAGCGCAGGCATCGGAGATATAATCGCCATTGAGATTTGGAGTGGCAATCACATCGTATTCCTCCGGTCTGAGAAGCACCTGCTGAAACATGGCGTCCGCAATACGGTCTTTTAAAACAATCCTGTCTTTGGGCGCTACGCCGTTATGCTTTTCAAAAACCTCATCTTCTGTCACCACGGCCTGAGTGAATTCCTCTTTTGCGAGTGCATATCCCCATTCGCGGAAGGCGCCTTCGGTAAATTTCATGATATTTCCTTTGTGCATGAGGGTAACGCTCTTCCGGCCTTTATCTATTGCATATTGTATGGCACGGCGAATTAACCTTTTTGAGCCGGTTACGCTCATAGGCTTGATACCAATACCGGAATCCTCACGTACTTTTTTACCAAATTCATTTTTCAAAAAGGCGATAATCTTTTTTGCCTCAGCAGAACCCTCTTTGTATTCAATCCCTGCATATACATCTTCGGTATTTTCACGGAAAATGATTACATTCAATTTTTCGGGTGATTTTACCGGGCTGGGCACGCCGTCAAAGTATCGCACCGGACGTACACAAGCGTATAAATCGAGTTCCTGTCTTAACGTTACATTCAAACTCCGGATGCCGCCGCCAACGGGTGTGGTTAACGGTCCCTTAATGGCTACTTTATATTTCTTTATGGCGTCCAGGGTGTCTCTGGGCAACCATTCTCCATATGCTTTAAATGCGGTTTCACCGGCAAAGACCTCCAGCCAATGAACCCGTTTCCTGTTGTTATATGTCTTGCTTACCGCAGCGTCAAATACCCTTACCGATGCATTCCAGATATCAGTACCCGTACCGTCTCCCTTGATAAATGGGATGATTGGGTCGTCAGGGATAATCAGCCGGTTCTTTTCTATTTCTATTGCTGTGCCACTCGTTGAACTGTTCTTTGCCATGGGCAACGT
>CAYJME010000200.1:0-6026 GCA_964370795.1 uncultured candidatus Brocadiaceae bacterium
GTTGCTTTTGATTTGGTCAACCGAGACGGTTGACCTACCAATTTCTTCTAACTTGATTATAAGTATCCATGCATGTTTATTGCAATGAAGTCAAAATATAAAAATGATTCGAGAATAAATAACGTACTTCTTCTTGTTATCGGCCTGTGTATTATTCTCTTTATCAGAGGTGTTTCCCTGGGGGGTGAGAATAAATCTAAATCACCCATACCTGATGCTCCATCACCCGCAAATATAGAAATGAACGCGAGTCTTAAATCAATGGGGTTAAGCGTCAAAGAAAGTATTGTCTATGCCCTGCGTAACAATTTTGATATTGAGATAACAAGACTTGATACGCAAAAAAGTGATGCTGATATTAAAACTGCAAAGTCAATATTTGACCCTTTATTTAAATTAACCGGCAATATGCAAAATAGTGAAGTGCCAAGCGCAAATGCATTAGATACTGGAGAAACAGCGATTACTCCATTCATATCCCAGGGGAAAACGGCTGATGCTTTGGTTCAATCATTAACACCTATAGGGAGTATTTTTTCATTAGAATATAATATTTTTAGAAATTTCTTAGATCCTAATCCACTATTTAATGGTATACCACGTTACGCATTGAATCCATCGTATTCAAACTACATTCAGGCTGCTCTTACCCAGCCCCTGCTGAAAGGCGCTGGGTGGTTTTATACTATGAGCCCCATTTACATTGCCAGAAATAATAAAAAGATTTCTTTGGCTCAATTTAAAACGACAGCAATTGAGGTTGCCAATGCTGTGCAAGGGGCCTATTGGAACTATGTGCGGGCAATTGATTTCTTAAGGGTTTCAAAAAAGTCTCTTGACCGTGCAGAAGATTTGTTGAGAAAAAACAAAATACAAGTAGAAACGGGTACCCTTGCGCCGATTGAGATTGTTGATGCAGAGGCCGGTGTAGCATCAAGGGTAGAGACCGTAATTAATGCTGAAAATGCAATTAGAGACAGGGAAGATGAACTGAAAAGAGTTATGAATCTGGCAGATAACAACATTATATCAGATGCCACGATTATGCCGACAGATAAACCTGTTTTTGAACCGAAAACAATTGAGTTAAAGGACACCCTTAAGGTTGCCATGGAAAGACGGCCAGAACTCCATGGTCTCCAGCTCCAGGTAGAAAATGCAGGCATGCAGACGAGGAGAAAAAAGAATGAATTATATCCACAACTGGATTTTACGGGGGGTGTGCGTTATACAGGTCTTGGAAAGGAAGTATCGGATGCTAACGACTCTACATTTTCAGAGCAGTTTCAGGGTGAATTTTTAGGACTCACTTTATCAATTCCGATAGGGAACAGGTCTGCAAGGAGTCAATATAACAAGGCGAAAACATCAGAGCTGCAAGCTAATATGAATGTCAAAAAAAAGGAACTGGATATCGTCGTAGAGGTGCGGGAATCTGTTCGGCAGGTGATGACTAATATTGAACGGGTGAAAGCAACAAAGAAGGCCAGGGAATTAGCAGAAAAAAGGTTAGAGGTTGAGGAAAAAAAATACAGTGTGGGCAGGTCTACGAATTTGGAAATTTTGCGGCAACAAGAAGGCCTTGCTATAGCAGAGGGTGAAGAGACAAAAGCAATTATTGATTACGAGATATCTCTCGGCATCCTGGAAAAGGCCAAGGGAACAATCCTCGAAGCCTATGATATTAAGCTGGAAGAAGAAAAGGGGTGACAGCGCACAGTAATAGCAGCAGTTAAACGAGTATATCGTCTCAGAAAAAAGTTACCGTACCAATGTCATTGCGAGGAACGGAGTGACGAAGCAATCTCTTGTATTGTAGCGGTTTAAGATTGCTTCACTTGAGGAAAATCAGGAATAGCAGGAAAGATCACAATAACGAATATCGAACAAGGAATTACGAATGATGAGGTTTTCTTGTCATCCTTCAAGTAGGGTAGAGTGGATTAAGCGAAGAGAATCCACCATTTATGCTCTTCCAACTTGTTCGGTTTCGGATTATATAATCTGCACGGTTTTGTTTCCCTTTACAACCTCGCCAATAATAACCCCCGGTTCTTGTGCATGCTTAAGGTCTTTTAAAACAGTATCCACATTGGATTTGGAGACTATTAATACCATCCCAATCCCCATGTTGAACACATGAAACATTTCTTCATCCTTGATATTTCCCAGTTCCTGCATGATATGAAATATCTCCGGGACATGCCATTGTGCGCTTTCCAAACGAACTGCGCACCCTTCGGGTAAGATACGGGGGATATTTTCTAATAGTGCGCCGCCGGTAATATGCGCCATCCCCTTAATAATATTTTTTGTCTTATGTTTGTGTAAAATCTTTAAGATGGGTTGCACATAAATTCTGGTGGGTCTTAAGAGTTCTTCCCCTACGGTAGTAGATAACCCATACTTTGAAAGTTTGTGGTTCACCTTCATTTTTGCAGTTTCAAAGAATACCTTTCGCACAAGGGAAAACCCATTGCTGTGGATGCCGCTGGAACTCAGTCCAATGACCACATCTCCAGGTTTTATTGTTTTACCGTCAATAATCCTGTCCTTTTCCACAACGCCAACGACAAAACCCGCAATATCATATTCGTCTTCATGGTAAAAACCGGGCATCTCCGGTGTTTCTCCGCCAAGAAGGGCGCAACCCGCCTGCCTGCACCCGTCAACAATCCCATCAAGCACCTCATGCATTACCTTTGGCACAATCCTGCTGCTCGCCAGATAATCGAGCAAAAATAATGGTTCTGCACCCAGGACGATGATGTCATTGACACACATGGCCACGAGGTCAATGCCAATCGTGTCGTGTTTATTCGTCATAAAAGCGATCTTTAATTTTGTGCCCACCCCATCCGTGGACGAAACGAGTACGGGGTTGCGATACTTCTTTGTGCGTGAGTTTAAGGCAAATAATCCCCCAAACCCATCCGGATTTTCAATTACGCGGGGACTAAAGGTCGTTTGCATTTTAGAATAAATGTCGGTGGTAAATTGTCCCTTTGTGTCAATATCAACGCCTGCGTCTTTATAAGAAAGACCCTTTTGTGTTTTCTTTTTCATGTGTTATCTATGGGTTTCATAGCCTCTGTTAAATTGTATAGGAATTTTCAATTTATTTATGAGGGTTAAAAAAAAGATGAGATATAACAATCCCCCTTAAAAAAGGGGGCAAGGGGGTTGTTAAATAGCACTAAAAACACAACCCCCTGTTTCCCCCTTTGTTAAGGGGGACTAATTTAAAATTAATCTGCGAAGTACTATTTTTCACTTTGTATAATAAAACAATAAAAATCTGTCCATGTGTCAATACGAGCGGAGCGAAGCAATCTTTCCTTCAATTATAAGGGTCTGCTTCGCTTTGCCCTTAATTTCAGCCTCGTGCATGACATTCGTAATGACATTTTCATACCTAATCTTTTGTGAAAAAAATATGTATCTTATTTTGTTTCTTTTTTCCACGACGGTTTTATTTCGGTCAATTTACCTTTGCAAAACCCCATACCCATACCGTATACATAGGCAAACTCACGAATGATAGGTAAAATTGCCAGCAACGGCACTGTTTTAAAGAAATGACGGTCTTTATTCTTTATCATTATAATTACACCCAGCGGAATGTAAAGGATAGTTAATAAATTTAACAAGAAAAAGAAAATTATTCCAGGAATTCCGTAGATAGGGAATCCATAAGGCAGGGATACTAAAAATATAAAGAGACTTACAAAGAGGAGAATAAATAATGCCGGCCGTATCAGTAACTTTTTGTTGGCAGGTATACACTGCTTAAACTGAAGTCCCATTGCATACCCCCAATAAAACTTCCTCCGCCATATACCTGACCACGTATCCGGATATATGGTATTTACGATATTATCAGGGTCATAAACAACCTGACCCACCTTGTCCAGTTTCCAGCCTAATTCAGAGTCCTCACTCCACCATGCATGCTCATTGAAACCGCCCAACTGCATCAGTGCATCCCCGCGTATGGCAGAATTTACGCCCGATAGCTTATTAGGAATAACAGATTTTTTGAATAATCCATTCAATATCTGATCCAGAATACTCGTGGCATGGGGTAAAGGCTTATCCATGTTGCGAGCCTGATAACTACCGCCTACGGCAACAACATGGGGGTCTTCGAAATATGATTCAAACCTGTGCAGCCAATCGGGAGGAACAACGGTATCTGCATCTGTTGTGATGATAATGTCGCCGGTAGCCTTTTGCAATCCCGAATTTAATGCCGCAGCCCGTCCGCCATTCTTTTCTCTCTGAACTAAAACGATACCTTTTTCAGAAAATGTTTTAACAACCCCCGCAGTGTAGTCAGTCGATGCATCATCAACAATAATGATTTCCCTGTTGTCATAATTTAGTGAAAAGAGGGAATTCAGGCAGGAAACAATAGAATGTTCTTCATTGTATGCAGGGATGAGGATGGAAAATTTTGTTGTCATAACATGCCAGCCACAAAGTCATATTTTGTTTAAAAAAGTTTTTTAAACATGGCCTTCAGGGCATGTATTGACCCCAAACGGCGTATGTTTTTCAAGATAAACCGGGGGGTGAGAAAAAATGCAAAATTTGCACGGCGTACAGCGCTTTCAAGGTCGGTCTTGTTGAGGTGGGGATATGCAATGTTGGCCTCTTTTGCCACATTAACGGGCTTGTAATCTCCATAAACAAAGAGCTTTTTCTCTTTGGCGATCTTATAAAATTCCGTGCCAGGAAAGGGGTTTGCAATATTATACATCACCTGATCTACCTTCAGTCTTTTTACCTCATCCATGTTCTTTTTGATTGTGTTTGATGTTTCTAAGGGTGACGCCCCGAACATAATATTGATCTTGGCAGATATACCATATTTTTTTACCAGTTTAATAGCTTCTTCATTTTTTTGAACGTCGATGTCTTTTTTTATATCGTCCAATATCTTCTGGTTAAAAGATTCAACGCCAAGATCGATAAATTTGCAGTGCGCGTTTGCCATATCCTTCACAATAGGTTCATTCAGGTGGTCAGACCGTGCCGAGCAGCCCCACACAATACCCAGGTCTTTTATCCCGTCGCATATCTTAATTGTCCGTTCTTCACCCCAGACAAACTGGTCGTCCTGTATATTTACGGCCTTGTATCCCTGAGATTTTAATAGTTTGAATTCTTCGATGATATTTTCGGGTGACCGTTTTCGTACCGGTGGTTTTTTTCCCGAAAAATGTTTGTATTCAAGTTCCCTTGAAAAGCTCAGCGAAGATGGTACACAGTAAATACACCGGTAGGAGCATCCACGCGAGGTCAAAACAGCCGTAAATGGGCGTATTCCTAACTTCGGATTATAATAGGCATCTCGCTCTTCAAGCAGATGTCGGGCCGGGAAGGGGAGTGCATCAAGGTCTTCTATCGGTTCTCTGTTGGCATTATGAAGTATTTCATCATTAGTCTTGAAAGAGACACTTTTAATATCATTTGTGACTGATTTTGTTTCAAGAGACTTTACTAACGCAAGCATCGAGTATTCTGGTTCACCCCTGACAACATAGGTATCTTCATCAACAACAAATTCGGCAGGTCTGTCTGATGGGACAGGGCCAAAGAAGATAACGGGTACATCTTTTCTTATATCGCGCATATCTCTGAGCGCCTGCATATCCGTTGCTTGAGAGAGATTCACAGAATAAAAACAGTAGACATCACTCAAGTCCTCTCTTAAGAATGTAAGAAAACGCGCACGATTCCATTTTTTAATGGTCGTTTCTCTGTATTTAACATCATAACCTTCTTTTTCTAAAACAGCCGCAGCGCTCAGGATAAAGATATTTGGGACATAATAGAGCAGGTAAGCGCATCCTGCAACCCGCTCTGGAATCTTTCTGTCAATGGGAGGTGGTACAATAAAGGTAATTTTCATATCCATATTTTAATTGAGATATTTAAAAATAACCACAGAAAACCTAGCGCGGCCTTTGGCCGCAACCAAAAAGGTGGTATTTGATCTATAAAAAGGTATAGTAGTATCC
>CAYJME010000201.1:0-6002 GCA_964370795.1 uncultured candidatus Brocadiaceae bacterium
ACCCAGGGCGTTGCCCTGAGCTATCTTATTTTGCCCCTTTGGGGCGTATAGTATGGAAAAGAATTGATAGCATGGATAAATCCATGCGTACAATTTTTATCGTGGGAGGTTTTAATCATGCCACCCAGAAACCCGTCTGCCTGTGCGGGGTACGCAGACATCCATTAAAAAAACGAAACATCCATGACCTAAAATGGTCACAAGGGAGCATGAAAATGGAGATTTTCAGGTGAAAATTCCGATACAATCAAGTTCGTCCCCCTTAGCAAAGGGGGATTTAGGGGGTTGTGTTTTTCTCCGCCGTATTCTTTATAGCAGAGTATTTTACAACCCCCTGACTCCCCCTTTTTTAAGGGGGATTTTTTGCCTGTCACCACCTCATGCGTAATTAATTTTTATGTCGTATGCGTGATGTTGGTCTTAAAGGCCTTGTATTTACGGCGCCATAAGGAACCAAAGAGTTTGCATAACGCAGGTTGTGGTTCGTACGGTCGAAGTAGCTGATACCCACGTTGCCTGTCAAATCAACCGCTAGAGAGGAATATTCTCCCACCCTTCCTTTCGAATCCACAGTCCTGATTACCCAGGAGTTTGTGGCATTCGTGGCATATTTCAGGTCGCGGTTCTTCAGGTCGTAGTAACTTATATGCACATTATCATTCATATCAATTTTTATGGAGGAATAAGCCCCTACAGATGCCATATCTACCGTTTGGGTATCCCAGTAACCATAGGCGTTGGTGGCATACTTGAGGCTGTGATTTGTCTGGTCGTAATAACTGATGTATACGTTATCCATCGAATCAATCGCTATGGATGAAAATGCGCCCACGTCTCCCTTGCTATCCACGACCTCACTCTTCCATGCGCCAGAGGCATTCGTGGCACATTTGAGATTGGTTTTTGTCCGGTCGTAATAGCTGATATACACATTATCCGATGAGTCAAGCGCTACCGAGGTATACCTTCCCACATCTCCCGTGCTATCCACCGTCCTTGCAGTCCATGTCCCCGTGCCGTCGGCAGTGGTGCAATTGATAAACTTAAGATTGCTGTTCGTCCGGTTGTAATAACTGATTTGCGGCCTGCCTGCCGAATCAAGCGCAAGGGAGGTATACTCACCCACCCTTCCTGTGCTGTCCACCGTTCTCATTGCCCATGCGCCGGTGACATTCGTGGCATACTTGAGGTCGTAGTGGGTTCGGTCAAAGTAACTGATATATGCCTTATTGGATGCGTCCACTGCTATGGAGGAATATTCGCCGACACGTCCAACGCTAGCAATGGTCGTTGCTCCCCATGAACCTGTGGCGTTGTTTGCATATTTGAGGTCAAAGTTAGTTCGATCGAGATAACTGATATATGCCTTGCCTGCTGTGTCCATCGCTAATGAGGTATGCTCGCCCACCCGCGTGCTGCTTTTATCCACGACATCGAACCCCCATTCGGCGTTCGTGGCATACTTGAGGTCTCTGTTCTCCCTATCAAAATAGCTGATGTGCGCCTGATTATCCGAATCAAGCTTTATGGAGGTATACCCTTCAATACTAAAACTATTTGCATTGTCACTACTGTCCACCGTCGTTGTCACCCATGAGCCAGAGGCATTCGTGGCATACTTGATGCCGCCCTTGGCGCCTAAGGTACCCGCAACATTATAGCTACAGCTGATGTACGCCTTGCCGGCTGCATCCACCGCAATGGAAGTACTCCAGCCTAAATCTCCATCACTGTCCACCGTCGTTGTCACCCATGAGCCAGAGGCGTTCGTGGCATACTTGAGGTCACTGTTCATCAAATCAAAATAGCTGATGTACGCCTTGCCGGCGGTGTCCAGCGCTATAGAGGTCCACCTGCCTACATCGCCAGCACTGTCCACTGTCGTTGTCACCCAGTTGCCAGAGGCGTTCGTGGCGTACTTGAGGCTGAAGTTCGTCAAATCATAATAGCTGATGTACGCCTTGCCGGCTGTGTCCAACGCTATGGAGTTATACGCGCCTACATCGCCAGCACTGTCCACCGTCGTCGTTACCCATGAGCCAGAAGCGTTGGTGACATACTTGAGATCACCGTTCACCGACTCAAAATAGCTGATGTGTGCGTTGCCCGATGTGTCCACCGCTATGGAAGTATACTGGCTTCCATGTCCTACTTCATCCACAGACATTGACACCCATGCGCCAGAGGCGTTGGTGGTATACATGAGGTAGGTGTAATAAAAATGCTCACCGTATTCCCACTGATAATAGCTTATGTGCGCCTTGCCTGCCGCATCCAGCGCTATCGAGGTCGCTGGGAACTCTGTGCCTAACAGTCCTTCTACTATGGTGTCCACCGTCGTTGTTACCCATGAGCCAGAGGCATTCGTGGCATACTTGAGGTCACTGTTCGTCAAATCAAAATAGCTGATGTACGCCTTGCCTGCTCCATCCAGCGCTATCGAGGTACACACGCCTACATCTCCAGCGCTGTCCACCGTCGTTGTTGTCCATGCAGCCGATGAGATACCGGCAAAAACCGAATACCACAGCGAAAGAACAAAAAACAGCACAAATAAACATCTTTTACTCTTCATAATCTCTCCCCTTCCTTAAAAAGTTTGTAATAGTTCACCGCAAAGGGCGCGGAAAACGCAGGGAAACCACAAAAACCAAATGCCGACCACAAGGGTTCGGCGCTACATTGCTGGCATTTTAATGGTATGAACGAACAAACTTCACTAAGCTAAATAATTGGTAGCGTTGTCAATAGGAGACCTATAGTCAACGATATAAATAAGTTGATAAGTTTTTTCAAATAAATTTCTAAATCCTAATTTTTAATAAAATGTCAAATAAAAATACAGGAATTAGCCTCGTAGAGGCAATCTGTTTGTAGAAATAAAATGTATAACCCGAAACAGAACTCCGTAGGAGCGGCCTGTTTGTGCTTACAGGACGCTCCTACGGAGCTAAAAACATTTTTGAAAATTCATTTCTACAAACAGTATACTCCTACGGAGCAAAATTTGGAAATTTAGTCATCGGGCCTTTCATTATAAACTAGACATAACGAGCAAGAGACAAGATTTTATCTTGCTTCTGTATGCAGGTCTCCAATATTCTACGCTACCAAAGCGAAACCCAACAATACGTGATATTCTTCATAAAAAATGTTGGGTTTCGTTCCTCAACCCATCCTACGGTACTAAGCTCTTCCACGCTCGTTCCCACGCTCTGCGTGGGAATGCCATGGCAGACGCTCTGCGTCAATACAAGGATAGCGAAATAATGAAAATCGATACAAAACCATTTTGATAATAAATTCGATTTCCATAACATCAAGACGCTGAGCGTCTCACACATCGTTCCCACGCAGAGCGTGTGTACGAAGCAAAAGGAAGCGACTGAAGTCGCCACTACAAACAGCTGGTAGAGACGCAATGCATTGCGTCTTTACCTATACAACATACACCTTTTTAATGCCCTTTGTCTACTATTTTCCGTGCATTTCCGTGGCGAATTCCACCACGTATTATTTAGCCTTTGTGAAGTGGACGCGAGGCGCTTTCTCTTCTTGCCAGAAATTTAATGAGTGACTGATCAAGGGGGGTTGTCGTATTGATAAGCCAGTAGTCGATCCGATTTTCAAGGCAGGACTGTTTGAATTGGTCAAGATAACGGTTGAGTTCTGCAAGGTAGCGTTCTTTAATAGCTTTTGGCTCTGCAAGGATACGGCGGTTGTCTTCCATAGATTCGAAATACGTAGTGGTCTCAAAGGGGAATGTCAGCTCATAGGGATCGAGGATATGAAATAAGATAATTTCATTTTTTTTGACCTGAAAGTACTTTAATTGATGGATGATTTTTTTTATGTTATCAAGGAAATCAGATATGATGATGACCAGGGAACGACGGCCAATCTTCTCGACAAATTCATTCAGTATGCCGCTGATATTGGACTTTCCCCCTGTTTTCAGGGTTGTTAGCGTATTCAGGAGCACATGGAGATGGGTAATACGTGACCGTGGAGGAATATACTCCACAATCTTATCGCCGAAGCTGACCATGCCAACAAGATCAGATTGATTTAATAATAAATACGACAGTGACGCTGCCAGGGTAGAGGCATATTCCAGCTTGCTGATACCGGTTGATTTATACCCCATTGACCCGCTGGTATCAATGAATATGTAGCACTTAAGATTCGTTTCCTCTTCAAACTCTTTAATGTAATATTTATCTGTCCGTGCATGTACCTTCCAGTCAATATGTTTTATCTCATTTCCTGGCGAATATTCCTTATGCTCCAGAAATTCGATGCTGGAACCCTTGAAAGGACTTTTATGAATGCCGGACAGGACTCCGTCTACCACAAGCCGGGCACGTAATTCCATGTTGGCGATCTTTGACAATGTTACGGGATCGAAGGGATTTTCTGGCATGGTGTTTTTTATCTCCAGCTCAAAAATTCAAAGGTAGCCGCACCCTTTATGGGTGCGAAGTTGCAGGCATAAAGCCTGCAGCCACATGCATATAAATATTCTCAGGTTTTAGGGTGACATAAAATCCCCCTGAGAAAAGGGGGTTGGGGGGTTGTAAGTAGCCCTGAAAAATAACAACCCCCTGTCTCCCCCTTTGTTAAGGGGGACTAATTTAATGTTAAGGAATTTCAAGGTTTTTGGTAGGAGCCAACTCCTGTTGGCGACCTCGCCGGTGACATGCCCATCGCCGTCAGGAGACGGCTCCTACCAGTCGCCGAAGGCCTAGTTTGATCGCATAGGAATTTCACCTGAAAATCCATTTTCATGCTCCTTTGTGACCGTTTTGGGTCATGGATGTTTCATTTTATTTATGAGGTTTTTCAGTCGGTAGAGACAAGGCACTGCCTTGTCTCTCCATGAATAACTTAATACCACAAACTTAACGGTGTTCCTTTATGGTGTCGAGTAATTGTTCAATAATACCCAACGATGTCTTTCCTTCGGCCTCGGCGTGGAAATTGGTAATAATACGATGTTGGAGGATGGGTTTGGCAATGGCCCGTATGTCATTGCAGGTGGCGGCATACCTGCCGTCAAGCAATGCACGCGCCTTGCTTCCGACTATGAGATACTGAGATGCGCGCGGGCCTGCCCCCCAGCTAATCCATTTCTTTATAAAATCTGGCGAACTGGCGTCCGTTGGTCTCGATGCACGCACCAATCGTATTGCATATTCGAGCACATAATCGGCGACAGGCACCCTGGCGACGAGTTCCTGGAGACTAGTTATTTCCTCGGGACTGAATATCTTATTGACCGTTGGTTTGAAGGCAGATGTCGTAGTCCTTACAATCTCGATTTCTTCCTCTTTCGACGGATACTGTACGTTGATCTGGAACATAAACCGGTCAAGTTGCGCTTCGGGCAGGGGATACGTACCTTCCTGCTCAATGGGATTCTGGGTTGCAAAAACAATAAAAGGAAGATCAAGATTGTAGGTTGTGCCGCTCGCGGTAACCTTATATTCCTGCATTGCCTGAAGTAAAGCTGCCTGTGTTTTTGGCGGCGTACGGTTAATCTCGTCGGCAAGGAGGATATTCGAAAAAATAGGCCCTTTGATAAATTTGAAAAAGCGCTTTCCCGATGCGTGGTCTTGTTCCAGGATATCGGTACCCGTGATGTCGGCGGGCATAAGGTCGGGCGTAAACTGGATACGATTAAACCTCAGATTTAAGACCTCCGCAAGGGTACTTACCAGGAGTGTTTTTGCAAGCCCTGGCACTCCCACAAAGAGACAGTGTCCTTTGCAAAAGAGGGCAATAAGGAGGTCGTCAATGACCGCATCCTGCCCAATAATTACCTTTGCGATTTCTTTTTTTATCTGTAAACGGCCATTGACAATCTTATCTATGGCCTGGCGGTCTGTTTTTTCGATTTCGGAGTTGGTCATAAATTGTTTTAAAGATGGCTCACCGCAAAGAACGCAAAGGACGCGGAGAAGAGATTTTCCTGGCGCAGCATAGCCGCAACCAATTCTCCT
>CAYJME010000202.1:0-5978 GCA_964370795.1 uncultured candidatus Brocadiaceae bacterium
GTATTAAACAATCCGGAAATTGCATTTCAGGAGATAGACCGTGTCCTTACTGCTGCGGTGCGCTATAAACGACCTGTATATATCGAAATACCCCGCGATATGGTTTCCATGCAGGTAGTTCCACGTCAAATATCTCCCATGTACCGTGAAACGAGCGATCCCCATGTACTTCAGGAAGCGCTCCGTGAAGCAGAGGATTTAATCAATGCGGCTCAAAAACCGGTTATTATCGCCGGTGTGGAATTGAACAGGTTCGGATTGCGGGATGCCTTGCTTCAATTCGTTGATACGACTAACATTCCCGTGGCATCTACCCTCCTCAGCAAATCTGTTATTACGGAGCGCCATCCTCGTTATCTCGGCGTCTACGAAGGGGCGATATGTCATGAGGATGTCCGGGCGTATGTTGAGTCCAGCGATTGTCTGATTCTCCTTGGCACATTCCTGACGGAAACTGATCTTGGTATTTTTACTGCAAATATTGAGAAGGGGCGTTCAATTTATGTTACCAGTGAAAAAACCTCCATCCGCTACCACACCTATGAGGGCGTCCACGTGCACGATTTTATTTACGGACTCCTCAAGGCAAACATTCGCAGAAGAGAACCTGACCGTATTCCCCATCCGGAAATATCCTCACAATTTTATCCTGTTACAGGAAAACAGATCACGACCAAACGCTTGTTTCAGCGACTAAATGTCTTCCTGGATGATACGATTGTGGTTATCGCTGATACAGGAGACGCCTTGTTTGCAGCAGCATCTGAATTGTCCATTCATAGCGCCATTGAGTTCCATTCTCCGGCATATTATACCTCTATGGGATTTGCCGTGCCCGCCAGTATTGGCATTCAGTTGGCAAGCCCGAAACTACGGCCGTTGGTGCTGGTCGGCGACGGCGCTTTCCAAATGACCGGTATGGAACTCGCTACCGTTGCCCGATTTAATTTAAACCCGATCGTCATTGTTCTAAATAATGGGGGTTACGGAACGGAGCGTCCCATGCTGGACGGTTCTTTCAATGATCTTTGCGTGTGGCAATACAGTCGCATACCAGAAATTCTTGGAACGGGCAGGGGGTTTATTGTTGAGACGGAAGAGCAGCTTGAAGATGCATTGGAGGCGTCACGTAAAAATACAGAGAGTTTTTGCATTCTGGACGTCCGCCTCAACCCCCGTGATTATTCACCGGCTTTGCAGCATTTGACCAGCATGTTGGCACAGAAAATTAGCCCGAAGTCATAAAAAAGATAAGAGTGCTTTGAGGATAACCCTTCTCTGAAAGAAATAGAAGAAGGTTCATTAATTACCAGTATCTTATTTTACCAAATGACTTATTGAGAAATAATTCAAAAAAGCTGGTATTGTCATAATCTGATTACTTATGGGAGGCCTTTATGCATACAAAATATTTTATTTTTATAGTGTTGGTTGTCATTACACTGTTCGGGATTGAAAATGTAGTTGCTGGAGAGAAGTGGAGTGTAAAAGGCACCTTTATTGAAGGATGCAGTTGTAATGTGCCGTGCCCCTGCGAACTCGTATGCCTGGAAAAAGGCTGTTACGGTGTTGGCGCAATATTATTGAACGGCGGGAGCTTTATGAAGACCGATTTAGGAGGGGCAAAAATCGCTTATGCAGTTGTTCCAGGTTCGTGGGTACGCATTTATGTAGATGCAGAGAATGACAAACAAAAAGATGCATCCACTGAGTTTGCAAAAGGCATATTTAGTTCGTTCGGGAAAATCGAGTCAACGAGTGTTGCAAAAATTGAATTCTCGGGTGAACATGGTAACTATACACTAAAGGTCGACGGCGGTAAGATACTGCATCTTACCACTGAACCGGTTTTTGGAGGAGACAATAAAAATCCGGTTACACACACAAATACCAAAAATAAATTGAATCCGGTTTTTATGCAAGGCAGGACAGTTTCAGGCAGCTTCAGCGATGGAGAAAGGAGATTCGAACTCAAGGGTGGTAATTCATATTTTAATGATCACATGAAAAGCAAAGGTATATTTGAGTAATTCAATAATTATGACTGTGCGGCTTTAATCACGTAGACACAAAGGCGCTAAACATACTTCGTGTCTACGTGACTTTGTGGCAAGTTTGAATTTCCTTGTATACTATGTCATGAAAAATTTATTTATAAGCCATAAATCTCGCTGTACTTGTTCTTCAAATATAACACGAAAGATCGTGTCTGCAAGGATTCTCCGGTGATTTTTTTGGCCAGTTCATCCAGGGTAAACTTGCGGCCGTGGGTGTGCAGATGTGTCCTGTGCCAATCAAGAAGCAATTGAAAATTACCTTTTTCAAAGTATGCGTCGAGATCCGGGATATCTTTTTTAACCTGATCGAATAATTGAGCGGCAAAAATATTACCCAGCAAATATGTCGGAAAATAACCAAAACTGCCGTGTGACCAGTGCACATCCTGAAGCACACCGTGCGAGTCGTCCGGAGGTGTTATACCAAGATATTCCTGCATCTTGACATTCCACACTTCCGGTAGATCGTTCACGTGTACACGCCCCTCGAGTAACGCATTCTCCAATTCGAAACGGAGCATAATGTGCAAATTGTAGGTGACCTCATCTGCCTCCACACGAATAAGGGACGGCTGGACGCGATTCACCCCACGGTATATCTGTTCGGCAGTTATGTGCCTGAGTTGTTCAGGAAAGGCTGCATGCATGCGGGGCATGAACAATTCCCAAAAGGAACGACTGCGTCCTACAAGGTTTTCCCACATGCGTGATTGCGATTCGTGAACACCAAGCGATGCGCCCTCAGCAAGAGGTGTCCGCTCAAGTTCATGGCGTAGACCCTGATTGTAAAGCGCATGGCCGGTCTCATGGATGGTTGCAAAAAATCCGGCCGGAAAATAATCGTGCATAAAACGTGTGGTAATCCTCACATCATCTATTGAAAAGGACGTCGTGAAGGGATGTGGTGAGCGGTCCTGGCGTCCTCGCTCAAATTCATAACCAATCAACCGGGCCACTTCAATACTGACATCCCATTGTTTCTGTTCATCAAAGGGTTGATGTAAAAAGGAATTATCCACTGCATTCAATTTTGATGAAATGGCATGAACGAGTGGAACGATTTCTTTTTTGATACATGCAAAAATGGATTCCACCTGTGATGTTTTCATGCCCGGTTCGTAATCGTCGAGGAGAGGATCATATATGCGATCGGTGTAACCCAGACATTCGGCGTAACGCTTTTTCAGGTCGAGAACCCGTTGAAGATGGGGTGCAAAATCAGAGAACCGTGATTCCTCCTTTGCCTTTCGCCAGACTTCGAAGGCCTGGGTAGTGGCAGTGGTAATTTCAGAAACAAGTTGAGGTGGCACACGGCGAGCCTTATCATAATCACGTTTTGTTACCCGGATGAGGCCTGCGTCGTCCGAGTCGTATGGCAAACTCCTGCCATATTCCTGGAGTTTTCCCGGGAGACAACCGATTGTATCATCAATAAACTTTTCGTGTGCAATGTGGCTTAAGGTGGCAAGTTGATGACCACGTGCCACAGCGCCACCTGGGGGCATGTAGGTTTGTTGATCCCATCCAAGTACCGCCGCTGCATTATGAAGATCGCTTATTTCAGCCAATCGCCTTTTTAACTCATTCAATTTCTCTTGCATAACTCCTCCAAATACGGTGCAGGAAAATCAAAAAATGATAAATTTGGAACTCATGAACTCAGGAAAGAATTAAAAAAATTTGGATGTTTTTGAAAATAATATTCCTGATATTATTTCGTCAAAGCCGTTCGGGTTGCAAAACTGTTAAAAAGGGTATCCCTGGAAATCCACATTACCGCTTGTGGAGAAATTTATTTTTACAGGATCATCGTCAATGAACACCTCATACACACCGGGCTTAACCCCAGCAAATAAAGCCAATTGATAACTTCCTATTGATATTAAAGCCCCCATGATGAAATTTCTATGTACCTTACTTTTTCAACCACTTATTAATTCTCGAATTAATCTTGTTCGATTCCTGATTATCTTGAAATTCTGCCTCTAAACGTACCCATCCTTCAATCGGCGCTCCTAAAGTAGTGCATACACCAAGACTATTCAACCAGGTATCTATTGGCGGGACAAGACTCGGACACATCAAATCTGCAAACATTCTTAAGTGTTCATAGACACTTATAACATCTAATATTTTAAATATTTTCTTTGTATTTTTATCTAATAAATTTGCCATCTTTGTCGCTTCCTTTTTGTCTTTTAATATTTCAACAAATAGTTTCCTCATTTCTTTCTTAATGGCGCCCATACAATGCAAGTAATTTGCTAAATCAGTGAGAAAACCTTTCGCATCTCCATCTTTCAGGTCTTGTGACATGCTGTAAATTAAATCTTTACAACCGGGTTCTTGCGCTAAAAGCGCCTGTAGAATGTCTCCCAATAATGTATTCGCATATTCGTAGTGTGAAAACAAATCAAAAAAGGCGGTCGGCGGTACTTCTTGTCCCAAAGTACCCCTGAGTAATAAATCTATACCTAATATGGTCATTGGTTCAAAACGAACCCTATCACCGACATAATGTAAAGATTGACCTTCGTTGAAGGTAATATTACCCAGTGATTTTGTTCCATACGGCCCAATGAGAACTGCATAATCTTCATTATCAATATTTACCGGATTATCGCCATCCTGAAGTTTCATGGTTGCCTTTATCCATGTGCCTGTAGTATTGATGAGATTTATACTTGTTTCGATTTTATCACCTGACTGTTTTCTATATTTTGGAATAAGGAGCACGGTGAGGTCTTTACTGTAAGTACGCTTAAGTTCAATAGCAGGTTTCGCAGGTTTTACCAGTAACTTTGCGTTCGCCTGATGAGTCAAAATATCGGTACTTCCTTTAACTACAAAAGAATGATACTTCAAGGGTGTCTTCTGATTCGTCGTAACTTTAAGTTCAACCCATTCTCCTGGAAATACAGGATTCTTTTGAAATTCTGCCGTGACATCTTGTGTTAAGCCTTCGGTCACCAACGTGACTGGTTCATTAAAACCGTTAATTGGTTTAACAAAGACATTGTAAAGCGCAGCAGAACCTCTAATCACGCTCTGGAGTGACGGCTTCACCTCAATGCTAAAATCACCACCAGAAGGTGATTCGGTTACGAGAAATGGTATTGAATCACTCGATTGTCCTTTGGTTGTAACGCTTACACCATACGTCTGAGGAGCTAATTGTGGGACTGTTGCCACAATACTGGTATCGCTCCACGAAGTAATATTTGCAGTGGTTGTGCCAAAATTTATAACTCCCGCATCTTGCGTATTCCCGAAATTAAATCCTTTTATAGTAAAGGTGGTTCCTATCTGCATCCAAATATCCTGCATCTTGCCGATTCAACTCTATGTCCTCTAATCTTTCATTCCCTGAAAGAATATTATAGGCTATATTCAATATATGATCCGATTCATGGTATGGCACATGCCTCTTCAGTAAGTCAAGATTCCCGTCTATCTCCTTTACCAATCCACTTCTTACTACCATTTGATGGACTGCCCCTATCCCTCCACTGGCGATCACCTGACCCTTCTCTGACATCTCGTAATGGATGTTCCTGGCACTGAACATCGGTCGCTTCTGTTCTTCCCACTGCTTCCTCTTTAATCGCCTCTCTATTTTTCGTTTTTTTTATTCACCGTTTTGTTATATTTACCTCGTGCTGTTTTTCTCATCTGAAATGCCCCTTTCTTTGGTTATTGTGATTTCTTACTACTACCATTTTAACCAATAGAATCGGGCATTTCCAGCTATTCCACTCCTCTTGCTTAAAATATCACGCTTGATTAAAGATTAGGCGTCATCGCCTGGCATAATAATGACAAGCGAGACGCTTGTCCTACCTTATATAGTATTACTCTGTAAAAATTTCTTTTTTTTGTAAGTTTTTTACAACTCCCATTACCCCTTTATCAAGAGGTACT
>CAYJME010000203.1:0-5962 GCA_964370795.1 uncultured candidatus Brocadiaceae bacterium
AGGGGACTAAAGAAGTCCCCTCCTGGGAGGGGATTCAGGGGTGGGTATTAATCTTGTTATATAAAAAGTCGCCGAAGGCCTAATTTAAATCAGATAGGATTCTATAATTTAAATATCATACCATTTATTTTCCGGGATGTCTGTGATGTACGTCACATTTTTAAAAATATTTTTTCAAGTTTGTAGTAACGACTTCAGTCGTCATACCTGCCTAGCGCGGTTACGCCGCAACCAAATCGCCCTGTGAAGGCTGGATTAAATAAAACAATTCCTGTACGAAAAGACGTTTGTTATATGAGAGGAGATTGCTTCGGAAAAGACCATCGCAATGACATTGGTACTGTGTACTTTTTTCTGAAACGATATACTAGATTTTACAAACAAAAAAAGGTTGAGATGGAGTCTTGCTATAGCCTCACATTCCCAACCTTTTTAGTCTTTTGTCCTCTTTTGTATAAGCAAACCATGCGCTCTTGCTTTAAAAAACAAAAAACTTTTTCTCACGGACGCTCAATCCTGAAGGATTGAGTTACTTACTGCTCTGGGCCTGATGGTTCAATAAACCACCGACACAGAGGATGTCGACTTCACGCGGAGTCAACGAGTGCGTTACTTTTATTTCTTTGTTCTTCGTTACATTCCTCATGGTGAGTTTGTTTCCCGATTTTAATTTGTTCCTGATATCAGGAAGTTCAATGCTGTCTCCCTGGTCAATGACGTTATAGTCGCCTTCATTTTCAAACGTGATCGGCAGGATGCCAAAATTAACAAGGTTTGCACGGTGGATTCTGGCAAATGATTTGGTAATGACTGCCTTTACACCCAAATACATGGGTGCCAGCGCTGCATGCTCACGGCTTGATCCCTGACCGTAGTTCGCCCCTCCGATCAGGAAACCGCCTCCTTTTTCTTTTGCACGTTTTACAAAGTCCTTGTCCACCTTCTCGAAAACAAATTCCGAAATAGCCGGAATATTTGACCGCAAAGGTAAAATTTTTGCCCCGGCCGGCATGATATGGTCGGTGGTGATATTATCCCCTACTTTCAAAAGAACGTCTCCTTTTAAGGTTTCAGGCATGGGTTCCTTTTTAGGTAAAGGTTTTATATTGGGTCCCCTAAAAATCGTCACTTCCTCCGGTTTATCGGAAGGCGGAATAATCATGCTATCATCGTTAACAAAACTTTTTGGTTCTTTAATAACGATTGGTTCTCCGAAATCCCTTGGATCAGAGAGAACTCCTTGTATTGCCGTTGCGATTGCTGTTTCAGGACTGACCAGATAAACCTGAGCATCAGCCGTCCCACTTCGTCCCTCAAAGTTTCTGTTGAATGACCTCACCGAAATACCGCCAGAAGGTGGGGCCTGCCCCATACCAATACAGGGACCACATGCAACCTCAACAAGGCGCGCGCCTGCCTCAATCATAGACGCCAGGGCGCCATTTTTTGCTATCATGTCCAATACCTGTTTAGAACCTGGTGAAATGGTCAAACTTACGTCAGGATGCACCTTTCGTCCCTTAAGCATCATCGCAGACACCATCAAATCATGGTACGAGGAATTTGTGCAGCTCCCAATACACACCTGTTGTACCTTAAGACCCTTGATTTCGCTTAGTTTGCAAACATTGTCGGGACTGTGGGGTCTTGCTATTAATGGTTCCAGGGCAGAAAGGTCAATTTCAACTACCTCATCATACTGCGCACGAGGATCTGCCTTTAAAGGCTTCCACACATTTTCTCTACCCTGCATCCTGAGGTATTTTTTTGTTTGTGCATCGCTCGGAAAGATCGATGTGAGCGCCCCCAATTCAGCGCCCATATTAGTGATGGTAGCACGTTCCGTCACACTCAACGTTTTTACCCCGTCTCCCCCGTATTCAAATATCTTTCCCACCCCACCCTTTACCGTAAGCCTCCTCAATAATTCCAGTATCACGTCCTTCGCAGTCACCCACGGTTTCAACGAACCAGTGAGCCTTACGCACACGACTTTTGGCATATTAACATAAAATGGACCGCCCGCCATAGCAATGGCAACATCAAGACCGCCAGCGCCTATTGCCAGCATCCCCAATCCACCGCATGTAGGGGTGTGACTATCGGAACCCAGCATGGTATCTCCCGGTACGCCAAATCTCTCCAGGTGTACCTGATGGCAGATTCCATTGCCCGGTTTGGAAAAGTAAATACCGTATTTCCTCGCGATGCTCTGAAGAAATAAATGGTCATCAAAATTTTCAAAACCTGTCTGAAGCATATTGTGATCAACGTAACTTACCGAGAGTTTCGTCTTTACCCGTGGTATCCCCATAGCCTCAAACTGAAGATAGGCCATTGTCCCGGTTGCATCCTGCGTAAGGGTTTGGTCAATGGAAACAGCAATTTCATCACCAGGTTTTAGTTTGCCAGATACAAGATGCGAGCTTAAAATTTTTTGTACAATATTTTTCCCCATCTTCTTCCTTTCACAATATAGATAAAAATCACTTCTCTACAACAGGTAAAAAAAAATCCCACCGCTTTTGGCGGTGGGATTTTATATTAAAACAATTTAAAACCTCTTTCAAATCCTATCGATGCGTCGTCTGTGGTTTTAAATACCCATAACCCCCAAAGAGCAACACATCAATGTTCTGTGGAATAGCAATTTTACCAAAATTATGAGACTTATTTGGACCATGGCAAGACTGACAAGTAACTAAATCCTTGGTAATCAATCCCTGACTTCTCAGCTCAACTACCTTTCCAAAGATTGATCCTTTGCCAGTACTCAGCTGGGCGTGATCAGGACCGCCAACATGGCACTTCTCGCAGGCGTCGTAAGCCTTTGCTTCAGCCACGGAGAACTTATGGCTTGGATGACAGGCATCACAACTACCGCCAATCCTGTCAAATTCGTAAGACAGGCTCATCTTATGACACCCCTTACAATCCTTGATATTCAGCAATTTTGTACTAATCACATCAAAACGACTGGACTGCGCCACTATGTGGCCCTGATTATGCTTACTTTCCTTGAAATCTGCAAATTGACCCTGATGGCATTCACCGCAGGCACTTGCAGAAACATGACCATGCTTTTTAGCAATGGTGCGATGGTCATTTCCATGGCAATGAATACACGTCACACCTTTATTAGCGTGTACGCTCTTTGTCCACTCCTTAACAACATCGGGTGTGGCCATCTTATGACAGGCAAGGCAGTCTGTTTCTTCGTATGTCCCAAAAGGTTTAATCTTTTTAGCAGCATACGCCTTAAATAAATCGCCCGGCATGTGTGGATGTACAACACCAAGGTGGCAATCCGTACATGACAGCTTTTCTGGCTGATTCCCCTGAATCCCATGTTTATTGCTTTTCTGGACAAATTCAATATGCGATCTGTCTTTCGTAAAACCCTCAGAGTGGCATCGAACGCAGTTTCCGTTAAGAGTCTGCAAGCTATCTTCAGCAATTTCGATAAATTCGCCATCAGTATATGCCTGGAATGAATGCATCAAAGAATCGTGAGTACCGTCGCTCAGTTTAGCATGAGCATAACCTTTAAGGCCTGGTCCCACGTGACACGCATGACAGTTTTCGACATGCTCATTATGGTGCTTCGATGCCTTGAAAGAATCATAATGGATCTTCATTTCATGGCAACTGGCGCAAAATTCACTCTTCTCTGAATAATGGTATACCTTGCTTAAAGTAACGCCAGCGACCACTAATACGATTATGGTGAAGAAGCCTACCAGTTTTTTCCTTCTCTTGATAAATTCCAATAACTGCTTCAACCGCTCCATACAATACCTCCTAAATCTCCCAGTTTTATAATGAGTGCACTTGTACTCTTTACGCTATTCTTTAATAATTCTAAATTAAAAATTTCAAACAACTTAAAAGGTTCATCGCACCTGATATAAAATTAAATATAATCAAAAGTTCGTGAATATTACCACAAAGTTTATTGATGTTCAAGTCATTTTTTAATTAGCTACGAAATCTCTTGCACCGAAGAAATTTTAATCATGCATAACACACGGTCATTCTAAATTAATTGACAAAATCACTACCCTCATGTAGAATTTTTTTAGAAAAATTTTAGCACAATAAAACTTATCAAAGGAATCTTATACATGAGAAACTACATTAAATACTTGATTTCCGGATTTATCGTTATCTATATACCTTTTGCATTTTTCACAGAAAAATCCGCCCGGGGACAGCATGCCGGAGGTGGGATTATAGATACTACCAAACAACCCGGCACAGACTCCCCTAGCTATCATCAATCATTTGCCCCCTACGAAGGCTCAACTCCTATTCCATGGATGGATGAAAAACCCAATCCCATCTCAATAAAAGTTACCGAAACACTCACCTACGAGATTCCCGTAGAAGAAAAAAAGTTTAACGACAAGAAATTAACTGTTGAAGATCTTGAATTAAAGGAAGTTATCAATAATTCAGAGATTAATTTCCACCAGGTGGACTGTTACTATTTTAAGACAATAAAGCAAACTCATGTAAGAACCATTGAGAACCTTACCTGTAAACGGGAAAGAGATGGAACGCAATATTGGCTATCAGATGGGAAAAAGTATGTTGAATGGGGCAAGTGGTCAAACTGGGTAACTGAAAAAACAGACCGAAATGTTGGGCTGGCAGAAAAGAAGCCTTAAGAGAAATTTTTTAGTTATTATCCATAACATCAAACATAAAAGAGATACAGCGCATGTATCTCTTTTTTTTGAGTTTTTTTATTTCAATTTATATTTTAATATTCGTAGTCTTAAAGGAGGCATAGTGAAGTTTATTTATTTTTTTGTTTTATCAACCATATTCGCCTTAACACTGCATTACCCTATCCAGGCAAAGGAGATTAAAAAAGACACTCCAACAATTCCTCAAGAAAAAAACTCTTCATCAAAAACAACGAAAGATACCACCCCTGTTTCATACAAAAACAAGCTTTGCCCCGATTGTAACAGAATATACCCGGGAGATGTTAGTTTTTGCAGTGTCGATGGCAAGCAACTCATTGAATACACAGAACAGGACCTTGTTTGTCCAACTTGCAAAGAGAAAGCCGCTCCCGGAGAAAAATTTTGCAAAAAGGACGGTACGCCATTAACAGCGCTAACGTCTCCAGATAAAAAGAACAATAAGCCTGATGTAAAAGTAAATATCGACCTTCCGCCTAACGCCACCCTGGAGGAAAAAATCAAGGCAGCCATGTATCATTACATGGAAGGAAATCGGCTACGTGAAGAAATGGGCGATATGGAAGCGGCCCTGGAAGAATACAAAAAGGCAGAGGTATTAAACCCGGAACTTCCACCCCTCCATTTTCACATGGGAGGAATTTATTGGAAACTGGGAAACCAACAGGAGGCGCTTGCCCATCTCGATAAATGCAAAAAGTTACTGGAGGCACAGCCTGATGTCTTGAAGGCAGATGAAAATTATCAAAAAACCCTGGAAGATGTTAATGTATATATCAACAAATTAGAAAAAGGGTTAAACCAGGCAGACAAAAAACAACGTAAAGAAACAACCCTCGCTGAAAGAGACC
This sequence comes from uncultured candidatus Brocadiaceae bacterium, assembly GCA_964370795.1. GTDB lineage: Bacteria > Planctomycetota > Brocadiia > Brocadiales > Brocadiaceae > JAHFOW01. Next base: position 5,564 of record CAYJME010000203.1, read on the forward strand.
TGAAGATGCAAAGGGCATTGGATGAAAACCGGGGAAAATGGGGACACATGATACTGGTATCTGCCGGTAAATTTATTATGGGTTCGGGAGAAGACGAATTTATTAAGGAAGAAAGTCCTCAACATGAAGTTTATTTAGATGCATATTATATTGATAAATATGAAGTTACCAATGCACAATACTGGGAATTTTTTCAATATATTAAAAAGACAGGCGACCATAGCAAATGTCATCCCGGAGAACCAAAGGGAAAAGACCACACGCCAGGCACTCTGCACACGGGATGGGATTATCCCTATTATGATTACCCGGATTATCCCGTATGTCGTGTAGACTGGTATGATGCCTATGCCTATGCTGCATGGGCAGGAAAGCGGTTACCAACAGAGGCAGAATGGG
>CAYJME010000204.1:0-5930 GCA_964370795.1 uncultured candidatus Brocadiaceae bacterium
CCAACGTCGCTGCCACCTAATCCGGAAACTATTTCGCCAAACGTATAACCCCTTCTTGTCTTGTTATCTTTGAAAATAGCGGATGTCTCCCAACTCACGAAGCCTGAATCTACCTGACTTGCAGAGTTCGGCAATGGAAGGGACACATTATCAAACTTCTTTTTATATTTCTTGCCATGCTCAATAAAAATTTCGCTATGGTCTAAATTGTACCCTATTTGAAGCAGATGGTGGTCATCAGGACAACCATCGGTCAAACCGTTGCCCCAACCGAAAACGAATCCACGCGGGAGTATGGCAACGGTCTTACTGGCAGCAAAATCAGGATTCTGGAGAAACGTAGGAAAAGATGAAAGAGCAGTCGTAGCTCCTTCGTTAACAGCGCCAAAGAAATTTGTTTCAAGGGGATCGCGGGAATCACAGCCATCTTTATGGTCAACCGTGAGATTAATGTTTGAGGGGTTCCAGGCGACAACCGTGTAATTGTAGCACCAGCTATATTCGTCATCGAAATTATCGTCCGAAAGCACACCATCAGCCTCCCATTTCAGAGTTCGGCCCTCCAGTCTGATGTTTCGAATCAAGGTTCCTAGTCCTGCGACATGGTGGTCTTTGTGAAGGTATTGCAAATGCCAGCCGTTAAGAAAAACGGTAGCGTTGGTAGCGTATGACGGAATGTCCAGGCTTTGTTCAACCTTTAGAACATCTTCTTTTCCCGATTTATTTGATTCCGCGCATCCATGTCCATGATACACAATTATCGTCCCTTGCTCTTCAAATACCACGGTTCGATCTTCAGAAGTTAAGTCTGTAAGCGGAGCGTCCGGAATCAAGCCACATAGAGTAGTAACCGGAGGGCAATATGTGCATGACCCCAAAAGAGCTGCGATTAGAACTCCAAGTAAAGCCAAAAAAGCCCGTCTATGATATAAGTTTTTTGTATCCATCTTATTTTCCTCCTTCTTCGTAAAATTAATAATCTGATTTAACTCCATCCTACCTTTAATGAATCAGGGATTAGCGAGTAGCCGCGCCTTTGATCCTCCGAACGCACAGAAGTATCTGACGTACCAAGTTCAGCGTCCGCTGCAACGCGTTGTTGGGCTGCCCCTCGATTCAAAATGGCACTTCTTCCAAATCCTGCGCTGGTTTTTTATGTCGAAGTAGAAATCGATCTTGGTTGTTAAGCAACCAGTCCATGCCTTTGTCAGTTAAAGAATAAACCGCGAAAGGCTCTCCATTCTGATCTACGTCTTCTTCCATGTTCAACAAATCTTTTTTCTGGAGTGATGTGAGTCCCTGCATGACAGCGATTCTCGTGTAACCAGCGCGCTCCATATCCTGACGTATTGACCAAGCTGAAATTCGCCCCATCGGCTTTTCTATATTGCTCGCAACGGTTGTAAGAGTGACAATTTCATGTTGTGTGAGTCCTTCTACATTGGCAATGGGCGATAACTCAGACGCTTTTTCGATACTTTCTTCTTTCTTCAATATTGCTTGAAGTCGTTGTATGATAGACGACTTCATCTCCTCGAAGTCGCGCGCAGACTCTGTCTTATACCGAATGATCGAACGGTACTGGATATCAAAGGGGAAGCGAAGGTCTGGATTATGTGAACACACAAGTACGACTTCCTTTCTTGCGGCAATAGCGTACCCAAGTTCAAACCAGATGTTCGGATTATGCGTACTGATGTTGGCTAGACAGGCCTCCGACTTCCTTATGCCGTCTTCGATCTGATCTACAGGGTACTTGCCGACGGATCGCGATCAACTCGATACGGCTCTAGACTAGCCCGACTTTCGCAATTCGCCTCCAAAAATTGTTATTATTTGGCATGTATCTCCTTGTAAACATTGACGTTATGGGTTAATTTTAAAAAACGGCTTGTAGTGCCGACTTTTTTTATGACCCCTTGAATTTGCTGGCTTAGCGGCTTGTCTAACCTCGAATTGCGAAGGTCGGGCTAGCATTGCGAATCGCTGAGTCAATGATGTCTTCATATCTCTTATCGAAAGGACCTGCGTCAAAAGATTGAATAACAAAGCATGTCACCATTTAATTCTCCAATCAGATTTAAAATCCCCGAAGCAGCCCAACATGGATTATATCGCCTATATGCGGTATTATTTTACGGCTATTTATATATTTCATATTGTAAACATATAGAAATACGTATTTTATGTCAAGGAATAAAAATTTATAAGGAATTTAAAGATATATTTTTTTATAATAAAAAAGTATGTAAGTAATAACTAACATAATCTGTTTTAGAATTGTTGTGATATTACCGGTATCTATCAAATTATGTCTGTGAATAGATTTTATGAATACAAAAGATAAAATCCTTGAAAGTGGACTAAAACTCTTTTCGAAAAAAGGCTATCTGGGCGCAACGACACGAGAGATTGCAAAGGATGCCGGTATTGCTGAAATTACCCTCTTCCGGCACTTTCCCTCAAAGGAGAAACTCTTTGAAGAGGTGATAAATATCCATTCATTTCTTCCCGCCCTGAAAGGACTTCTTTCCGAGATTGCGGGGTTTTCATACGAAGAAGGGCTCCGGATGATTGCGAAAAGATTTCTGGATTCTCTTGCTGAGAGAAAAGACCTGGTGCGCATAATGCATTCGGAAATACACCGGTATAACGAAAAGATACACAAGATTTACCTTTCCATTATCCATGAAACACTGAAAACCCTTGCGTCCTACTTTGCCGATATGCAAAAGAAGGGGACGGTGAGAAATTTTGACACAGAATTAGGGGCGCGGGCATTTCTTGGAATGTTTTTTTCATATTTTGACGCAGAGAATTTCCTGCTGCTGAAGAAATACAAACGTACCGATACGGACACGATTATTAAAGAATTTGTGGCTATCTTCATCAAAGGAACAATAAAGGAATAGGATCATGTATGTGCGTTTTATGGTAAGGCGCTGTTTTATTTTGGGAATGGCAACTCTTGTAACTGCCTGTTCTCATAAACCTGAAGGGAAACCTGCGACGCCGGCTCGTGTACCGGTTACCGCGTCAGTTGTTGTGCAAAAAGATGTTCCCATCCAGGTACAAACCATTGGAAATGTGGAAGCATATTCTACCGTTACGGTGAAAACGCGGGTTGAGGGTGAACTTTCATCGGTGTATTTTAAAGAAGGTCAGGAAGTGAAAAAAGGGGCGCTTCTCTTTGTAATTGACCCTCGCCCTTTTAAATCATCGCTCAACCAGTTCGAAGCCAATCTGGCAAGAGATAGGGCTCTATTGAAAAAGGCAGAGACGGATACCCTCCGCTATGAAGAGTTGTTTAAAAAAGGCGTTGTATCGAAACAAGAATACGACCAGTATCAAACCAGTTTTGAAGCCCTCGGGGCGACGGTGAAGGCGGATGAGGCAGCTGTGGTAAACGCAAAACTCCAGCTTGGATATTGCTCTATTCGTTCTCCCGTCAATGGACGTATCGGAAAACTTATGGTTAATCAGGGTAATATGGTCAAGGCCAATGATACCGTCCTGGTTACCATTAATCAGACTAAGCCGATATATGTAACATTTGCTTTACCTGAACAGGAATTACCGGAGATCAGGAAATATATGAATCAGAGAAATCTGAGGATAGAGGCAATTGTCCCTAAAAATGAAGCGAATCCATCTGTTGGAGAATTAACCTTCTTAAATAACGAAGTCGATGTTTCAACGGGTACAATTTCGCTTAAAGCAATCTTTGCCAACGAGGATGAATTCCTCTGGCCTAAGCAATTTGTTACCGTGGCGATAACATACACAACACAACACGACGCCGTGGTAATCCCTTCTCAGGCAATCCAAACGGGACAGGAAGGCAAATACGTTTATGTCATTAAACCTGACTTGACGGTAGAATCCCGTCCCGTTGCCACGGGAAATACCGTAAACCAGGAAACGGTTATCACGAGCGGACTTCAGCCGGGAGAAAAGGTGGTTACCGAGGGTCAGCTTCGCCTGATCCCTGGAAGCGCTGTAGAAATTAAAAATGACGGAGGAAAGAATTCTTGAACATATCAGGACCATTTATTCGCCGTCCTGTCATGACTACCCTCGTCATGGTTGGAATACTGCTCTTTGGTATTGCAGGATATAGATTCCTCCCGGTAAGCGATCTGCCCAACGTTGATTTTCCTACGCTTCTGGTAAGCGCTAACTTTCCCGGCGCCAGTTCAGAAACTATGGCATCAACCGTTGCAACTCCTCTGGAACGGCAGTTTTCAACGATTGAAGGCTTAGATGCCATGAATTCCACCAGTTCTCTGGGATACACCCAGATCACGCTCCAGTTTAACCTGAAAAGAGATCTTGACGCTGCCGCACAGGACGTACAAACGGCCATCGTTCAGGCTACGCCTTTTCTCCCTCATGATATGCCACAACCACCCACATACAAGAAGGTAAATCCCGCGGATCAACCCATTTTGTATATCGCCCTGACTTCACGGACGCTCCCTCTCTGGGAACTGAACGATTATGCGGATACACTAATGGCACAGCGTATCTCTATGATTAGCGGTGTATCGCAGGTGCAGATTTTTGGACCGCAGAAGTATGCGGTTCGTGTTCAGCTTAACCCCCATGCCCTGGCCAGCAAAGGAATCGGGATAGATACCGTGGAAGAGGCGCTGCGCAATGCAAACGTAAACTTGCCCACAGGAACACTGCAGGGAACCAATAAGGCATTTACCATCCTTGCTACCGGGCAACTATTCAAGGCAAGCGCTTACCGTCCCATTATTGTTACTTACCGTAACGGATTGCCAGTACACCTGGAAGAACTCGGAAGGGTTATTGACAGCGTTGAAAATGATAGAGCGGCCGCCTGGTATATAAATCATAACGGAAGCCAGCGGGCTATTGTGCTGGCAGTACAACGCCAACCGGGAACAAATGCAGTAGCAGTAGCGGGCGCCGTGAAAAAACTCCTGCCCATCATCCAGTCGCATCTTCCGCCTTCTGTCGAATTGCATATTCTCTATGACCGTTCGGAATCAATTATGAAGTCGATCCACGAAGTAAAATTTACCATGATCCTGACTCTGGTTTTGGTAGTTATGACGATATTATTTTTCCTCCGCAATTTCTCGGCAACAGTAATTCCCAGTTTGGCGCTTCCCCTGTCTCTCATGGGTACCTTTGCAGTTATGTATCTCCTGAATTACAGCATGGACAATCTTTCACTCGTTGCCTTGATTCTTGCCATAGGATTTGTGGTGGATGACGCCATTGTCATACTGGAAAACATCGTTCGTCATATGGAAATGGGGGAAAAACCCCTCCATGCAGCGCTGAACGGTTCCAAAGAAATTAGTTTTACCATCCTCTCTATGACAATCTCGCTTGCTGCTGTCTTTATTCCCGTGTTATTTATGGGTGGAGTTGTAGGAAGGTTATTCCGTGAATTTGCAGTTACGCTCTGTGTGGCAATATTGATATCGGGTTTTGTTTCTCTCAGTCTTACGCCGATGCTGTGCAGCCGTTTCTTACGTCCACCGTCTGAAAAGAAACACGGACGTTTCTACAGCATCATTGAGAATTTTATCAATACCATGACGAATGCTTATGAATGGAGCCTCAGGTTTGCTTTAAAGCATCGTCTTTTTACCATGATAGTTTCCGGTATTGTTTTGTTAATTACGGGCTATTTATTTGTTACTGTCCCAAAGGGATTTCTTCCCAATGAAGATCAGGGTACAATCTTTGGCATTACAGAAGCACAACAAGGAATTTCTTTTGAAAATATGGTGCAGCTCCAGAAAGCAGTAGCAGAGATCATTCGTAACGATCCAAATGTCAGGGATTTTTATTCAAGCGTTGGCAGTTCCAGTGTTACCGCGAGTCCCAATCAGGGCGTCTTGTTTATCCACTTAAAACCCAGGCCTGTGCGGCGTCTCAGTTCTCTG
>CAYJME010000205.1:0-5919 GCA_964370795.1 uncultured candidatus Brocadiaceae bacterium
TTTTTTACCCAGGGCGTTGCCCTGAGCTATCTTATTTTGCCCCTTTGGGGCGTATTATCCAGTTCCCACGCTCTGGCATGGGAACTCGGACCAGGACGCTGAGCGTCCACCGCTTGCGTTCCAACGCAAAGCATTGGAACGAGAAGCGACTGAAGTAGCTACTACAAACAGTTACGATTAAAGGAATCTTCTAAAACAATCAATTAATCAACGAAGAAATTGTGCCGGGTCCTGCTGATAGTAGAGTTTCAATTCCTCGTAAAGTTCCGGATGTTTTTTCCTGAGTTGTACGGCCTTCTCAAAAAAACATTCCGTAGCCACAGCAAAAAATTCTGCGGGATTTATGGCACCATACTTATCCAACACAGTCTTCCGGCCATGTTCGGCATCTTGTTGTAAATGCACATACTCTGCGCCAAGCACACGCGCCCATGCAACATACATCGAACGTCTCGGTAAAATGGGCGACCCATGGGCAGCCCCACCCTCTTGATCTAGCTGGTGTGCAAACTCATGGAGGACAACATTGTGGCCGTCGTGGACATCGGCCGCACCACGCAGCACATCATCCCAGGATAAGACAACAGCGCCGTGGTGCCATGATTCACCAAGCCTGACAGCATCACCCTCACGCACAATTCCACCCATCGACTCAGACACATGCGCTATATATGCGCTTGGATAAACTAATATCGAAATCATCGTTGGGTAGTAGTCCGTATCCCGGTGGAGCAGAAGCAAACACGCTTGCGCTGCTATAGTAACCTTGATCTCATCCGTCATTTGCAAACCTCCACAGCCCTCGAAACGCTTCTCAGCAAGAAATACCTGCATGTGTCCCTGAAGCTCCCTCTGATCAGCTTCGGGCAAACAACGATAGAATGGAACATCATGCTCTATAATTTTGAGCCATGGTTGGGATAGTGGTGTAGCGCGCAGACGATCACGTTCCCGCTGTTTAAGGCCAAACATACTTAAATTCCTCAATCCTCATTTCTATAAAGTATTACTGCGTAAATACTTTTTTTGTAAGTTTTTACAACCCCCTTAACCCCCTTCATTAAGAGGTATTGTTTGTTTATGAGAGAAAGATTGCTTCGCTCCTGCTTGCGCGCTGCGCGCAGGCAAGTCGCTCGCAATGACAGGATAAGGTCGCAATGGCCGGTTCCTCTTTGCAATGACAAAGCACAGTGCACCACGACAAGATGCAATACGCAACGACAACGTGCAGTGTACCATCAAAGCGCATAGTCCGTGTCATTGCAAAGGCGATAGCACGTCACTAAGCCCCCCGGTGTCATTGCGAGGGTCTTTTCCGAAGCAATCTCCCCTCTTTCATAAGGGAGAATTGGTTGCTGTGTAACTACGCCAGAAATTTGATATTTGTTTTTTAATCTCATCCTCTCTCTTTACCACTCAACAGATCATACCCTCTTTTATTTGCAAACCCCAGTTTGAAAATCTTATCGGCAAGGGCGTCTTTTTTAAGTTTCGTATTCACGGATATATTCAGCTTTACCGCCAGATCAACCAGGGTGTCTTTTTTATACTTTGTGAGTTCTTCAAGTATTTTTTCGGCGGATAGTCCTTCCAGAAGATGTAAGACAGCGTCCGTGTCAACTGCAATACCTTTCGCCTTTCTTGCCTTGGTTTTCTTTGGGAAAAGCGATTCTGCAAGGAGTGGTTTGTCTTTCACCGAATTAAAAAATGACACAAGCGTATGGATAGCGCCGGATACTTGTTGTATCTCAGACTCATGGGGATATTTTACAATATTTTCGCGTAACACGTCGAGTTCCGCTATTATTTCTGAAATCAATTGCGTCAGCCGTTGCCGCTCTTCATCGCCCGGCAGTAAAGAAAGACCCTCTTTCACTTTGAGAAGCATATCATGCAAGTCAATTTTCTTTGTCTTTGTTGCCATGGTCACACACCTTCAACCTTCTGTAAAAATTCATTTGTTACCTCCTGATATTGCAGAGAAACACGCCTTGCATTCTCATCGTCCATGAGAAACACGGGAACCGCCAGCGCAGAGGATTCTGTATAGCCGGCGCCCCACGATATGTACTTCTCGAAGCACAGGTCGCCATAATTCCTGCGAAGCTCATTCATTTTATCCTTATGAGTGCCCACAATACCCTGTCCAAAGATACGCACCATGGTAAACACGATTCCTTTGAGTGTAGTATTGTTTGATTTTGTTCCCGTTAATTGACATTTATTATTCATCATGGTATTTAATTCCCTGATTTTTCTCATCAGTATATTTATCCCGATGGTCGACATGTGATCGGGTATCGTGGTTATTACGTAGAAATCGCTTGCGGCAAGCGCATTTTGAGTAACCAGGTACAGATTGGGCGGACAATCGATGAGTATATAATCGTAGTTTTCTTTTATGGTATGAATAGCCCTCTTAAGGATGTGACGCTGTTCTGCGTAAAAAAGGGCGTCTCTTATATCGCACGATGAATCAAAACCAAAGGCTTCTTTCGTTCTCCTGAGCGTTTGCCTGATGATATGGAGTTGTTCCTGAAAAAAACCCGATTCTATCTTCCGCCATGTTTTTGCCGCTAAATCAATATCAACGCCCAGTAAATCAATGTCGGAGGGAATCAGGTCAATGTTTTTTACAACGTCTTTCATAATTTTGCCATGTGCAAACAATTCAAGAGGAGACTTCCAGATAATATTATCAATCGGGTACGTATCGAAACTATCCTTTAGATACGATTCAAAGACCTTTGCAATCGTTCCATTATCCTTTTTGAATATCTCCCACCGTTCGGGCAGAACACATGAAAAAGTCAGATTGGTTTGCGGGTCTGCATCAATGAGTAATACCTTTTTGTTATGAAAGAGAGCAAGGGCGCAGCCAATGTGGCAGGTGGTGGTGGTTTTACCGACTCCGCCTTTGTAGTTAATAAATGAAATAACTTTTCCCATAATAAATACTCACTTATATTGTTAGTATGATTAGTTGTTATTTTAAGAACTATGAAAATTATTTCCACTCGTGCTTTTTATTCATAGTCATATAATACCCTGCCTGCAATGCTTGTATTGAAATCATTGAAGACTTTATTGATAATCATGCCCAATAAGTCACAATAGTAAAAATAAATATACCGGCTGCTATCAAAAAGACACCGGTTATCATCCGGTATTTGCATGTTTCACTATTAGAAAGTACCATACTTATTTCCCATTCATTAATTTTAACCAATAGCTTATTGAGTTTAATCAACAGCTCATTGAGTTTAACCAAAGGCTTTGGAAATAAAATATATAATACACCACAAACCAATGATAAAGCACCAACAAATAGACAGAAAGAAGTGCCCAAATTGGCGACGTATGAAAGGCAATGAGACGATAAAGCACACATTTTTATATTAAGTAAGGTTACACTATTTTCTCAATCGCTAAAGTCATGGCGTTGTTGCATCGTCGCAGTCACTCCACAAGGAATACCCGTATGCGTATGGCTGTTCGTATGACCTGGAGTATGCCCTCAATTTGTAAGAATACGTCGTCTCTGAAGAAAGACCTGTATTGGTATAATTTGTTGTCTTCCCCCCTACCGTTGCTATACGTTTCCAGTAATTCACGGATGCACAATCACCGATCATGCGCTGTATCTGAAATCCTGTTGCTTTCACAGACATCCATAAGAGATTTACCTGACTTGATGAAAAGGCATCTGCAGTAAGCGCTGACGGGCGAAAGGGAACTACTGCGCTATTCGTTCCCGGTGAACAACCTGAATTGTTACATGCTGTAACATAATAACTGTAAGTTGTGGTCGAGGCATTGCCCGTTGCTGTGGTATCCTGGAAGTTTGTAACATTCTCTCCTCTTTTAGTTAACAGTACCCATACCCCTGTCCCGATTCTTCTGTAAACATGAAATTCCGTCTCATCAGAGGAGTTATCTGTCCATGAGAGGTTTATCTTGTTTTCGGAAATTGAAACTGCCTTCAGTTTCGTGGGTGCATTGGGGGTATCTGAAAGACCCGTCATTGCCGCGTTACAACGTGAATAATCAGAGTCACCACCCGCATTATAAGCCCTTACACGATAAGAATACTGCGTATGGGGGGATAACCCTGTGTCAGTATAAGTTCTTACATCTGCCCCGACAGTTATAATTTCAGACCAGTCATTACCAGAATCGCAAGTTCCCATTTTCCTTTCGATCTTAAACCCCTTCTCAGTGTCAGATATGTCTCGCCATGTGAGAATAATGTCTGATGATGATATTGCCTTTGCAGTAAAGGTTATTGGAGAAGCAGGGGATGGTGATGTGGTTGTAAATCCCCATGAATAGTCTGCCGTCATGGCATTCCCCGCAAGGTCTTTTACACCTGTTGTGATAGTGGCCGTGTAAGGAGTAGCATAATTTAAATTTGACGATGGCGTAAACGTTGCCGTTTTGGTGGCATCATCATAGGCAACCGTACCGGTCACTCCATTATCTATGGTAAATGTAGAATTATTTATTGTGGACGCATCCATTGCCTCGCTAAAGGTGGTAGAGACAGTCGTGTTGATAGCCACGTTATTTTCAACATCTAATGGATTTGTTGAAACTATTGTGGGTGGTGTAATATCGGGCGCTGGTGCGGTAGTAAAACTCCACACAAAATCAGACTCCATAGGATTACCCGCTAAGTCTTTTACATCTTTGATAACAGTAGCAGTATAGGTAGTAGCATAGTTTAAAATTGCCGAAGGCGTGTATGTTGCCGTTTTGGTAGCAGGATCATAACTAACCGTTCCTGTAACCCCATCAATGGTAAAGGTGGACGTATTCATCGTGGTTTCATCTATAGGTTCGCTAAGGGTGGCAGTGATAACCGTGTTGATGTCCACATCGATTGCATTATTTAATGGATTTGTGGAAATGACCGTAGGCGGTGTGATATCTGGCTCAGTGGTAAAGCTCCATACATAGTCAGCGCTCATGGGATTGCCTGCCAGGTCTTTTACGCCTGTGGTAATGGTGGCTGTGTAGGTGGTTAAATAAGTTAAATTGGAGGAAGGCGTGAACGTTGCCGTTTGGGTGGTATCATCGTAACTGACCGTACCGGTCGCTCCATTACTCATGGTGAATGTAGAATCATTTATTGTGGACGCATCCATTGCCTCGCTAAAGGTGGCAGCGATAGTCGTGTTGATAGCCACGTTATTTTCAACATCTAATGGATTTGTTAAAACTATTGCGGGTGGTGTAATATCGGGCGCTGGCGCGGTAGTAAAGCTCCACACAAAATCAGACGCTATAGGATTACCCGCCAAATCTTTTACATCCTTAATAATAGTTGCAGTATAGGTAGTAGCGTAGTTTAAATTTGCTGAAGGCGTGAACGTTGCTGTTTGGGTGGTATCATCGTAGCTGACCATACCGGTCGCTCCATTACTCATGGTGAATGTAGAATCATTTATTGTGGACGCATCCATTGCCTCGCTAAAGGTAGTTACAATAGTTGAGTTTACTGGCACGCCAGTCGCACCATCAATTGGATTTGTGGAAACGACTGTGGGTGGAGTGGTATCGGCATTCGTGGCATACTTAAGGTCATAGCTAAAATAACCATCATAATAGCTGATGTGCACCTTGCCCAATGTATCCAACGCAATGGAGGTATACCTGCCTACATCTCCACCACTGTCCACGGTCGTCGTTACCCATGAGTCAGAAGCATTCGTGGCGTACTTGAGGTCTCGGTTAGTATTATCAAAATAGCTGATGTGTGCCTTGTCCGAGGTATCCAACGCTATGGAGGTATACCAGCCTACATCTCCACTCCTATCCACAGTCGTCGTTACCCATGAGCCAGAGGCGTTCGTTGCGTACTTGAGGTCACCATTGTGGTAGTTAGAATAGCTGATGTGCACCTTGCCCTGTGTATCC
>CAYJME010000206.1:0-5907 GCA_964370795.1 uncultured candidatus Brocadiaceae bacterium
AGGGGTAATGGGAGTTGTAAAAAACTTACAAAAAAAAGATGTTTTTACAGAGTAAACTCACATGAGCCAAAGGCTCACAAAAGGGCATGAAAATATGCATTTTCGTGCCAATACTATATCGCCGTGATGTGCATTTTCATAATTCCGCAGTTCTCGGACGCTGATAATGACGGTAGCGCCACGCCTCACCGTGTGCCGCCTCCCTCCATCGTATACGAGCGTCCGCGGCACCTGAAGGGTCTTGCCGCGGACCGCGCTCTGCCTACCTACCTGCGGAACTTTATCTTCTTGGTGACACGGACGTTGTCCGTGCAGCGACCCCTGAATGTCGCCACACCACTGATGAACTTTCCCTTGTCCCACGCCTGCTTGATCCAGCCGAGTTGCTAGTTGCTCAGGTCCATCTTCATACTATTTTTCAGCCCACGACCAACGCCGTTGGCGCTCCCTTCGAGCTTGAACTTCACCGGTGGACTGAGGGGGACGGTGATCGTGGCATTCCCCAAGACGTCGCACATTTTTTCGGTCTGGTTGTAGTAAAGCGCGAACAGAAGCCCTGCCGTATCGATGATGTCGTCGCGAAAGCTGAGCAGGAAAGCTTCGAGCTTCGGCTCCTTGTCCTCGTAAACGTACACCTCGTCCTCGCTGGTGTTTGCTACATAGAGGCGACCTTGTTCGTCTACTGCTACGCCATGGGGTTGATTGAGGCCAGCATCGCCACTAAAAATCTGCTGTCCGGGCACGTACGGCGCGCCGTATTTGGCGCGGACGAACTCCTGTATCCGGGATGGGTAACTGCTCTCCGCGACCCAGATGTGAAGCTCGCCTATTTTGATCCCATCTGTGACTGCGATTTCGTCGGGAAAGTTAAGCTGTCCCTTCCCGCTGCCAAAAGAGCCGAACTCCGTACGAAACGTTCCAGATTCAGAGAATACCTCCACGCGCCCCCCGTACTGGTCGGTCACGAAGACAATGTCCATTTGGGTGGTGGCGATGCCAGCCGGGACCTGGAACTGACCGGGTCCTGTGCCATACCCTCCAAATGAATAACCGAATCTGCCGTCCGGGGAGAAAACGGAAACCCGGTGGTTGCGCCCTACGGTCACGAATACGCGACCGTACTCGCCCACAGCAATGCCGTTGGGATCCAGGAGTTGGCCCCGTTCTGATCCCTCCTTGCCGAAAGTGAAGAGAAAATGACCTTTCAAGTCGAACACAGAGACCCGTTGGTTCGAGGTGTCCACGACATAGACCCTCTCCATATAGTTATCGATTGCCACCGCGTTTGGGTAGTAGAGCCGCCCCTTTCCGGATCCCTTCTTGCCGAACTTGAGTATCGGATAACCGTACGGGTCGAACTTGATGATACGGTGGTGGTTCGTGTCCGCCACGAAGACGTTGCCGAGGAGGTCGACTGCCAGTCCCCAGGGGTGATCGAGACCGAACAGGGGTACGTCGGTGTTCAGCGAACGCACGAACGACATTTCGGCTCGCGCATCCGGGAAGACCGCCATCTGTGTGGCCAGCAACAAGCCGAGGAGGATCGCGCAGGCACGAAGCGCTGACCCGACCATGGCGGATGATACGCGCCGGATAAAACGACGGACAAGACCCTCTGCGATGGGACCACGGTTGTTTTGATATAGCCGGCGTTGCTCGCCGGGGTGACAGGCCGCGTGCGCTTCGCCGAAAATGCTCCATGTCGGCTGTTGGGGCTCTGCCGATGGGTAGCTACCACAAGATAGTGTTACATCTTTGAATCGTTCAGGCGTCAAACTCAATGATAGTTTATATTCATCCGATGTTTGCCCTTCCACTCCGGAGGGTATGCTCAACACGTTTGCATATGTTTGCCGTCCCTCTTTCTTAAATATTCCCTTAGTTTTTCCTAATATTGCATTTGCCATAAACTATACTCCTTTTATTGAATTCCATATTATAATAATTCCAGAGGAATAAGATTGCTTCACTATTACTCGCAATGACCATGTAAATGCCGGCTTATTGAAGACGGTTACGACTGCCGATAATAAAAACGTGCAACTTCTCCCATGGTTACTTCAAACCCAATCGTGCATAAATAGTATTGAAATCAATTTCCCGCTCTACCACTTCAGAGGCACGGCATACTTTAGACTTGTTGTGTATGCTGACATATCCGGAGAGCGTTTCGCATACTTCAAGAGTGTTTGCCGTATCAGAGCGAACGACGACAATTGGCGTGCCAATTTCCTGGGCGCGGCCAAGAATAGAGGCGTTGGGATAAAGCTCGCCGGTAAGGATAAGACACCTCGTCGGAGTTTCAAGCGCGGCCAATTGGATATCGCTCCGGTCTCCGCCGGTAATAACCGCCTTATTTGAAACCTTGCGGAAATAACTCAGGGCGCTTTCTACATTCATTGCGCCGATCATAAAATGTTCAATTAGCTCGTCCACCCTATCCTCGCAACAGAGGACATGTCCATTCAAAGCGTTCACAATCTCCCTGATTGACACCGCACCGAGAATGGGATCCTTCTGAATAATTCCCAGCGTTTCAATCCCGTTCGTTTTAAGAAATGGAACCAGTATTTCCCGTACATAATTTAATTTTGTGGAGGGAACAAGGTTAAATACCACGCCGAGCAACTGGTCTCCCAGCATCTTTGATGCGTACAGGAATCCATCGAGCGTATCGACGTGAGATTGATACTTGTCTATAAAGATTACCCTTGCCCTGGATTCCTTGATAAAATCCAGTTCGGAGAAATGAAGACACATTCCTCCGGAAAGCCGTCCCACGCCCCTTGCGATCATGATGTCTTTTCCCAGAGACGCCTGCTGGAAAGCCGTCATGGTTTTCTGACGAACATTCAAATCTTCGCCGCTCATCAATCGTCTGATGAGGTCGTCTGTCAAAACCACGGGGCAAATCGAATGGAGTGGTTCACTTACCTCCAGCGCGCGGGAAAGAAAGATCGCATCCTCGTCAGTAAGCACATTCTCAACAAAAGCCGGAGAAAACCCCATGGGTTTAAAGTAACCAACGTTATAGCCATCTTTTTTGAACTTTAATCCCAGTCCAAGACAAATGAGATTCTTTCCGGAAAAAGGTGAAACAGAGGCAATAAATATAGGTATCATGACGTTTCTCTTTCCTTGTAATTAGATTTTAAACTTTTTAATCGACTCTTTAAAATTATCCGCCAGTTTATTCAATTCAACAACTGCTGCTGTTGATTGTTTCAAACCGACGGCCGTTTGTTTTACAACCTCAGATATCTCTTTCATCGTATCGGCCACCTGTTCCGTTGCGCTTTTCTGCTGCTGCGTTGCCATAACAATCTGTTTGGCGGCGTTGGTTGTTTCTCTCGCCAGATGCAGGATTGATTCGATTGACCGCCCTGCATTTTGCACAACTTCCATGCCTTTTTCGACATTTTTAACGCCTTGTTCCGTCGTTAAGACCGCCGCATTCGTTGCCTCCTGAATCTCGGAAATAACACCCTTTATCTCTTCAGCCGCCACCCGTGTCCGCTCTGCGAGTCTCCGCACCTCAGCGGCAACCACCCCAAAGCGCTTACCAAACTCACCCGCCGATGACGCCTCTATTGAAGCATTGAGCGCAAGAAGATGGGTTTCTCCCGCAATATCTTTTATAATTCCCAGCACCTCTCCTATTTTTTGCGATTTTTCACTTAATGAAATGATCTTGCAAGCATTTTCCTTCGTCACATTCTTGATATCTTCCATAATATGAACAGATTCCATAACTGATTCTGTGCCGTGCTGACCCGTGGCTTCTGAACCTTCAGCGGCCTTTGCAACAGACTCTGCATTTGCCGCAATTTGTTTTGATGAACTGGCAAGCTCCTCAATTGTTGCAGTTATTTCACCAACGGAGGCGGCAAGCTCGGAAGTTCCGCTCGATTGTTCTTCTGAACTGGATAAGATTTCCATAGAAGCAGAGGAGATACGTGCAATAGACTCCTGGGTTTGCTTGATCATCGTGCGTAAATTTTCCAGCATGGAGTTAAATGCACCGGCAAGTTCCCCCTTTGACTCCACGCTGGCGGTAAGGTCTCCCCTTGATATAATTGTTGCCTGCCTTGCCAGCAATCGCATATTCTTTATCATTTCATTGAATACCTTTATCAGAAAACCTATTTCGTCATAGCTTTGTATCTTTACATCCCGGTCTAATTTTCCCTCTCCGACATATTCTGCAACCTCTGTTAACTCTTGCACGGGTTTAACGGTAGCACGTGCTGAAAAAATAGCAATAAGGACTACGATAACCACCACTGCCGAGACAAGAATTATCTGATTCTTCCGGTTCGTTCGCAATGGCTCAAATGCCTCTTTCTCATCAATCTCCGCCAGTAATATCCAGTTTGTATATTTTATGGGATGCCAGGAACCTATTACCGGAATATTCCTGTAATCTGGATAGATAGCAACCCCACTTTTGCCAGCCAAACCCTCCTGTGCTCCAAGGGTATCTACCTTCACCTTGAGCACCGAATCTTTCTGGAACCGGGACTCTGAAGCCATAAGCTTTTCCTTGTTCACGAGGTACGTCTCTCCTGATTCGCCCAGACCTTCTCTATTTGTTAACACATCATAAACCCTGCCCATGTCCATTTCCAACATAACGCATCCAACAAATCGTCCTTGCTGGTCATTGCAGGGTGTTATGATATACATGAGATTTTCTTCGGAAAATTTATTGTAAAACAGATCGGTAAAATAGGTCTTCTCCTTACCCTGCTTAAAATAGGTCTCCGCAGAGACATCCAAACCTACTTCTTCTGCATGTTTATGCTTCGTACCGGTTAATTCTATCTTTCCTTCAGCAGTAACCAGCATGATATCTTCATATTCATCGGAAGACAAAATCCGGTTTAAGTGTTCCTGCGTGTTCTTTAATAGTATATTAAAGTTAGCATCAGACTTATTTATCTTCTCGATTGATACCTGTCGTAAAAATTCTATGAGAACATAATGTTTTGCAAAGCCTTCTGCATCAAGTTTCACGTCTTCCAACCTGTCATTCAAAAACAGGGCACGTGTTTTACCGACAGATTTTAAATTATTACACACATTCGTAAAAATAACGGAAGATACCTTTCTCTCATTTACAAACACAATACAAAGGATAGGCACGAGGGTTACCACAAGTAAAACAACCATTAAATTCTTCGTCAGTTTGAGTTTTTGAATAACTTTTACCTTGATAAGCACAAAGAGGGAAATATTAAACGTCAGGATAATTGCAAGCGGTATAACGAGATTCCAGTAAATATCCAACATAATTATTTCTCCTGTCTCAATAATAATCCTTCTATATCCAGAATACCCATCAACCCATGAGCAGTCTGTACCTGTCCTCTCACATAAGCGCCTGTTTCATTACTCAAAGTAGAAAGTGGAACTTCAATATCTTTTTTCATGATATCGTATATATTGATGACTTCGTCACAATAAATCCCCACAGGGCCTTCCCGTGTTTTAATCACCACGACACGGCTTGTCTCCGCCGGGGCTGACGTTCCCATATTGATTAATGATTTTATATCCACAATGGATAAAATTTCACCATGAAGATTCATAAGTCCCATAATATGGGGAGGAGTCCCTGGAATGGCCGTAATTTTCATTGGCACGGCAACCTCCCTGGTCCTTTCAACAGGGATACCATAGAGTTCTTTCTCAAGTCGTATTTCTACAAACTGCCGTACCTCGCTTCCTGAGTTTTGTTCTTGTTGAATACCGTCTATAACCTGATTTTTATCGGCAATCATTGATTGTTCTCCTTCATCGTTTTTGCAAACAACTTTTATGGGAAAAGAGTGCTGCCTTTCCGGATTGCAGTATAGTATTACTCTGTAAAAACCTCTTTTTTTTGTAAGTTTTTCACAACCCCCT
>CAYJME010000207.1:0-5885 GCA_964370795.1 uncultured candidatus Brocadiaceae bacterium
GAGGTTGAGCACGAGAGTGCCCAGGATCATGAGAGGCATAGCAATCTTGTGTAGAATTCCCTTGAAGTTCAGCCAGCGGCCGATGATGAGCGTGATCATGATAGCGATCAGCGCCAACATAATATGCAAATGCCCGATGATGGAATACTGCATCGTGGTTTTTTCTGGGAGACGGATAATGTTCTCGGCCAGGAAGACTTCAAAACCATTGCCGAAAAATGAACCCGGGATAGCACCAAACAGAGCGGAAATTACGGTAGTTAGGGCGGTAGCAAAGAAAGCCACACGCTCGATATCCACTCCTTTTTTAGTGTGGGCGTATGTCCTATCCGGTTGATAGAATTCTTTTTTCCACGGCCAGAGGGCAATCACCAGCAGCACACCGGCAAAAAAGATTAACGAAAGACCGAAGATGTACAGTCCATGGAACGCCCAATTGTGACCGAAGTAGGCGAATCCCATCCCGAAGATCATTGTTACGATATAGCCGACTGTAATGATGGCGTTAATGACGGTTTTAAAGAAGGGTTTCATCTTTAAAAGACTTGTGATCATGTACGTCTCGATCGCAACAACTGCCATAGCAATCGAATGGTATAGGATGATAATCCGCCCTTCGCGTTCTGCTTGCACCATATCCATTTTGAAAAGTTTGATGACTACATCCCGTACACCCATCTCTGCCATCGGACCTGAAAGCATCCCCCAAACGGCGGTGACAAGGGCAATCATGGCGATTGCTACCAGGATCAAACCTTTTGTAGAATTAAAGAGGTAATTAAATCGGTCTTTGATGAATTGCATAGAAACGCTGCTCATGCGTTTTAGGATTCCGTTTTATTCCATGTTTCGAGCATCTTGCGCGTCCCCGGTAGTACTAGATAAATAACCAGGGCAGTGCTTATCAGCGGTGCAGGTAGGAACATGGAAAAGCGATGCACTTCAAACAACGCATTATTGATCCCCATGGGATAGCCGGCTATCATGGACATAGCTCCTGCGAAAATTCCCATCGGAATAGCCCACGATTTCTTTTTCAGCAGGGCAAATATGAAAATAGCCCATGCTGCTGCACCCCACCAACTAACTTGCTGTGATATGGCGTATACCCCGTTCCAGAATGGATCAAAACCTTTTGTAGACACATATTTAGAAATTGGAGCGACACCGTCGATAAAGGTAAGTACATAAGCCAGACCGGCAATAAATGCCAATAAAATGATATTTTTCTTTACACCGCGGATGAGAAGCATCCCAAACCATAATACAGCTGCAAGAATGAACACAACCATGGTTGAGGGTGTCTGGTTGCCGTCCATGGCGGGTATCATAGGGAAAAATCCCGCCAGGAGTTGAATGGTCGCTGCTACAGTGCCCCAGAACCAGGCCCACTTTTCTTTATGAAGGAAACCATAAAAAACAGCCGCCCAGATTGCCCCAGCAGTGATTCCAATCCATCCAAGGATAGCAAAAGTAATACTGACAGATGTTGCCTCTTCTGGTCGACCCATCAGAATATGCGCATCAATGATCGGATTGTATTGGGCTGCTATCAAATAAAAGAACAGCAAACCAGTCAGGATGCCGAGAACCGCCAATGCAGCTCCCAATTTCGTGTTGTTTTTCATTGTTAATCTCCTTTTATGGTGTTGTCATCTTGAATCTTCAAATATAGGTTAGAAAAAATACCCAGTTACCCTAAACCAGAAAGCGGTTTGGCAAGTGAAGCAACCAATCCACTGGTGAATAACACAGCAATGGCTATAACTACATTTATTATCAAGAGTTGAAAGCTCAAATGTTCTTTTTCCGGCGTCAGCGCTGCTTGGGGATGGCTTAAAATCAGGTTGCGATACAGCGTGGTTCCAATCATGAGAATGACCAGAATATGCTTGATCGACAGAGTGACTGAGTACGCGTTACCAAAACCAAATAAGTGCTCGAATTCCGGGTTTCGATTACTCATTAATAGACCTGTAAGTATTAACCCGGCCATGCTGACATACACCCATATACTTTGACGTTTTTGGAAAGCCATCATTACTTTCTTGATTTGTGGACCTGGTCCCAACGCCTCTTTAAGAGCCGGCATGTAGCTAAGCACAGTGACAACCAAACCACCCATCCAAATCACGGTAAATAGGTCATGGAAGAAGGACACAAATGCAAAGACCAATGGTTTCACAGCCATGGCTATCTTAACTTTCTGCAACGATCTGCGTGGAACTTGTTGGGAGCGGGGCTTTAATGTTTAGCAGGCGCAACTGAGAATTGCTATTGTTTATCAAGCGGTGTGGAGTTTCAGAAGGCATCTCCACCAACATATCAGCAGAAAGAGGTATGGTCTTCTCTCCGGCTTCCAAAACGCCTGTCCCATTAAGTATGTAAAGGTAAACGTTGGTATGGGCGACGTGCTTTTTTTGTACTTGTCCTGGTTCAAGCGACAAATGCTCGAACTGTGCTGAATTACTTACAAGTAGTGCGCGAACACTGATGAAATGTGGATTCGGGATTTCAGCAGTTTCAAAGGTCTTAACAATTTTCATGCTTAGCTCCTTTCTTGAGATTATTTTTTTAGAACAGAGCAAGTTTCCTGATAGAAAAAAAGACATTAAACTGAAACCATTAATTGAGAGTAGATAATCTTTTCTTGCGCTGTCCTTTGACGATATAAGGTAATAGGTATAAATAAGCCCCGCTTAGCGCCATAATCAGCATCAAAATGGAGGGGATCTTATCTAACTTTTCCCATGCAGCCACTAATTTAGGATCACCCACTAATTTAATAATTACCGCTGCTGGAATTGCTAACGCAGTAGGTATAGCAATCCAACGGTGAAATTTTCGTAACCATTTCGATAACCACTTTGTCATGTTCCGATACCTCTTCCTTTTAATCATTTAAGTCTAAATTGACTGCTCGTGATGGGCATGGAGCACCAGGGGCTTCAATGCGGTTAACCACTCCACGGATGCCCTTCACATGTTTTGCGAGTTCTTCCGCCGCTTCGCGTTTTGTCAGCGAATCAACCGCCCCTGCCAGGTGCGCGATACTACTCAGCACACCCACGCGCAAGTCAGTGGAAGCAGTTTGGCTGTCAGATGCAAAAACGGTAAGTATAGCCTCGCGCAGATTTTCGTCCGAAATGGGACCTTCATGTTGCACCATCGCTCTTCACCTTCTCAATTAGGACAATCTTTAGGAGTCTACAGACTAGTTAGATTATTGTGTACGACTTTTATCGTGTTGCGTTATGTTTAGCCACGTAAAGCAGTATTATTCAATTTCTGCAGAGGTTTGTACTTGCGTGCCTGGATAAACATCAATCCCAGGATGATTGCCCAAGCGATCAAGCGAATGGTCATAGCCCGGATGCTATCTGGTGCGACGGTACCGCGATAGGCGATCTGCAGTATGAGCATGACAAGGGCATGAAAACTAAACGTTCCAATGGCTGCAGGCAGGGCAAATCGGCTGTTTGTAAAGATAAAGATGGAGGTAATAAAAACGGTCAGAATTCCGATCGTGTAATTGTAGATTGGTA
This sequence comes from uncultured candidatus Brocadiaceae bacterium, assembly GCA_964370795.1. GTDB lineage: Bacteria > Planctomycetota > Brocadiia > Brocadiales > Brocadiaceae > JAHFOW01. The sequence continues at coordinate 3,546 of CAYJME010000207.1, forward strand.
ACCAGTTGATCACATAATATCCGGGATCATTACCCAGTAAGACTTGCACACCTGCAAATACAGCCATTCCTCCGATAATGAATGCAAGGATGGATGCAATTTTGGTCAGAATTGTTTTCATACTTTTGCTCCTTGGTTGTCGTGAAAGGATGCAACCGATTTGAGTATAGGTTCTTTCTAATGTCAGGTGAACGACTTAAGTCGTGCTCGCAGAAACAACATCATCACCAATACATCAAAGCGTCGGAATCGTGCTTTGATAAGAGACAAGCGGAAATATTCAAATTCGACAAAAGTCGTAGCAATATTTTGATTCGAGGGCTAAGATTTAGTCAATGTAAAGATCTAGAATTTGGATTACTTATCCAATTCTTTAACTTTTTAGCAAATTTAGGAGAATAGCGTCATGCAAATTACCAAAGATACGCGCATTTCAGCAATCTTATTGGAATACGGCGACATCGCCGAAGTAATGGAAGTATTCGGCGTTCAACGAGTAGGGAAATATTCCCTGCGAATGTTTCTCGCAAAAGCATTAACGGTGGAATGGGCAGCGCGAGTACATCGCGTGCCGCTTAATGAATTTCTTGAAATTTTGTACAAGGCAGTCGCGAAAAAGGAAAGTGAATCCTCAAATGGGTAAGTACAAGGTAACCGAGGGAACGCTCAAGAGGAAGGTTATTAGCTTATTCTTTTTGGGTTTACTCTTGATGATCGTGGTCGAAGTAGGGATTGGTTGGGTTTGTGGTGATTGGGGACGTATACGCCTTGGTTGGTTGAATCAGGTGCTTGGTCCCGTCTTAACTATTGGAAGAATTGCTCTCGTAATTTGGTCTGTCCTTACCCAATACATAAACGGAAATGGTACACCAGCCCCAATGGTTGCCACTCAAAAGCTTGTGACACAGGGACCGTATTTCTATACGCGCAACCTGATGACACTCGGTGCATTGTTTTTATACTCAGGAATCGGTATTTGGATGAGTTCTGGTGTGCTCATCATCCTGAGCGTGGTCGTTTTCAGCATTTTGTTAACATTCATCTACCTCCATGAGACGCGTGAATTAGTAGATCGTTTTGGGGAGGAGTACCTGGATTATCGGAAGAGAACGCCGTTTTTATTTCCAAATTTCTGGCGAACCCCTAAATAGAAAAATAATGCGTTAACGATCCGCACGTTCTGACAATCCTTTTGGATCTAAAATTACAATATTCTGCTTTTCCACCTTAAGATAACCCTCTACTTCTAGTGTTTTCATTGCTCGGCTGAGTACATCACGCACTGTCCCCAACCGCACTGCCATTTCATCAAAGGTGGTCCATTCGCGCCGTGGAACAATCAGATGATCATTGCGCAGTTCTGCATTACGTAACAATGTACAGGCCAACCGAGCTTCAACACTCCTCAAGGACAGATCCTCAACAAGTCCAATATAATGCAGCACACGCTCGCTCAATTTGCGAATGATCGCAAGCGCCAGATCGGGATAACGTTTAACAAGCAACAGAAGGGTTTCAGAAGGAAGAACCCAGACATCCACATCTTCCAGTGCAGTGGTTGTGCCCGGATAGGTTGTACCGGTAAAAACAGCAATATCGCCAAAAATCTCAACTGGATGCAGGAAAAGCAAACCCTGTTCGCGCCCTTCAGGGGTTATGCGTGTTGCCTTAACCCAACCATGCTCAAGAATATAGACGAAATTTGCTGGTTCACCCTCAAGATAAATGACCTGTCCCGCTTCGAAGTGGCGCGGTATAGCAGCCGCCACTATGACTTCTTGAGCCTCGGCTGGCAAGGTGTTGAAATGGTGCATTTGAGACAGCGTTTTTTTAAGCCGCTCATGATTTTTAGGTGGAAATGATGAAATGGTAGCCAAATCGATTCTCCTCTTATTTTTACTTGCTCTCGCTTTTTAGAAGTGGATGAATAACGTGCAGAATAAATTATTGCACTTGAGGATCTTCTAATTCTAACAATATTTGGCACCTTTAAATCACAAACTGAGGCATTTCAAGTACCTCAGTCTGTGTTGGTACTTCTTATACGATAGCTTCGGTACAATTATCCCTATTTAAATTCATCTTCCCATTTATGAATTTTTGAATGTAATTCTTCATGAACTCCATGCCCTATTACGGTTTCTTCATGGATTTCAAATCTTTCATATAATTCATCCTGTTTTTTATCATCCAATAATTTATCAGCCATCATGAAAAGAACATTATTTTTTTTTGCTCTGTGACTCCTTAAAAGGTCACGATATTTGATGGCATTATTTTTAAAATGAGAGGAAGAATCGGTAAGGATTAATAGAATCCAACGCGAAAAGGTTATTCGAA
>CAYJME010000208.1:0-5883 GCA_964370795.1 uncultured candidatus Brocadiaceae bacterium
GCAAATACACCCGGTATAAACGCCAAAACCAAAAGGCTGACCGACAACCAGTTTAAAACCATAAAATTCTTCACCGACTTTATCTCCTGTCAACTTTTATGCCTCCGGTTGTCTGGTCGGCCCAAAATATTCAGTTAAAATATTTTCTTTTACCTGCGGTTGTCCGGTCGGTATGGTAAACTTCCTCTGTCAGCTCCTCCTTTCTATCTGTATTTTTGTCCGTCTAAACGAATTTTTTCTGTCTTATCGATTTGAACAACATTACCGTCATGTATCGTTATTTGAATATACCCGTACTTAATACTTTTTATTGCACTTACCATTTCTAAAAGGAGTTGTTCCTCATCTTTATTCAATTCTATGACTTCCGACCTGCTCATAGCTAAAATTCCTTTGATAATATCAATTCCGTTGATTTTACAATAGCCGTGACCTCATCGCCCTCACAAATATCCATTTCCCTTAATGAAGTATTGGTAATGAATGCGTGGAGCATATCCCCCTGTGATTCGACAAAAACCTTGGATAATATATCTCCCTGGACGATCTGTCTTACAACGCCTTTTGCCTTGTTCCGTGCGCTTAGCATCCCGGAAAAAGATTTTGCAAGCATAATGTCGGTGCCTTTAATGAGCACATAAACGGTGTCACCAGCTAAAAGGCGCATATCCTCGCAGGATGCCCTCGTGATGATTACACTCATGGGTATTTGCCTCCATAAGATCTGAACGTGGGCATGAATTTTTCCTGAATTTATATGGGTAATTGTTCCACAGAGTTTGTTTGCCAAGTTCTGTTACCTTAAAATTTTAACAAATTTACCGCACGGGTGGGCACAGACGACCCGGCGGGTCGTCTCTACGAAAATGGGCAGGGGGTATATTTATTTCCGCAGAAGTCATTTTCTATTCTCAAAAAACCGTTTAATCTCTTTTTCAACTAAAGCGGATACTTTATCGTTATATTTACGGTATCTCGATATGAGTTCTTTTGCTTCCGTGGTGATGACCGAGCCGCCACCGCCTTTTCCACCCGTAGTGACCTCCAATAATCTTACGCCCAACACCTTCTCCGTTGCCTTAATCTTTCCCCACGCCGCACGGTATGACATACCCAATTTTTTTGCCGCCGCATTTAATGACCCAAGCTGATCCACTGCTTCCAGCAACATCTTGCGTCCTTCGGAAAAGGCAACGCCGTTATCTTGTTCAAACCATATCTTACATTTTACATTCATAATGCGTATCGTTATATCATAAGTGATATATCGATGTCAATAAAATATAAAAAAGTATTTCTTGCAGCTTCATGGAAGGCGTGGTATATCTTTTCTGAGGCTGATAAAATACCGTTTTATAACAGAATTGATGGTAGGGAAAATGATACTATGGATGATATAAAGACAGAAAGAAAGCTTCATGTTTTTGAAAAATTCCTGACACTGTGGGTAATGCTTTGCATTGTTGCAGGGATTATTTTGGGTAAATTTGCGCCAGCAGTTGCAAAGTATTTAGACGGGATAGCGATTACGGTAAATGAAGCCCCTGTCGTTTCTATCCCTATTGCGGTGTGCCTTTTTTTTATGATGTATCCTATTATGGTAAAGATCGATTTTGCGGAAGTCTTAAAAGCGGGCAAATCAATAAAGCCTGTAGGTTTAACCCTTTTTGCCAACTGGGCAATTAAGCCATTTACCATGTATGCTATCGCCTTATTTTTTCTGGGATATGTATTTACCCATTTTATAGGATCACATGCCCACGATTTTGTTAAACTTCCCCCCGGTGCGGATTGGGGAGTCGGTACCAGACATGGCGCAGGTTTGGTCGTAATGCATCACAGCGGCAAGATGCTTCTCATACCGTTGTGGAGAAGTTATCTTGCGGGCTGTATCCTCCTGGGAATTGCACCCTGCACGGCCATGGTGCTCGTTTGGGGTTATCTTGCACGAGGTAATGACGGACACACCCTTGTTATGGTGGCAATAAATTCTCTGTCAATGCTTGTTTTGTATGGACCGCTTGGCGGGTTTTTACTCGGTGTTGGACGGCTGCCCGTACCGTGGCAGGCATTGGTACTTTCCATTGCAATATATGTGGCTCTCCCTCTTATCGCGGGATATTTTTCAAGAAAATGGATAATACAATCAAAAGGCAGGGTATGGTTTAATAAAAAATTTTTACCGGTGCTTACCCCGGTTTCAATTATTGCCTTGCTTGTTACCCTTGTTTTGCTTTTTTCATTCAAGGGAGAAATTATCCTAACCAGGCCGACTACCATCCTCTGGATAGCAATACCGTTATTTATTCAGACGAATCTTATTTTCTGGATCACGTACATCCTTGCTAAGGCATTTAAATTTACGTATGAGGATGCAGCCCCTTCGGCCATGATAGGCGCCAGCAATCATTTTGAAGTTGCAATTGCTACTTCAACAATGATTTTTGGGCTTGCCTCCGGCGCTTCACTTGCCACGGTCGTTGGTGTTTTGATAGAAGTACCCACCATGTTATTTTTGGTTTACCTTTGCAAAAAGACAAGGAACTGGTTTATTCCAGAACGCATGGTTTCATAAAGTTAAAAATTCCCTGGCGAACTATTCCTCCATCTCAAATTGCCCTTCTTTATGTTTGTATTTAGGCTGGTCGAGTTCTTGCATCCTGCGGACATATTCTCCATCAGTAATTCTGGTGTACCAGTGTCCCGTTGCGCGTGCCGTGTTTGTAATGGCAAGATAAAGTCCAATAATCAAGCCTGCGTAAAGCCCGTAGTGAATTTTTTTGCTGTCGCCGATGAGTTTCATATCCAGTGCCCCACTTGCCGGACAGGCATTGACACAATCGTAGCAGGCCAGGCATTCATGGGTCAGGACATGTTTCTTCTTATCGACAAGGATATACGATGGGCATACCTTCGTGCATTTCCCACAATTAATGCACTTTGTCGTATCGCGTGTAATCCTCATCGGACTTATATAAGCCAGAATACCGAGCATCGCGCCATACGGGCAAAAATAACGGCACCAGTAGTTTTTATTGACAAGAGAAATGAGGAGAAACGATGAAACTACCGCTAATCCCACGCCTGACAAATTAAGGAAAAACTTTAACATCTTGACGTCTGCAACCCGAATAAAAGGAGCGCGGTTATAGATATCTTCCAGGAGCGCAAGAGGCATCTTTAAGATAATCATATAAATAAAAAATGCCAGAATAACGTATTTCCATGCCCGGGCAATTTTGTCGTTGACGCCATCCGACCAGTATTTCCGGGGAGCGACAAACGGGAGCGCCATCGCCAGGACATAGGCAGGGGTCAGATATCTGAAAATGGGCAATTGAAACGACTTCATGGTTATTACTTCCAGGATCAGGAGCGCAATAATGGGCGTGAAGACGAGACTTAATCCCGTCGCTAACCGTGTGGGTATGTTTCTTATTAAATGAGAGGCTTTTTGGGGAAGTTTCTTTAAAAACCAGTCGCCAAAACGCCATTCCCACTCAGAAATAGTGCCAATAGGACAAATCCATCCGCAGAAACCCCTCCTGAAAAAGATGGCGGTAATGAGTAATGTCCCAAAGATAACGAAGGCTGCCGGATGGATGGTGTTTATTTTCCCTGTGCCAAAAAAGTACTTCGTCCCCATAAGGGCGCTGATGGGCAGGAATGATTCCACTCCGGGCGGTCTCGGCAGATAAAATCCCGCTCCACCCGCTTCGCAATATTTAACAAAGGTATAGAATTGCCAGCCAATCACGAGCACTACGATAAAGAATGCAACTTGTACTGACCATCGCATCTTCTGTGAATTTAAAAAAGGCATTTTCTTTTTAATAGCCTTTTTGACCGTCGCCTTTTCATGTTCTCTGTAAAATTCCTTATTAGGCGCAGATGTAAAACGCTGATGCTTTACTTCTTCCAAGAAACAGACCTCCCTTATTCTATATTTTGGTATAAAAATAACTGTGGAAAAAACATTTAAATTTTTTCCTGAAATATTTTTAACAAATTTTTCATTCCTGCAAAATATCCTGGTATTTCACTGTAGATAATTTGAGCAACTTCTTCTTTATAAGTGTGAGAAGTTTCATTTCTTCGATCTGTCATTTTCAGGAATTTAACCGTTTCTTCTTCGGTCAATAAACCTAAAGAAAATATTTCTCTAAAACAAGACTTCGGGGAATTTGAGATAATACCTTCTTTTTCTTTGAGATATTCCTTTAAGAATTTCCATATAGCCTCAAATGTATATTCAAAACGTTGAATAGTAGCATCTCTTACAATGAGAGAAAAAGGCTGTTTTAGAATTTCCCCAATTGTATCAAGCGCTTTCACGGCGTCTTTGTACTTAAGTGTTAACCTTTCCATACGACAACATCCTTCAATGCTTCTGTCCTAAATGATTCCGAAACTTCCGAAAGATTTACTATTTCGACTTTATAGGGAATATTTAAGTCTTCTACCTTTTCTTTTAAGAGTGTAATTCTTTCTGCCCGAAGCTTACCCAAAGGAATAATTCCAATATCTACGTCTGAAAATCTATGATTGTCTCCCCTGGCGCGGGAACCAAAGAGAACTATTTTCACATCCTCATCTTTTAGTAATGTTATTACAATCTCTTTTAATTGAGATAAATATTCTTTTTCGATGGTTAACATTTTCAATAGAACTCTCTCTATGGCAAAGAAGATGAAAACCGTGTTACGGGGGAAGTCATCCCCCGGATGGAATTGACGATACTCGTCAGTGAGCAAAAGCCGCTCGCTAGTAAAACGCTTGATTCAACATACGAGAAAGTTTAGAATGCTACATAATATCAACAACATGATATCAACAACATGCGTTATCAATTCAAGATATTATGATAATCGAAATTAACATTTTTATGCAAGCAATTTTGAATTCCAGGAAGGAACAAACAATGGTCAAAGCAGATAGAACTCAGCGTCAGAGGCGGCCTTCAGTAAATGGAAATTGATGTGGATGAAAAATAGAGTACCTTTACAACTTTGGAATATTTTTTACTAGAATGAACGTATATGCCAACAGATAAAAAAACAGGTAAGTCTGGCTATGTAGCTATTGTAGGCAAACCGAATGTGGGAAAGTCAACCCTGATTAACGACTTCATGGGTTGCAAATTATCCATTGTCTCCCCGAAACCCCAAACGACCAGGAAAAAGATCATGGGGGTATTAACGAAGGAGAATTGCCAAATCGTCTTTTTTGATACACCGGGTATCATGGAGCCAAAATATGAATTGCAGAAATATATGGTAAAGGAGGCCTACCACGCGATAGAAGACGCAGACATCGTCCTCATGATGATAGAGCCTTCCGGACTGCCCGATCAGCAGGATAGAGAGTTTTTACAAAAAGTATCTCATCTGAAAACCCCTGTTATTCTGGCTATTAATAAAATAGACCTGATTGAAAAGGATACCCTGATACCGGTTATTGATGCATTCAGCAAACTGTTTCCGTTTGCTGAGATCGTCCCCATTTCTGCCTTAAGACAAATGAATCTGGACTTATTGCTCACGATTTTCGAGAAATATCTGCCCGAAGGCGATCCCTTCTTTCCGGAAGATTATATGACCGATTACAACGAAAGGTTCCTTGCCTCTGAAATCATACGCGAAAAGGTCTTTGAATTTTATGGGGAGGAAATCCCATACTCGACAACAGTCGAAATTGAAGAATTCAAGGAACGGGAAAAAAACAATGACTTCATCAAGGCCATTATTTATGTAGAACGTTCTTCACAAAAGGGTATTATTATTGGCGAGGATGGGAAGGCAATAAAACGAGTCGGCGTTATTGCACGGGAGGAGATTGAGAAACAAATAGGCAGAAAGGTATACCTTGAGCTGTGGGTAAAGG
>CAYJME010000209.1:0-5828 GCA_964370795.1 uncultured candidatus Brocadiaceae bacterium
ATTGAACCGTGTAACGAATAATGAATATCGAACAAGGAATTTCGAATTATCAGGAAGATGTGAGGTTATGTTTCCCGCCTTCATCTCTCATCAACTTCTTTTTTTACATAGCATAATTATTGTGGTTTCTTTTGTTCTGTGAGATACTTCTTGATTGCTAATTGAGCAATCGCAAATTCCTCTATCTTTCTTACCCTCTGAAGCACATGGTGCCAATCCTCTTCAGAACCGCAAGAACCATCTTCCCGCATCTTTTTTTCCAGTTTTTTCAGGTCTAACTCTAACAAATCAAGCCTGTTTTTCAGGTCTTTCATAACTTTCTCCGTTCATTCATAGTTTTTATTTGAGTTTTTCTTAGCAAACTTCGCGCCTCTGCGGTGAGTTATTATTTATGGAATTTTGTTTGTGGCTTTATCATTCTCGCTACCCAGTGAAAACTCGTTTTTTGCTTTATCCAGCCAGCCCTTTGCCGTGTATGCAATGCCAAGCTTCTGGTGTATTTCTTTATCCCTGGGTTTGAAGGTCAATGCCTTGCCAAACTCATTGATTGCGTTATCAATCTGACCCTGAGAAAACAAGGAAAACCCAAGGTTGTAATGAATTGCGGCCGTTTGTTTCGTCCTGCTTCCGGAAATAAATTCAAGCGCCTTCTGGTATTCGGAAATCGCTTCACCATGCAGCCCCTTGCACCGGTAGGCATAGCCAAGGTTGTAATGCGCCTCGGCAAAATTCGGATTCTGGGTGACAGCCGTCTGGAATGAGCAGATAGCTTCATCAATCAAACCCAGGTCGCGGTATACCAGCCCCTGATAGTAATATACCTCCGGATAATTTTTATCCTTCTCGACTATCTTTGAATATGCCGCCAGGGCCTCAGTATATTTCCCCTCATTCCCGCAATTCAGGGCAAACTGAAACAGGTCATTATTATTCATCGTCCTGAGCTTTTCGTTGATCTGTTGCATGTCGTATCGTTGCGAAGTTGATGAGTCCTTATGAGTTTCGTCATCAACGCCTGTAGACTTATAAACAATCCCTGCCCTGGGAGATGGCATATCATCCTTGCTGCAACCTATCAGAGATGATACAAGAAGACACCCAAGAAAGGGCACAACATACCTTTTCATAGTAAAAAACCTTTCTCATCACATAAAATGCATATTGATTATCTAAATTACATTAATAATATCACGATAAAGCAATCAGAGAAAATTTGCAAGGAAAATAAGGGATGAGAGGCCGTTGTATGCAATGACGCTAAAATGAAAATATATTTTAAGGGGGATTTTTTATCGTCCCCCTTAATAAATAAAAGGGGGCCTTCGTCGTGAACCTTCGGCGTGAGCTCGGTCGAACGATTCAGGGTATTGTTTGGGGTTTTTTCACGAATAATTCTTTTCTATTAAATTTTACTTAGACAAAATAGCCCAGATACGGCACTGCCCCCCCGATCCCCCTTCAATCTTAATGGGGGCTATAATGAGTGTCGCTCCCTTCGGTGGTAATGCATCGAGATTTGCCACATTTTCAAGAATGAATTTCCCTGCGCCATTTATCACATGGTGTACCTGAAAATCAGAACTTGTGCCACAATCCCCGCTGAGGGTGTCAATACCAACGCCCCTGACATGTCTCTTTTCGACAAGAAATGTAGCCGACTCCTTTGAATAACCGGGGAAGTGCATCTGTCCATTTTTATCGTTATTTTTATAATGCTCAAAACTATTCCACCGCTTACCCCAGCCCGTATTGAGTAATACAATCGCCCCCTCGGGAATTTGCCCATTTATCTCCTCCCACTGGAGAATGTCAGAAGCCATGAGTGTATAATCATGGTCTCTCTCCACCTTGTCTTTTATATCAATAAGAACGGCAAAACCGACCAGTTGTTGAAAGGGAATCTGATCTACCGAAGGCTGATTTTGCTCAAAGTGATTGGGCGCGTCAATATGCGTCCCAAGATGTTCCGGTGTGCTATATTTGCCGGAAAATACCATGTCCTTTTTGATTGTCGCAATAACCTCATACTTAAATGGGGTATATTGCCCAATTGGCCAGTGGGCGTTCTTTTCATTCAGGGGATAGGTCATATCGATAACCGTTGCCTTGCCTTCCATGACACTTTCGAGGGCACCTGCATATAAACCCTGTCCTGAAAAGAATGAGATAAAACCCATAGTAAATATTCTCAGAATAGTTTTCATTAAACGACATTTTCCTTTCATATCTTTTCAAAAATCAATAACCTCACAATACATTCGTCATATCTTTGACTCCCTTTATGAAAACCTACTTTCATATGAGGACACTTAATAAATTAGAAAGTGTCTCTGTTAAATGGTCATACATGAGGTTTTCCACATCTTTTTTACTGACGTTCGACATGCTTGCTTCCTTATACAGAATCAGAAACTACAAAAGGCTCCTTCGGAGTCAACTGTTTGTAGCGTTGAACACAATTAATGTATTAAGCTCCAGAGGAGCGGACTGTTTATTCTTCCCATTCAACCACACACGTAATCATTGTATGGTGATTAAAACGTTTACACAACTAAAAAACCGTTCTGTTCACGATAGTGTGTTAACCCACACGATAACCATTGTCAAGTTCTGATTATTGTTGATTCCCTGGTTCGTAACGACAACAAATCTGTAAAGGTATCAATGAAACGCTCTCCTACATGGTACTTGCGCTCCCCTACTATATGTGATAATCTTTTGTTATCATCATCTCCTTATAGCTTTTGTTATTCACACCAACCTGGCGGGTGGTTTTAGCATAGGAATTTTATTTTGCATCGGATAGGATTTAAAAGTCAAAAGAGTGCTTCAAAAATTACTCAATGGGAAATGCCGGCTTGTAGAAGAGGCGAAGCAATCTGCACAGATACACATGCATAACAAAAGCGGGTTAACGGTAATTGTGCCTGCATACAATGAGGCCGCATCTATAACTGATACGATAAAGAGTATTCAAAATCAGAGCTGGCCACCAGTTGAGATTATTGTAGTGGACGATTTTTCCAGTGATGGAACCGGTGATTTAGCCCGCACATGCAAAGTAACCGTAATTCGGCCGCCTTCCAATACGGGTTCAAAGGCAGGCGCACAGAACTTTGCCCTGGAAAGGGTCAATACGCCTTATGTTATGGCGATAGATGCGGACACTACTTTGGCGCCGGATGCGATTGAGAAGCTTTTGCCGGCGTTGAATGAGCCGGGCGTTGTGGCCGCCTGTGGATTTGTGTTGCCAAGACATGTTAAAACCCTGTGGGAACGTGGCAGATATATTGAATATCTTTTTGCGTTTACATTTTATAAACCTATTCAGGATTATTACGGTACGCCCTTGATTTCATCAGGCTGTTTTTCGGTATACAGGACAGATGTTCTCAGAGCCAATGGAGCATGGTCGACCAGAACGATGGCGGAGGACATGGACCTGACGTGGTCATTTTATGAGGCGGGGCAGGGAGTAAGATTCGTACCTGGGGCAGTGTGTTATCCGATTGAGCCTCATGATTTTCTTTTTATGAGCAAGCAGTTGAAACGATGGACACATGGTTTTGTGCAGAACGTTCAGCTCCACTGGAAGGGTTTATTGGAGGTTCCTTTTCTACGAATGATGGTAGCGGTATCGCTCTGGGATGCAACGATTGCATCGCTGGCATACATAGTATTATTGCCGATATTGTCAATTTTGGTGAGCCCTTTTTTTCTTTTGGGGTATCTGTTAGATATACCGGCAGTGATAGTGCCGGTTTTATATACGGCGTTCAGGCGTAAAGAAGTTAGCCGGGCGTTGGCCAGTTTGCCCGGTTTTTTTGTGTTGCGGTTGGTAAATAGCATTTTTCTAATAAAGGCTTTGTGGTTAGAAGTGATTGTTCGCCGTCCGCTTAAAGTTTATGAGAAAGGACATTAAAAATGATTGCCGGATTGCCCGGGACTGGGATTGGGGGAATTTTTTACTTATTACTTGCTGCTTTTATGCCGGTACGTGAGTTCTTCCGGCTGTTGCAGAAGCGGACTAATTTTGGGCGATGGTGTTTTATAGCTTTGCAGATGGGATTTGTATTTGGAATAATTTCATTGATGTGGGGAGAGGTGTGGGGATTGAACCAGATAATTATGTGGCTGAAGAACAGCTGCCGGGTTGATTGTCTGAATACAGCTAACGGACTGGGCGTAAAACTAACTCTTCGCCAGGCGAAAATACTGGCTTATGCTTCAGCCAGCGGCAGCTTGATTAGCCTTGGATTTGTGCTTATATGTGTTCATATACTGCGGCTGGTAATTCGTCAGGGTAAAAGGGTAAACCACAGCCATTCCGTTTGTTATCAAGAAGCAAGCAATACTGTTGAATACGGTATGGGCAACGGCGCCTCCCATGACGTTCATTATGATGCGATAGAAATTATACAACCCATACAAGCTGAGCAGAAAACATTATTTGAAACAAGAACCGAAACGGTAACTTAATTCAAACCGTTAATTATCCTGTTCTTTATTAACAGATAAAACAAAATGGGGAAAAACAACTATGATTGGTTATTCATATCACAAGGTCTTATCAGCCGTCATAACAGGCTTAGCTATATTTTTTATAACCGGTTCGGCGCAATCTTCTCCACAGCCCTTGACAGAACAGGATAAAAATGATAAACCCCTACAGGCAAAGGTAATTCCTCTGTGGCCAGGTGGCGCACCCGGTGCACTGGGGACATCGGAAAACGACATTCCAACACTGACCGTTTATCTGCCCGACCTCAATAAAGCAACAGGGGCAGCTATGCTCGTATGTCCAGGCGGGGGTTACGCCATTCTTTCCAACCATGAAGGACAGGGCTACGCACAGTGGCTCAACCAACGTGGTATCAGTTGTTTTGTTTTGAAATACAGGCTTGGGACACACGGCTATCATCACCCCTGCATGTTACAGGATGTAACGCGTGCGATGAGGATGATCCGTGCTAGCGCCGCAGAATGGCACATCGACCCCAATCGTGTCGGTATCATAGGCTCATCTGCCGGGGGCCATCTTGCCGCAACACTTTTGACACATTTTGACAACGGCAATCCGCAGGCTGTCGACACCATCGAACGACAGAGTTCACGGCCAAATATCGGCATTCTCTGCTATCCTGTCATTACCATGCGGGAAAATACACACAAAGGTTCGCGACATTACCTTATCGGGGATAATCCTTCACCCGAGTTGATTGATTTACTGTCGAACGAACTACACATAACCAAAGACACACCGCCATGCTTTATTTGGCACACATGGGAGGACGAGGCAGTTAAAGTCGGGAATTCATTGGACTTTGCCCTGGCGTTACAAAAAGCAGGCGTTCCCTACGATCTGCACATCTACCAGAAAGGTGAACATGGCATAGGTCTTGGAGCCGGCCCGTTTGAACCTGACGACATGCACCCATGGACGATAGACTGCATGTTTTGGCTTAAAGCTCAGGGCTTCTTAAAGCGAAATGATTGAAATCCTTGATTTTATTGGTCGGGGTGGCGGGATTTGAACCCACGACCTCTTGAACCCCATTTCTAAAAAGGGCATTTTTAACAGTTTTTATAACTCATTGGCGTTGCGTCTGTTACGGCTGTAATTATTTACATAATAATAACTTACTACCTATTTTGAATTCTGGTAACTCCGTTTGATTTCTTTCGATTCCGCTGGATTCGGTCACAATTTGGTCACAGTCGATTAAAGTAAAAGCAGAATTGATGGTATTATTTAATGATTCTTTCCTAACCGATTTTGTATTTGTAAACCATTGATTCTTTCAAAATACTTTTTCCGTTCTGTTTGT
>CAYJME010000210.1:0-5735 GCA_964370795.1 uncultured candidatus Brocadiaceae bacterium
GAGCGCATAATCGACGATCTTGGGGATAGCCCAAGCCTGCCGCTATTGGAATTTGCATTGACTGAATTATGGGAAAAACGGCGAAACCAAATACTTTCGCATAAGGACTATGAAAGCATCGGCAAAGTGAAGGGAGCACTGGCGGTTTATGCCGAGCGCACTTATCGCAGTTTGAGTTTGCGCGAGCAAGAACAGGTGCGTGCCATCTTTGTGCAATTGGTTCAACCTGGCGATCAATCTCCGGATACAAAGCGCATGGCCACGCGAAAAGAGTTGGGAGATGCGCATTGGCCCCTGGCCTTACAACTTGCAGATCAGCGCTTGTTAATTGCTGGGCGGGATAGCAGAGATCAAGAAGTCATCGAGCTTGTGCACGAAACCTTGATGACTGAATGGGATCGGCTGCGTTACTGGATCGAATCGGACCGGGAATTCCGCAGCTGGCAAGAGCGTCTACGTATTGATCTTTTTCAATGGGAAAAGAACAACCATAATGATGGAGCTTTGCTGCATGGCACGAGCTTGGATGAAGCTTTGCAGTGGAAAGAACGCGCGACTGCAAGCCTTTCTGAAGCCGAATTGCAATATATACAGGCCAGTCAGGATTACGCGCATGCCAAACTCGAACAGGCTTCAATAAAACAATGGGAACAAGAGCGAGACCGTCGCCGGGCGATAGTCGCCTTAGCCGCAGGGCTGGTCTTCACCACGGCCTTCGCCATCTTTGCCGGCTTTTCTTGGCAGAAAGCTCAAGCCGAAGAGAATCAGGCACGCCAGGCTTACAGTTTGAGTCTGGCCGCCAACGCACAGCATCTTTTCCAGTTGAAGGATAACGTAAGCGCGCTAGCCCTTGCCTTCGCGGCTACTGCACTCGATAATCCCCCGTTAGCTGCCCAGGAAGTTTTGCGAAGTATCGCTTTTTCCCCGGGACCACGAAAGTATTATCCGCTTAATGAAGTTTTGACAGATGAAACCGTGATTCCGGTCAGTGTGGCCATCAGCCCTGACTCAAAAACGGCCGTGGTGAGCGCGTTTACTGACGGGCGGCTGGCGTTGATCGATCTGGAAACAGGTGAACTCCTGCGCGAATTTACTGGCCACACCCGCTTATCCAATGAACTGGCGTTTAGCCCAAATGGCGCTCATGCGATCTCGGCCTCCGACGATGGCAAATTAATTCTTTGGGACGTAGAAACTGGAGAAATCATCCATGATATGACAGGCCATTCGGGATCGGTATCTGCTGTGGCGATTAGTCCTGATGGAAGCACAGCACTGTCAGCAGGACTGCAAGGTGCAGAAAATATTCTGGAATCGCTGCAATTACCCGGCGAATTGATTTTATGGGATCTAGAAACCGGCAGGGAAATCCGTCGTTTTACTGGCGGCCATGCCCAGCTGGTTTTGGATGTGGTGTATAGTCCCGATGGGCAGTATGCCCTTTCCAGTTCAGGACTGCGCAAGGCTTCGGACATAATTCAACCTGACAGCGGCTTGATCCTGTGGGATTTGAGCACTGGCGAGATCCTCAATCCGTTTGACAAATTAAACACCGAAAACCCTACTGGGGTAGCCATGAGCCCAGACGGTCTTTCTATTTTGGTAGGCTCGATGGAAGGTACTTTGTATTGGCTAGATTCAAAAACTGGCGAGTTGATCTACGCTTTTCGTGATCATAGCAACTGGATCAGCGACGTGGCATTCAGCCCGGATGGACGTTTTGCGATTGCCGGGCTGGGAGATGGACAAGCAGTAATCTGGGATTTGGCATCTAAACAGCAAGTTGCCGCTTTAAAATTCCATTCAAAAGAATTAACCGATTTCGCGGTATCTCCCGATGGCGAAACAATGATTTCGGTATCTTCAGATGGCGGCATGGTCTTATGGGGATTAACGAATGTTTCTGAGCAAAGAAGGTTTCTGGTGGGCAGCAGTACTATTAGTGAATTATTGATCTTGCCTGATGGTGAGAGATTCCTTGCCGGTTCGATCGATGGCTTCCTTCGCTTAGTTGATTCGCAGACTGGGAAAATCGAACGCACAATACGCACGGATGGCCAGATTAATGCAATGGATATTAGTCCTGATGGCAACCATGTCTTGACAGGCCTGGTTGACGGCCGCTTGATACTGTGGAACCTGAAAGATGGCAAGGCAGTTCGTGAATTATTCGGCCATAAAGGTCCAGTGAATGCTGTCGCGTTTTCCACCGTTGCTAATACTGCTTATTCTGCATCAGAGGATAAGAGCATTATTCAATGGGACATATCTAGCGGGGAGATTATCGGGATTCTTAATGGACATGTTCTGCCTATAAGCAGCCTGGCTATTAACTCCAATGGCACGAAAATGGTCTCGGGAAGTCAAGATGGAATAATCCTATGGGATTTGGTGAGTGGTCAGCAAATCCATTCCTCATTTGCCCCGCAATTTAATGTAACAAGTCTGGATTTCAGTCCTGATGACGCTAGCATATTGGGAGCGTTAGGTTTTTTTGGCAATAATGTTTCTGCGTGGGACTCAGCCAATGGGCAGGAAAACCTTCGTATTGAAGAACTCGGCCCAATCCTAGATGTCTCCATAAGTCCTGATAGCAAATTCGGTGTGTATGCCGTTGGCGATGGAAGCGTTGTATTGTTAAATTTCGCAACTGGCGAACGAGTGATCCGCTATCAAGGCCATAAGTCAGATGGGGTAAACACAGTAGCGTTTAGCCCAGATTCGAAAACAGTATATAGCGCCGGGGAAAATGGAGCCGTCATACAGTGGGCAGTACCTGATCCGACTCTTTCCAGTCTACAAGAATGGATTAAGGACAACCGATTCGTCAGGGAGTTGACCTGTCTGGAAAGGCAAAACTACCAAGTCGAACCAATATGTTCCCCGGACGTGGCTCAGTCCGATCAAATGGAAAATGGAAGCTTGAATGTGCCAGATCGTCAAGAAAAAGTTACCACGCTTGGCGAGAATCGTGGAGAGATAAGAGCCGGTGATTTCGAAATCTGGCTTTACGAAGGCAAGGCTGGGGATTTGATCTCGATATATATGAATGCGGATAAACCGGGGACAAGAATTCAATCCCCAGAGGAAAAACTTGCGCTTAGTTTGCTCGACACAGCTCTTGTAGTTATTGCCCCCGACGGCTCATTGATTGCCGCTTCACATTTTGATGAGCTTTCCAGTTCTCTGTCGACAGACGCTGCTATCCGCAATCTCGAATTACCTGTAGACGGCATCTATCGTATCGAGGCGCGCAGCTACGGGGGTTTTACTAGCGGCCCGTATACTCTCATTATTGAGCAACAGTAAAAGTCCATAAACCATTTTGCAAGTAGGGAATCTTATCCAGGATCTGGCTTTCTTTGGCAGGGCATGCATCATGACCCGGCTTCACCCTAACCTGCAGCAAAATAGAAAAAGAGGATACAGGCAAAGAACAAAAGAAATATGCCAAATGCCTGGCCCGCCGTCAAGGTTGCGGCCGCACCCAAACTGCACCCGAATTAATTAGAAATCAGTTTGAAACACAAAATATGGTGATTAGCATATTTGCCAACCACCATGGGTAGTGGGCCCGGCCGGATTCAAACCCTTTCGCTTGCCTTCGCTGCGCTCTGGCAGCGCTCAGGGCAAGCTCTGCAACCGAGCGGTTATAAATCCGTAATTGAGGGATGAAGGATGAAAAAGCTAAAAATAATCAGGAATTTTAAATACTGAATGGGGATTCCGGAGGCGGCAGCCTGGATGCTGGCGGTGGCGGCACTCACGAACTAGTGGAGTTCCGTACAACAACAAGCAAGCCATCACAGGATCGCGAAAGAGGAACTCCCACGCGTCGCTATTTGGCGACGCAAGCGATCGGCGCAAACCCTCCTGATAGCCCAATGATCGTAAACGCCGTTCGCAATTCCAGCCGCGCAAGCCGAAGATGGGGAATCCGTTTATGTGGCTGAGGAGGTGAGGTGCGTTGCTTCGCACCGCAGGAGAAGCTATTCGGCGGTGCCGAATAACGCTTCTCCAGGTCGATAACGCTGAACCCCCAGAACCCCTCTGTGCTGAATGCCATCGGATCTTGTAATTGAACGAACAAAATTTCACAATCTTGACCTTTCATTTAAATCTCCCTAGAATGAAAACACCTGGGGTTAGTAGATTTCGCGGGCCACAAGTTATTTGCAGCCTAATAAGCAAGGAGGGGTCCGTGCGCCCAAATCGTTTTTTATTTGTTCAAGTTGTCTGATGGCGACCTATAAGCAATTATGCCGCCAAACAGCAGCACAACCATAGTTGGGCGGCATAAAGTGACGCTCTGTTTGGTCACTTCGTTGAAAGGAGACGTAAAATGCTTAAAGCGCAAACTGTACAAGCAGTTGTAGATCAGGTTGTCGTCAAGACCGCAGCGGAGCGCGAGAAAGCGATTGCATTGCACGACTATGTTCGTGAAAACGTCAAATTTGGCTTCAACAAATACTTCGACGCGACGCCGCCAGATTATACGTTGTCCTGCGGTCACGGACACTGCAACCCGAAGAGCCGATTGATGG
This sequence comes from uncultured candidatus Brocadiaceae bacterium, assembly GCA_964370795.1. Taxonomy (GTDB): domain Bacteria; phylum Planctomycetota; class Brocadiia; order Brocadiales; family Brocadiaceae; genus JAHFOW01. The sequence goes on from CAYJME010000210.1 coordinate 4,545, forward strand.
TTGCACTCTTTCGAGCTGCTGGACTGGAGTGCTATCAGCACTTTGTTGTAATCCCAAAAGACATTCTAAAAGGCGCCATTTCCCCCAGCAGGTACTGGATGATTCCAGCGGAACTGTCTCACAGCTATGTTGAGGTAAAGGTTGAAGGCAAGTGGTGCACGATTGATAGCTTTATCGTTGACACCCCCTTACTTAAAGGCGCGCAAGCCAGACTTGTCCAGGAAAACCGCCCCCTTGGGTATGGCGCGCGCCCTGATTCAATCAATGTATGGGATGGACGGAGTAACGCCTTCTCACAATTCGACAAGAGCATGATGATCGAAGATCATGGGAACATTGATGACCTAGGAGAATATTACAATGACAAGAGATACCGCCACGTGGTTTTTGGAATGCGCATCAATACGATGTTTCAATTCATGGGAGAATTCGGCGTAGCTCCAATGAACGTCTATATCGAAAAATTACGCCAATAGTGCGTGATTGCGCGATTAGGAGATATTCCAATGAAACTCAAGACTTTGTTTATCTTCAATGCCATCGCCACAATCCTTTTTGGAATCGGTTCCGTCTTAGCTCCAAATACTCTTGTGAATCTCTTTGGATCCACACTCAATCCTGCGGGTGCGCTTATGATGCGGTATGGCGGCGTTTGGCTCATTGGAATTGGCTTATTGGCTTGGTTTGCCAAAAGCTCTGCCGACTCAGATGCTCGAAGGGCTATCGTCCTGGCGTTTTTAATTTGCTATAGCACTGCGTTCATCGTTGCCCTGCTTGCTCAATTGAACAATGTGCTAAACGCCTTTGGATGGGGCACTGTTGCGCTCAATTTCGTTTTAGCAGCAGGCTATGGCTATTTCCAGTTTTCAAGGCCAGTGATGCGCTGAGTAGCCGGCCCAACTTTCAGATATGTCACCAAAATGCCTCCCAACACATGTGGTTGAAAAACGTCTAAACTGAGCCTGGCACAGGCTATCCTACGCTCTGGGAGGAGCAGGAGAAGTACCTGATGTTCCAGCCGCGCAAGCCGAAGATGAGGAATCCGTTTATGTGGCTGGGGAGGAAGTGAAGTGCGTTGCTTCACAACGCGAGAGAAACGCCCGGCTACGCCGAGCAACGCTTCTCCAGAAAACATGGGCCCGGCAGGATTCGAACCCGTTCGCTGGCCCTGCGGGCTGCGCTCAGGGCAGG
>CAYJME010000211.1:0-5708 GCA_964370795.1 uncultured candidatus Brocadiaceae bacterium
TCTTTTCGTACAGGAATTGTTTTATTTAATCCAGCTTTCATAAGGCGATTTGGTTACGGCTTAGCTGCGTTACGTTTTTATGATCTTTGACAGTACTTCACCGAATGCTGAACAGATGCCTTGTAAGACCTCGGTTTTTGGGAGCGGAATTTTCATATAGGTTTGTCCGCTCTTTTCGTCTTTGCCAAGCAAGGTTTCCTGGTACTTTTCAAGGGTTTGAGCTGGTTGTGATATGATTTTGCTCAGGTTTGTTAAGAACTGTGCGCCACTGGTAAGGAGGGCGTTGAGTTGTTCCAGTACTTTTGTATCGCCGCCTCCCCCTGCAAGGGCGCCTTTGTTTTCTAATTCTCCTGCGGATTCTTGTATGGTTGCCATTACCTCATCCTGTTTCACCTCTATTTGCTCCTGCCTTTCCTGTGCAGGATCGGCCTTCTCCAGATTTTCTGTCATCGTTTCCACTGATTGCATGAACTTTTTGAGCTGGGATTCACCGATCATAACGATATTTTCCCCATCCGTATCCAATACGCCCGTAGACAGTGATTTTTTAAACTTCAGGAGTTCGAGCATCCTCTCTTCAATGGATGACTTGCTTACAAGATTGATGATACGCACCGTTTTGTGCTGACCGAGCCTGTGTACTCGGCCAATGCGTTGTTCAAGAACTGCGGGATTCCAGGGGATGTCCATGTTAATCACCACTGACCCGCTTTGCAGGTTCAATCCGACACCGCCCGCATCCGTGGATAAAAAGACCTTGCACGCAGGATCTTCCTTAAATGTTACCATGAGATCCTTTCTCGCCTTCGCGGGAATGCTGCCATTTAGGTGGACATATCCGATCTCGTTTCTCTTCAGTACAGTTTCTACGAGTTCCGTCATTCTGAGCCACTGGCTGAAGATGACGACCTTCTCTCCGCTCTCGATGATCAGATCCCTGAGTATTACTTCTAACTCTTCAAGCTTTGGGCCGTGAATTGTTGTTTTGTCAACAAGGTAGGTGTTGTCGGCTGCCATTCGCATATAATTTAAGGCGATTTGTAAACGTCTCTGGTCTGCCTCGCATAGAAATTTAAACCGTCTCCATTTTGCCGCCAATCGTGTCACAATATCGCCATTTTCATCATGGATAACCCATTGTTCCTTAGTCATGGGGACAAAGAGGTTTTTGTCTATCCGGTCGGGAAGTTGTTTGAGGACTTCGTCCTTTTTCCGCCGTATCATGACATGCTTTAAGGAGACTCTGACCGATTGCAGGTCCTTGTATCCAATGACCTTTCCTCCTTCATCGAGAATCCTGTGGGTCTGGAGAAAACGGTAGAGCGGACCGAGATGACGGCGGTCTATGAATTCCATAATAGAGTGTAATTCCTCTATCCTGTTTTCGATAGGCGTTCCGGTGAGTACGATGGCAAAGTTAGACTCCAATTGCTTTACATATCTGGCTGTCCGTGTCTTCCAGTTCTTAATCCTCTGCGCCTCATCGAGGATAATAAGGTCTGGACTCCATTCCCTTATTAAATCGATATCCCTGGAGACCAGTTCATAATTGATAAGTTTATAGAAAGACCCGTTCTGATAGAGTTGTTTACGTTGGTGGTTGAGACCTTCAATGACCTGAACCGACCTGTCGGTGAATTTCTCTATTTCCGTACGCCACTGATATTTTAACGAGGTTGGGGAAACGATCAGTACCTTCTGGATATTGAATAATTTTGCCATTACTTCGGATGCCGCAAGCGCCTGGATGGTCTTACCCAATCCCATGTCATCACCAATAAGACACCGTCCAGCCTTCACTGCAAAGAGCGCCCCTTCTCTTTGATACGAGTATAATTCAGTTTTCAGGATGTTTTTCAGAATGGGGCTATCAATCCCATCTTTCAGGTGTGAGTTCATGATGGTACGCCGGTGTTCAGCATCCTGATGTTCAGCAATGTATGTCATTACATCATCATAACACCGTACCTCGTGGCCGTTATTCCGGGGTATATTGTTGAGAAAGTGTGGAAAATGAAGCACTCTATTCTCTTTGAGTATCCCGTTTGAATCAAAGTATTCACTCACTAATGATAGAAGTTCTGTCGGCGCATTTTTCCCGACCCTGAATCGTACTTCTCGTTTCAGTCCATAGTTCAAATAAACCTCTGAATATGGCAGGACATATCCTTCTTTGAATACCTTTTTAGCCCCGCTCTTCTTCATTAGTTGAGACAGGGTAAATTCGATATGCTTACATGTGCCCAGGTTATTGATGCTATAGTCAGGACAGGAGCAATAATTATCGCCCGACTTGTTTCCCCTGATGGCGATTTTGTACGTCTTTACTGAATCAGGATTCGTGAGTAAGAATTCTGAAAAGATATCATGACCGCCGATATTTTCGAGGGTATACTTCTGTTGCTCTGCATACTGTTTTCTGAGCATCCGCTGCCACTCCTCGATGCTGATGTCGTTGGGTTTTTGGGTTCTTGATACTTTTAAAGCAGGAGTCTTTTCATTTTGTTTATTTGAATATTTTGTAGATGTTTTTGAAATGTTTGATTTTGTTCGTTGTGAAATTTTCATGGTAGAAGAACCTTTTCATTGAATCTATTGGGTTAAATCAGGCTGCCTTAAGTAAAATTAAAATTTCTTTCGTATAAACCGAAAACTACTTTCTAGCCTCCGGGGTAATACTCAGCGTCTCTCGTTTTCCATCCCTGAGTACTATTACTTCAACAGGCTGACCAATTCCCGCAGAGTCCATCATGTAATTGTAATCATAGATATTGGTAATCTTTTTGCCAGCGATTTCAACAACGATATCACCGCTTTTCATACCAGCTTTTTCCGCAGGACTGCCAGATTTAACATTTCCAAGTCTTACACCCTCCTTACCCTCGTAAGCAAAATCAGGAACAGTTCCCCAATAAGATTTTCGGGCAACCTTTTTACTGCTTACATCACCAGATTGTGCAACCGTTACATAATCGGGACGTTCCAGATTATTGAGCAAATCCATAATCAGTGATTTTGAAAATTGTGCAATCCTTGTCATCCCTTCATAATTAAGCGTTTCAGCATCGTCAGTAGGTCGGTTGTAATCTTCATGGACGCCTGTAAAGAAATGGACTACGGGAATACCCTTAGGATAGAATGCGGTAACGTCTGTTGGCAGGTAGGGATCGGTGAGAAGTTTTAGATTAAACCCTGCTGTTACATTGTTTTTTTCGATGAGACGTCTCCAGGCATTGGATGAACTGATTCCTTCCAGGATTAAGGTATTATCCCGAAGACGGCCAACCATATCTTAATTAATATAGGCGATGGCATTTTTTAAGGGAACAGTCGGATGCTCGGTAAAATAAGAAGAGCCAATGAATCCCAATTCTTCTCCGGACCAGAGGGCAAAAACAACTCCACGATTGAAGAGATGTGGATTTTTTACCCGTTCTTCTGCTAAAAAAGCGGCCAATTCCATAACAGTGGAAACACCTGATGCGTTATCATCTGCTCCGTTATGCACCTGCCCTTTCTCTCCTTCACGGGCAAGGGAGTCTACCCCTCCATGACCAATATGGTCGTAATGTGCGCCGACCATGACATACTCAGAACATTCCGTACCTTCTGTCGGTAGTAACAAACCAAGGACATTACGGTCTTTGTCCTTCACTTGCTCAACCGCAGCAAAAATCCTTATTTTTACGTTTGGCAGCTCAAATCCCCCCCCTTCTATCCGTGGTTCTTCCACATCTAATCGCGATTGAATGACCTCGAGACTTTTACCGGAACCGTCAAAAATTGCTTCGGCTGCTTTGCCGCTTATGGATGCAGCAATGATACCTGAATTTGCCGATTCCTTATCGCTGGAAAGCGCAATTAATTCACCCGCCCCCTGAGATTTGGGGCCATTAATTACCAGGAGTGCCTTTGCCCCATGTTCACGCGCCAGCATCGCCTTATAGCGCAATCCTGAGTAACGACTGAATTCCAGGCGTCTTTGGGCGTCTACCTTTTCCGGGACATGATTGAGTACCAAAACAATCTTATCTTTAACATCGATGCCGGCGTAGGAATCATAGCTTTTGCCTTCAGTTCCCGGAATGGACAATCCGTAACCTGCAAAAACCACCTGTCCTTCCACCTTACCATTGCTCGTTAAGGCCAGTGGGACAAAATCCTTATTTACCTCGAATTGAATCGTTTCTTTGTCTGCGCCCTCTTTAATAATGCAAAGGTGGTTCTGAACCGGAATTATTTTTGTTCCGGTAATAAAAGGGAATTCCTGAAAGTAGCTTCCATTATCACCCTGAGGGTTTAAACCGATTTTCTGAAAATAATCAGCAATATAATTGGCAGCCATCTGGGTACCTTTCGTGCCAGTAAGTCGTCCCTCCAATTCATCAGAGGCGAGATAGCCCACTTCAGCACGCAGGTCGGCATCGGCGATCTCCGGTGAAAATCGATGTCCTGTTTTCTGCGGAGTTGAGGTTTTATTGACAGGACTTTGAATCGAACTTTCAGGGATGTCGAATGTTTGAGCAGGTGGGAGCGAGGTTTTTAGTTTTGCTAATTTTAATGCCTCTAACGCGGCTTCGTGGTTCCATTCAGCATAGAATAATTGGGAGTCCTTTGTAGCAGTCCGGCCGGAAGTCCATGCAAGATGTCTTCCGTCCGGAGCAAAGACAGGCAATCCATCGAAACCATCGGTAAAAGTCACCTGTACGGGTTCCTTTTCTCCCCGGGCATCCACAATAAACAACTCACAATTGGTAAACCCAAGTTTGTTCGAGTGAAAGATGACATACTCGCCTGATGGATGAAAATAGGGCGCCCATGACATGGATTTGAAATCGGTCAACCTGCGCATATCAGAGCCATCAAGTTTCATCGTATAGATATCGGCCAGCATACCATTCTCGTTAAAATGCCGCCAGATGATACGTTCTCCATCAGGACTGAAAAACGGTCCGCCATCATAACCAGACCAATTGGTCAACCGTTTCTGATCTGAGCCATCGGCACTCATGATATAAATCTCACCAAAATACCCCGGATTTGATTCAAGCCTCTTCTGGTCTTCCGGCGAAAGGTTTTCGGCTGGATAGGCGTTCCGAAGAGAACAGAAGACAATCTTTGTCCCATCGGGTGAATAAGCGCCTTCGGCGTCATAGCCGGTTGCATCAGTCAAACGCTTTAATGAACTCCCATCCCGTTTGGTCGAGAAAATATCGTAAGTTAAATCATAATCCCATGTGAAACGCCGTTTTTTACCGGATGCGCGGAACTCAATTTCTGCTTGCTGCTTTGCCTTTGCGTCAGGGTCAAGATGGGTTGAGGCAAAGAGTACTTCATCGGCATTTGGTCGGATAAATGAACAGGTGGTTTTCCCAATTCCCGGAGAAACACGATGGGTATCACCACTCTCAAGGTTCATGATATAAATCTGATAAAATGGATTACCATGTTCCCGTTCGCTCTGGAAGATTAAAAATTTTCCGTCTGGTGAAAAATATCCCTCACCTGTGCTTTTTCCCTCGTACGTCAATTGTCTGATATTTTTTAAAAATTGTCCCTCACCGGTTTCATCTCCATTGCTTTTTGTTATATATCCATTAAGGCAAGTGGTAATTACCGTAATAATAAACAGACCCTTTAATAGTATGTGCTTCACAATGCCCCCCCCTTTTTATAAAAAATAATTTTCTGCCTGGTCTGAACAGTAA
>CAYJME010000212.1:0-5697 GCA_964370795.1 uncultured candidatus Brocadiaceae bacterium
TTATTCTGCCCATTACAAGCAGGAAGTGGGTTTTTTCTACAATTTTGACCTGATCAACGACCAGGAAGTTGCCAAAGCTCTGCTGGATGCGGCTGTGAATTGGGCCAGGCGGCAGAATATCACTTCCATCCTGGGCCCGCGCGGGTTTCTTCGTTCTCAGGGTTTCGGTTTACTTGTGGAGGGTTTTGACGAAATCCCAGCGGTCGGCGTCCCTTACAATTTTCCGTATTACCAGTCCTTACTCGAAAATTACGGCTTCGCCAAAGAAGCGGATATTTTATCGGGTTATATGGTCCGTTCCGATGAACTACCGGAAAAAGTGTTCGCTGCAGCCGACCGGGTGGCTGAACGCGGCAATTTCAAGGTGCTCCAGTTCAAACGCAAACGTGACCTGAAACCCTGGATTCCCATGGTCGATCTGGTATACCGCGAAGCTTTCCTGGAAAATCCGAATTATTTTCCAACCACGCCGGATGAATTTGCTTTAATGGCGCAAGCCATTTATCAGATCGCTGATCCACGGCTGATCAAAATTATTACTCAAGACGATAAAATTGCTGGCTTTATTTTGGGGTACCCTAACATCAATCGCGCACTGCAAAAAACTCACGGACGGCTGTGGCCTTTCGGCTGGGTCGCACTACTGCGCGCGATGCGCGATACCCGCCATGTGGACTTGAACGGCCTGGGCTTACTGCCAGAGTACCAGGGACGCGGCGCAAACATCATGCTCTATGCAGAGGTCGAGCGCAGCCTGCGCGCTGTTGGTGCTGAATACGCTGAGATGATTCAGATTGACGAACGTAATTTCAACAGTTTTTCTGATATGCAAACGGTTGGGGTGCATGTGCACAAACGTCACCGCCTCTACCGTCTATCCTTATAGTTGGGCTGCCAGGAAGTCATATGAATAGCCCCATGGAGCTATTCTCCTCACTCATTCAGGATATAAAAATCATCCTAGTCCAACTCATCAATCCCCAACAAGACTATTCTAGCTAGTTTAACAATGCTTTCTTTGGTATGTTCCAACGGCAAAGTACCCCCAGCTCCTAATATCTCTTCAAAAAATGCTCTCGGTGACTCCGCTCCTCCCGCATACTGGATCTTCAGCATCTCATAGAGTGCTTCATCTCCTTTAAGCTCTTCAAGTAAAATCACCTCATCAGGCAAGGGGAAACTACTATATTTAATTACACGTCCCATTTCCAACAAAACTACCTTCTTTGTTTGACCATTTAATAGTTTTTGGACATATCCATCTTTGTCAACAATTTCACCAATATAACTCCCAAAATATCTCACTCCATCATAAAGGCTTGAGCGAAAGATCGCCCCCCCCATTCGCCCAGATTCAACCAAATCATATCCTCCATAAACCACCATTTTCTCACCCTTGGCATCTTTCATTCCAAGTGCTCCCACAAAGTACTCTATCCCATTTTCATCCTTTATTTTAGTTAACCCAAGAAACACGACATTGTAAAACTCTATTGGAGTACTGAAGTCTTCATCTTTTTTCTCAATGGCACAGATGTATCCCAAATCCTGCGTTTCACTTAATACATTTCCGTCTATGTCTCTTGGCCTGCTATCTCCTCGGTACTTCGAAAAACTCCACAACTTACCCCATGTCAGTTTATTAAGTTCTTCATCGCTCAAGTTGTAATACCAATCCACGTTCACTTTGATTTCCTCGGGAGTCATCACTTCACCCCTCGCAAACTCCGTCCGTACTGTCACTTTTGTAGCTGTCACTGTCGCTTCCTCTGTCGGTGTCACGGTTACCGTTTTTACAGGTGTCATCGTAACCGACATTGTTTTCGATACTGCGGGCTGAAGAGGGGTGGGCGTTGCGTTTTGCGAAGTCCCGGTAGCTGGTACATACACACATGCCGCCAACACCATTTCCCCGATGATCAACGCACCAGCTAAATTCCTATTGGACAGCACTCCGTGAACAACCTCATAAAGTGTTCCAGCTTTACTTTTATTGCCCAGCATTTTCTGGCGCATAGTCCCCACCGTTTTCCTCTATTCCATGATCTGAAAGCGATTGCCGTATATTTAGCTTCAACGAGATCCGCAACCCCATTCATCTTGCCTCAGTCAAAACAATCGCCTTCGCTTCATCCAACATTTCACCCATTACCGGCATCTCAATCCCTCTTGTAAGACCCAAGAGTTTCAGATACTGCACCATCTTTATCTGATTGGCAATTTTTATCTGTTTCCCCTCCACCTGCGAAATAACCTTAAAATCCACATACTGTCGAAAACTAAGACCGACATAAGTAGCAGTCCCAATAGCCGCCAAAAAAAGAAACACCAATAAAGATATGATGAATTTTCTTATCATTACTTAATCTTATCTCATTTATTTTTTGCGGCAAAAATATAGTGTGTCTTCACCCACGGAAGCATCTCTTCAAGAGTAGTAATACTTTTAGGTCTTAACGTTTCAGTTCTTACGTCAAAATCAAAAAATATATTATCTTTATCTAAATCTTGATAACCCTTTCGCTCTACCAGTCTGAAACTTGTGTATGGCATCATTCCCAAGACATATCTTAAATTCATTCCCGCGAAAGCGTAACCTTCAAAAAGAGAAAATACCTCAGGATCCTCTTCTTTAAAAAACAAATTTTCATCAATGTTGCTTAATCTCACACCCAAACCCGAATACATAATGAATTTTCCATTATCGAAACTATATCCTGAGCTTACCGTCGTCTGCCCTGGAAAATTCATGTATAGTTCTCCATCCAGCCCACTGGTATATCTCATCTCGATACTCTTGATTTAATCTATGGTTAATGTTTGTTCCGCTATCTTCCCCTCATCATCTCTTAACATTATTTTCGCCGGATAATTCCCGGGATTAGCTACATACTCATCCAAACTAACATTCATCTTGTTTGGGAAATTATATGTATCCAAAAATGTATAAATAATTGCTTTTGCCAATAGTTCCCTTGCACCAGGTTTGTTTTCGTTAAAAAGAAGTGACTCAACTTCATATTTGTCAAAAGTACTCTTTGTTATCTTGTCGCTTTCAAGCATCGAAAATTCCAAATCAAACTGGTATCCAGAATACTCAATTTTTTCACTTAGCAGTATCCTCTTTTGCTCTACAGGTGCCACTTCCTGAGTCGCCGTCGCCTCCAAAGTTGGTGTTACTACCAAAGTTGGTGCCTCGCTCACCTCGGGTGTCATCTCTCCGGGTACCGATTCCGTAATTCCAGGTTGAACGGGTGCCGTCGCTGCGCTTTGAGGTACCTCGGCAACGGGTACGTTTCCGCAAGCCGCCAACAACATTCCCCCAACGATCACCGTCGCTGCCAGGTTTTTTCTGGACAGCACTCCGTGAACAACCTCATAAAGCGTTCCAGCTTCACTTTTATTCCCCAGCATTTTCTGGCGCATATTCCCCATCGTTTTCCTCTATTCCCTGATCTGAAAGCGATTGCCGTATATCTAGCTTGGGCGAGATCCGCGACCACTCGCATTTTTGCCGCAGCCAAAATAATCGATTAATTCAACGGGTCCTTGGTCACCTACTCGCGCCAACCAGGCCCTCTCAGGCATTATAATGGCAGTCAGGAATAAAATCCATGATCCCACAAACTGGCTATACGCATATTACCTCCGCTGAAGAGCTTAAGACCTTTCTGGCCCAACCCGATTGGGTGATCGTTGACTGTCGCTTCGACCTTGCCAACCCAGACTGGGGTTTTGGGGATTATCTCTATTCCCACATTCCCGGCGCCGTTTACGCGCATCTGGATTACGACCTGTCCGGTCCGCGCACAGCCTTGAACGGCCGGCATCCCCTGCCAGACCCGGATACATTCCGCGAAAAGCTTGGCCGGCTTGGCATCGACCGCAGCAAGCAAGTAGTCGTTTATGACACCACCGGCGGCAGTTATGCTGCCCGGCTTTGGTGGCTGCTCAAATATAACGGGCATGATCGGGTAGCCGTGCTGGACGGCGGTTATAGCCGTTGGCGCGGGCTGTTTGGTTACCCGACCGAATCCGGTAATCACACCAACTCCCGGGTTCGATTTACCGGCGCACCGGATCACCGCATGGTGGTCACCACCGGCGAAATGCAGGCTTTATCAGCAAAACATGATTTCCCGCTCATCGATGCGCGCGCGCCGGAACGCTTCCGTGGCGAAGTCGAACCACTCGATCCAGTTGCCGGGCATATTCCTGGATCGGTCAACCGCTTCCATGGATTGAACCTGGATCGGGACGGCCAGTTCCTGCCGGCCAATGATTTGCGTGAAGCATTTTTAACCCTGCTGGGCACCGCGCCACCCGAGAAAGCTGTCGTTTATTGCGGTTCAGGCGTCACATCAGCCCATCACCTGGTTGCCATGGCGGTTGCCGGTCTGCCGCTGGCGCGGCTATACGCCGGCTCCTGGTCCGAATGGATTCGTGATCCTTCCCGTCCGGTTGCCCGCGGGAGCGAGAAATAAAACAAAAAAGAGCGGTCGGCTCCTTTTTTCGAGAATACCGACCGCCTGTTTTACGGATAAAACCATTCTCGCGCGCGCCGCGCCCTGAGCTTGTCGAAGGGCCTGTGCCGTGCCCCGAGCCTGTCGAGGGGAGCCGTTCCCTGAGCCTGTCGAAGGGTTGGCAAGGATCAAACTTATCTGCCGTTCCCTGAGCTTGCCGAAGGGCATGACAATGATTAACCCCCCTTGCCGTTCCCTGAGCTTGTCGAAGGGTACGGCAAGGATAAACCCTATTGGGCAAAATTCGCCATCAGCTTATCGAGCGTTACGGCTGCGGGTCGCAATTCCTCTGGCTTGAGCCGGTTAAGCGGTGTCTCAACCAAATTATGGCCGTCGAACAGCGTCGGCGCCTCTGTCTCGATATAGAAAATCCCGGTCAGCAGCCAGTGATTGCGCTCCGCCTCTTCAATGACCCGGTACGCATCATAAATGTTGCAGGGATCATATTCTTTTTCCAGCTTTTTCAGCACCAAAGTCGCGCCGTCGTGCAGCGTCACTTCCTGAGTGGTGCCATCTTCGTAATCCTCGATGTAAATCTCGTCCCGCGGCGCAACATAGGAGATATCGTGCAATGGCGATTCGTGCGCCTTGCCCCAGGTATAAGAGTGGAATGAATCTTCCTTGTTGTGAAAAGTCACACACGGGCTGATGATATCGATCACTGCAATGCCGTTGTGGCTGAAGGCTGCCTTGAGGATTTCCTTCACCTGTTTCGGGTCGCCGGCAAAGGAGCGGGCTACGAACGTTGCGCTGGATGCCAGCGCCTCCATGCAGATATCAATCGGGCCAAAGACATTGCGTCCCTGGCGTTTGAGTTCCAGACCTTTTTCGGCAGTGGCTGAGAACTGGCCTTTAGTCAGACCTTACACCCCGTTATTTTCGACGATGTAAACCATCGGCACGTTGCGTCGTACCATGTGTTTGAACCCGCCCATGCCAATGCTGGCGGTATCACCGTCGCCGCTGACTCCGATGGCCTTCAAAGTCACATCGCCAAACATAGCACCGGTCGCCAATGCCGCCATGCGGCCGTGCAACCCGTTGAAACCAAAGGAACGGTTCAGGAAGTAGGTCGGGCTTTTACTCGAGCAGCCGATACCGCTGAATTTCACCACATTTTCCGGGACTATGTTCAGTTCGTACAGTGCTGCCACGATCTGACTGGAGATCGAAT
>CAYJME010000213.1:0-5688 GCA_964370795.1 uncultured candidatus Brocadiaceae bacterium
CTTTTTTAGCCCTTTTTTACCATTTTCCTGGGTGGTTTTGTCGAACTTGGGTTAAAACCCAAGAGATATGCACAGAACATGCAAACGATAGTAAAGCAATCTTAATCCTTTCCAACACAAGAGATTGATCGACACTCCGTTCCTCGCAATGACATTTGTACTGTATACTTTTTTCTGAAACGATATACTAGAAATTGGGTATTAATTTAGTTTTTTGAAAAATCTCAACAAAAATAGGTGTTTCAAGTCGGCAAATACTTCATCACTACCGTGATACAAAAAATGTATCAGTTATTTCTTTCAAAAAACTAACCTGTTACGAAACTGTTTATCTCAGGTCGCCACTACAAACAGAATAAGGCTGAGAAATTGGGGGGACTTGATTTCTCAAATACCCAATCTCTCAACCTCTCCATTTTATCTCTCCAATTTCAGGATCTTTACCGTCGATTGAAAAATTATTTCTCCGCGGCTTTCAACCATTTTTAAGGTGCCCATGCTGCCTGATGTTTAAGCAACTTCCATCTCCTCTGTATTTCAGTGTCCGCCTGCTTCATCAGCGATGCCGCAACCTCAGGATTGCTTGCCCTCAGGGCACGATAGCGATTTTCGTTATAAGCATATTCCTCAAAAGAAATAGACGGGTCTTTACTGTCAATGGTCAGCGAATTCTTCCCTTGTGCCTCGAGTTGTGGATTATACCGGAACAGAGGCCAATGACCACAGGCAACCGCCTTTTTTTGTTGCTCAATCCCCCTGCTCATGTCGATGCCATGGGCAATGCACACTGAGTAGGCCACAATGAGCGCCGGTCCGTTGTATGCCTCTGCCTCCGTAAATGCCCTGACGGTTTGCGCCTGGTTTGCCCCAAAGGCTACCTGGGCAACGTACACCTTGCTATAGGTGGCCATCATCAGTGCTATATTCTTTTTGGGAGTCCTCTTTCCCCCCGCTGCAAATTGGGCAATAGCGCCCAGCGGCGTTGCCTTGGACATCTGTCCACCCGTATTCGAATACACCTCGGTGTCCATAATCAGAAGTTTTATATTTTCACCCGACGCCAGCACATGATCGACCCCGCCATAGCCTATATCGTATCCCCACCCGTCGCCGCCTATTGCCCATACCGATTTCTTTACAAGGTAATCAGCAAGGGAGAGGAGTCTCTTCGCGTCTGATGAGGTGTCTTTTGATAGTTTCTTTTTCAATGCTTCTACGCGCACCCGCTGTTTGTCTATTGCCTCCTGGTTAGACTGATCTCCATTTTCTAATGATTCAAAGAGTTCTCTTACATCCGCATAAGCAGGTAACTGGGCAAGCCGTTCCAACAGTTCAACGGCCTGTCCATAAAACTTGTCCACGGTCTGCCTCATACCAAGCCCAAATTCGGCTGTATCTTCAAAGAGGGAGTTCGACCATGCAGGTCCCCGGCCATCGGCCCTTTTTGTATAAGGCGTTGTGGGTAAATTCCCGCCGTAGATGGATGAACAGCCGGTAGCATTGGCAATAAGCAAGCGGTCGCCAAACAACTGGGTAAGCAGTTTTATGTAAGGCGTCTCGCCACACCCCGCACATGCGCTGTGATACTCAATGAGCGGTTTTACAAACTGGCTACCTTTTACCGAATTAACGTTAAACTTCGAAGGGTCGGTTTCAGGAAGGTCAAGGAAAAACTTATAGTTCCCGGCCTCCTTGTGCCGGAGCGGTTCCTGAAGTTTCATGTTGATGGCCTTGGCATCGGGAATCTTGTTCCCCTGCGCATCCTTTTTTTGCCCCGGACAATTGAAGACGCATGAACCACACCCGGTGCAGTCTTCCGGCGCTACCTGAACGGTAAACTTAAGACCTTTCATTTCTTTCCCTGATGCGTCCACGGCCTTAAAGGTTGCAGGGGCGTCCTTTAATAATGACGGGTCATACGCCTTTATTCTGATGGTTGCGTGAGGACAAACAAATGAGCATTGACCGCACTGTATACAAGCGTCGGGATCCCATTCAGGGATATACACCCCGACATTTCGCTTCTCATACTGGGTCGTCCCCGTGGGCCATGTGCCGTCGGCAGGTATAGCCGAGACAGGCAGGTAATCACCTTTATTGGCAATCATCTTTGCCGTTACATTTTTTACAAAATCCGGCGCATCTTCAGGCACCGGCGGCCGCATCCTGATCTTGCTGGTGACCTTGCCAGGCACCTTAACCTCAACAATATGCTGGAGCGCCTTGTCTACCGAGGCGTAGTTCATTTTAACCACATCCTCACCCTTTTTTATGTAGGTCTTTTTAAGCTCCGCCTTGATTGCTTCAATCGCATCCTCTTTGGGAATAATACCTGAAATAACAAAGAAGGCAGTTTGCATGATCGTGTTGATCCTTGTGCCAAGCCCTATCTCCTCGGCAAGCGAAATGGCGTCTATGATATAGAATTTCATCTTCCTGGCAATGAGATGTTCCTGTACCTCGGCAGGCAGGCTGTCCCATATCTCGTCCTTATTTTTAGAAGTGGTAAGGAGAAATGTGGCGCCTTCATCCGCATTGGATAACATATCATATTTTTCGAGGAACGAAGGATTGTGACAGGCAATGAAATTTGCCTTTGACACAAGGTACGGATTCAATATCTTGTCTTTCCCAAATCGCAAGTGGGATACGGTCGTTGAACCAGACTTCTTTGAGTCATACACAAAATACCCCTGCGCATAATTGTCTGTTTCCGTACCGATGATCTTGATGGTATTCTTGTTAGCGCCAACGGTACCATCTGCGCCCAATCCGTAAAACAGGGCACGGTAAGCCTCTTTTCCTTCTATCGTAAAGGATTCATCATAATCGAGACTGGTACCCGTCACATCATCGTTAATGCCAATGGTGAAATGATTCTTTGGTTTGCCCTGTGCAATATTATCGAACACGGCCTTTACCATTGCCGGGGTAAAGTCCTTTGAACCAAGACCATAACGGCCGCCAACAACGATGGGGTAATTCTTAAATTTCGTTGCCCCCCGGTCCA
Source organism: uncultured candidatus Brocadiaceae bacterium (assembly GCA_964370795.1). Classification (GTDB taxonomy): domain Bacteria; phylum Planctomycetota; class Brocadiia; order Brocadiales; family Brocadiaceae; genus JAHFOW01. The sequence continues at coordinate 3,011 of CAYJME010000213.1, forward strand.
TCGCCTCTCCGATGGCCGTCCTGATATCGAGATACAGAGGTTCGCCAATTGCGCCGGGTTCCTTCGTGCGGTCAAGGACGGCAATCGCCTTTACACTCGCCGGTAAACTATCAGCAAAGGCAGCTACATCAAAAGGCCGGTAAAGTCTTACCTGTATAAGCCCCAGTTTTTCGCCCCTGGCATTCAGCGTCTGCATGGTATTGAATATCGTTTCCCCTGCTGAACCCATAACAATAATAATACGTTCAGCATTTGGCGCGCCGTGATAATTAAAGAGGTTATATTGACGACCAACGACTTTTGCAAACTTATCCATCGCCTTCTGCACAATACCGGGGGTTGCGGTATAATACTTGTTTACCGTCTCCCTTCCCTGGAAATATACATCCGGGTTTTGCGAAGTGCCTCGGATAGAAGGATTATCAGGGGTGAGACCTCTCTTGCGGTGGGCAATAACGAGGTCGTCGTCAATCATCGCCCGCATATCATCAAAAGAAACCTCTTCGATTTTCTGAACTTCGTGTGACGTCCTGAACCCGTCAAAGAAATGCATGAATGGTATCCTGGATTCAAGCGTGGCAGCCTGTGCAATGAGGGCAAAATCCATAGCTTCCTGCACATTTTTTGAACATAACATGGCAAAACCGGTAGAACGCGCTACCATCACGTCCGAATTGTATCCGAATATAGACAACCCCTGGCATGCCATAGAACGCGCAGTTATGTGAAAGACCGTGGGGGTAAGTTCGCCTGCGATTTTATACATATTGGGGATGATTAATAAAAGCCCCTGGGATGCTGAAATCGTGGTGGCCAGAGCGCCCGTGGTCAAAGAGCCGTGCACCGCCCCTGCGACACCCGCCTCAGACTGCATCTGGCTTACCTTCGGCACCGAACCCCATATATTGACCCGTCCCGCCGCAGATTTTGCATCGCAGATCTCTGCAATAGGTGATGAAGGGGTTATTGGATAAATCGTAATTATTTCATTGGTAGCATGTACCACGTGTGCACACGCCGTACAGCCATCAATGGTTACCATCTTTCGACTCATATTTTCTCCTCATTGGTTTTATGAACTAAAAGACTAGCCACAGAGGACACGGAAAACACAGAAAAAGAAATTGATCTATTGAGAATATGGGATGTTAAAAGACTTAATACTGTGCCTACACATCTTTGTGTTCCTCTCCCACTCCGTGGCAAAATTTACAATATTCAAAGATTACACTATTTTTCATATTTTGTCGAGAAAATGTATTTGAAATGCTTTATTTTCTACAAGGCAAAAGACGAGTTATGCCGACTTTGGCATGGGGAAAATGAAGAAATTTTTCAGGCTGGAAAACTATCGAAGACGCCTACAAATGGGAATTTCATATTTTGTTGAAATTACCCAAAACAGTATGGGTATGCTAAAAGAATTGGTGTGACTGTTCTCTGTACCTGCTAAACATGTCTTGCAGCTTATAGAATATCTCCTTAATAATCGTGTTGTTATTCATGTAAAGACCCCAGGGAAATAACTCGCCCTCAAGAGTTTCTTGAAAGTCCTGAAGATTTTTATGAACAACGTGCGGAATTACTTCATCGACGATATGGTTTACCTGGTTATGTCTCAGGATTAATGTTGGCACGCGTTCTTCCTTATCACCAATCATTTCCGATGGGATAATTCCGTTCCATTCCTTCGAAAAACCTTCCACAATATACTGCCTGCCCTGTTTGTCAAAGAGTTGATACCATGCATGGGCAAAGGCAATGGAATTGTTTTTATCCACAACCCAGCCCCACACGAGATCACCGTCAATATCAAGTTCTGACAACTTTGAAAAAAACAAGAAAACAGAATCTTCACAATCGCCCTGCTTTTTCTGTCTTGTTTCGACAGGCGTCTGCCAATAGTCTGTTTTTTCCGGTTCTGCGCGGTAATCAATATTAAAGGCTATTTCTTTGTATGCCTCATAAATCTGGTCGCCATTTCTAAAATTTTTTGTACACCACTCTTTATAAGGCTGATTATCCAGGATGTTTTCCGAATAACTCGCCACGGCTGATTCCATTGGCCACGGGTCTTCTACCGGCTTATAACCCCTACCTGCGAGGAAAATATCCGCGTATGAAACATCCGCGCGTGTCTCTAAACAAAAGACGCTTGAAATAACAACAAGGGTTAGCGCCGCGAATACAAGCTTCATATTGTCATGTGTTTCCGTGATTTTGATCAATACACTTCTATAATATCCAACAAGTTTGTAGTGACGACTTCAGTCGCCATCTTTTTCGACGGTTTCATCGTCTTCGATTAAACCGAAACATTTGATTTGTTTCTACGGTATTACGAGTATTATGCAAGTTGAAACGATTAACTTTTGTTTAAAAATTCTACTTCAAATATTAAAGCACGATTTTCTCATTAATGCAATTCTGATGTTGATAGTGTGCCGAAATTCTCACAATCATCGATAAGGTTTTAAGCGCCTTCAAATCCTGTCTTACCTTCGTGTTTCCATGTTTTTCTATAGGCTTAATCAGTTTTTCTTTCGGCGTCCACCCTCGGTAAAAACTTACCTTTACTTCACTGGATAGCATAAAAGAATGACCCGCCATGTCCGGCGGGTCATTCTTTTATTACGACTATTACAAAGCCTTCATGAACTCTACCAGGTCATCCATCT
>CAYJME010000214.1:0-5681 GCA_964370795.1 uncultured candidatus Brocadiaceae bacterium
GAACACGGTAGTTAAGCTTCTTACGCTGATGGTACTGGTGAAAACTGGGAGAGTAGGTAACTGCCGGGAATAAATTTAAAACCCGTCTCGATAATATCGAGATGGGTTTTTTATTTAGTTGTTTTTTTTGAAAGATAAACTATCGTTATAGAAAATTTTGAAAAAGTGCTTTCAAAAGAGGAAAAATTCAAAGAGTTTCTGGCTTCTAAGAACTTAAAATTCACAGAAGAAAGGCAAGCAATACTAGATTGCATATTCGCAAGTCATAAGCATTTCGAGGCTGATGAATTGCTTGTTGAACTTCGTCTAAATGATAAGAGAATATCAAAGGCTACGATTTATCGTACACTTGCCCTTCTTGTTCAGAGTGGTCTTCTTCGTGAAGTTATATTCGGTGAAAGACACACACATTATGAGCACATATACGGACACGAACATCATGATCATATGATTTGTAATAAATGCGGAAAAATAATTGAATTCGTAGAGTATAAAATAGAAAAACTTCAGGACGACGTGTGTAAGCGATATAAATTTAAAGCGGAATCTCATAGAATGCAGATTCATGGCTTATGTGAAGATTGTTGTAAGGCATAAGTTGGAAAAACAAATTAATAGTATCAAAGATTGGAGTTGTATTTATGGCTCAAGTATGTGAAATGTGCGGGAAGAAAACACAAGTTGGCAACCAGATAGAGCGTAGAGGGTTGGCGAAGTGGAAGGGTGGTGTAGGTAGGAAGATAACAGGAAAAACAAAGAGGAAATTTAAAATAAATTTGCAACGTGTTAAGGCTAAGGTAGCAGGAACCGTTAAGAGGATAAAGGTATGTACTCGTTGCATTAGCGCTAACAAGGTCGTAAAGACTTAATAGTTTAGACTTTGTACACAAGATGGATAAAACAGTAATTGAATATATTGCCAATCTTTCAAGAATTGAACTAAGTGAACAAGAGAAGGGTTTTTTAATTCATCAATTGAGCAATATTTTGTCATATATAGAAAAGCTCAATAAGTTAAATACAGATGATATACAACCGATGTCTCATGCAATAAATACGTCAAATGTATTTAGAGATGATAAACCTGTCGTGTCAACATTAAGAGAAGAAGCATTAAGCAATGCTCCTTCAAAATTGGGCCATTTTATTAAAGTACCAAAGGTAATAGATTAACATTAGTGAAATAAGAGACGTGTCTTTGAGTCTTTTACAATCCACAGCACATCAAATAAAGAATAAAATCATATCGAGAGAAATCAAATCGGTTGACCTTGTATCAAGCCTTTTTACACGTATAAAACATGTTGAAAATAATATTCAGGCTTATATAGTAACGGCTGAAAAAAAAGCAATTCAGGACGCTATAGAGATTGACAAAAGGATTGAGCGTGGAGAAGAAGTTGGATTGCTTGCCGGTATTCCTGTTGCGGTTAAAGACAATATTTGCGCAAAAAGCTTACCTACCACGTGCGCTTCAAAAATTTTGCAAAATTTTATTCCCCCCTATGATGCATTTGTCGTTCGGCGTTTGAAAGAAGAAGATGCCATAATTATTGGTAAGACAAATTTAGATGAATTTGCCATGGGGTCGTCTACGGAGAACTCAGGATTTAAAATAACCCGTAATCCCTGGAACCTCGAATGCGTACCTGGTGGATCAAGCGGTGGTTCTGCTTCTGCAGTTGCCGCTGATGTTGCATATATGGCGCTTGGCTCAGATACGGGTGGTTCTATTAGACAACCGGCAGCGCTTTGTGGTATTGTCGGCGTTAAACCAACATACGGGAGGGTTTCAAGGTACGGTCTTGTTGCTTTCGGTTCTTCTTTAGATCAAATTGGTCCGTTAACAAAAGACGTTCGCGATGCAGCAATATTAATGCAGGTAATTGCAGGTTATGATTCATGTGATTCCACTTCCGTAAAAATTCAGGTTCCCGATTATATGGAAGGAATTGAGTCTGATATGAAAGGTTTACGGATTGGTATTCCTAAAGAATATTTTGCAACTGGTTTAAAATCAGATGTTCATACGGTTATAAAGGATGCATTAAAAGTATACGAACGATTGGGTGCGGAAATCATTGATATTTCTTTACCTCATACAGACTACGCTGTCGCCGTCTATTATATTGTGGCCAACGCTGAGGCAAGCTCGAATTTGGCTCGCTATGATGGTGTCCGATATGGTTATAGAACCAATAATGCACAGGGCGTTATAGACATGTACTCAAAAACCAGGGCTGAAGGGTTTGGTAACGAGGTTAAGCGCCGTATTATGTTGGGAAATTATGCGCTTAGTTCCGGGTATTATGACGCATATTATCTGAAGGCATCCAGGGTAAGAACATTAATAAAAAATGATTTTGACGCAGCCTTTGAAAAGGTTGATTGTATAATGTGTCCAACGTCACCGGTTCCTGCATTTAAAATCGGGGAGCGTGCAAATAATCCTTTGGAAATGTATCTTTCCGACATTTATACCATTCCGGCAAATCTTGCAGGTATCCCGGGTATCTCCATTCCGTGCGGATTTTCGAAAGAACAGTTACCTATTGGATTACAGGTCCTCGCAAAACATTTCGAAGAAAAGAAATTACTACAGATAGCATACGCCTTTGAACGAGAGACTGATTTCCATTTAAAAAAACCACCCTTAAATGTTTCTTCCATGCAGGGGGCATAACAAAAAATATCTATCATGGAATACGAAGTAGTCGTTGGTTTAGAAACTCACGCCGAATTATCTACCATAACAAAGCTCTTTTGTGGGTGCAGCACAAAATTTGGAGCTGAACCGAATAGCCAGGTTTGCCCTGTCTGTCTTGGCATGCCAGGTGTCCTGCCGGTAATGAATAATAAGGCATTTGAGTCTGCCATGAAGGTAGCGCTTGCTTTAAATTGCACAATCAATAAATTTACCAATTTTGACAGAAAGAGTTACTATTATCCAGACCTGCCCAAAAATTACCAGATATCGCAAAACTATTATAATCTGGGCGTAGATGGATATATGAATATAGATGTAAATGGCACGATAAAAAAGGTGAGGATTCATAATGTCCATCTGGAAGAAGAGGCTGGAAAGCTTATTCATCCTGAAGAAGTAGGGGCGAATTACAGTTTGGTCGATTTTAATAGGGCAGGCGTGCCTTTACTTGAAATTGTATCGCAACCTGATATGAGAAGTACCGATGAGGTGGAAAGCTACATGCAAACTCTGCGGAAAATACTTTTATACACAGAGGTTTCCGATTGCAAGATGCAGGAGGGTTCTCTCAGGTTTGAGGCAAGTATTTCACTGAGGAAAAAAGGTACGGAGAAATTAGGGAATAGAGTTGAAATAAAAAACCTGAACTCCATGAAGTCTGTTATAAAGGGTATTGATTATGAAGCAAAAAGGCAAGCTGAATTGCTTGATAGAGGTGAAACAATTGCCAGAGAAACAAGATTATGGGATGAGGTGAACGAACGAAGTGAGCGTATGCGTTCAAAGGAAGAGGCCCAGGATTATCGTTATTTTCCGGAACCAGACCTGTTGCCTGTTCTCATAGATGAAAAATGGATGAGCGCAATAAAGAGTACGATACCAGAGCTGCCCCTTGACAGAAAACAGAGATTTATGGGTTTATTTAAACTTTCTGATTATGATGCAAGTTTGCTTACTGAGGAAAAGGTACTTGCTGATTTTTTTGAAGATTGTCTATCAATTTCTGAAAGACCAAAGGCATTTTGCAACTGGATTATTAATGATTTACTAAGAGAGGTAAAGGATAGAAAATTAGATATTTATAATTTACCCATTAAACCCAAACAATTGGCTGCATTAGTTGAAACAATCGAAAGAGGCATTATAAGCTCTACCATTGCCAAAGAAGTTTTTTCTGAGATGATTTTGACTGGCAAAGACCCTCAGAAAATTATAGAAGAAAAAAAATTAGCGCAGATCAGCGATGAGGGTTTTATCGAAACGGTCATCGATAAAATAATCGCAAGTAATCCAAATGTAATAGAAGATTATAAAAAGGGAAAGAAGAATGCCCTTGCGTTTTTAATAGGGCAGGTGATGAAAGAAACCAAAGGCAAGGCAAACCCCAAACTGGTGAATGAGTTGTTGGTAAAAAAGGTTGGTGGTTAATTTTATCTTTGTGATAAAAAGAAGATTACCGATAAAAATATTCAGGGAGCGCCTGACCTGGTAGTTGAAATACTCTTGCCGTTCACGGCTTTAAAGGATTTGAGGGAAAAGAAACACCTTTGTGAAAGATGCGGAGTAAAAGAATACCTTGTTATTGACCCTCTTGAAGAGTATGTTAAAAGATTTTGGTTAGACGCAGAGGGTGCTTATGCCAAAGGTGATATATTCGATCCCCGTGAGGTTTTGTCATGCAAATTGCTCGAAGGGATTGAAATAAATCTTTGGGAAATATTTGAACTTGAAAAACCATAGCACGGCAGATCGCAACCACATTCCCCTTAAAATCTGGGAACGAAAGGTTTGCAAGATTTATCCTCGTAAAAATGGGAAGAAGAAATATTTATAGGGCAATTTATAATCCAAAACATATCACATTTCGACAAAACCTCGTTTTTTAGTATATCTACCGCATCAAGCCGCAACCAAATCCCCATTCCTCCATCTGCCCCCCTTGAAACTGTGTCGTAATTAGGGTATTTGTTTAAAAAAATATCAAAGTCATAATGCAAGGGAAAAGAGATGTGATACAACGGATGTTCACCCCAAGGCGAAAAACAAAAAGACCGTAATAGCCTTGTATTTATTGGCTTTTACGTCTATGGGTAAGTTTTTTTCTCGTGACTACCCGTATGTGCCGGCTTGGTAATACCTCCGGCAACTTTATTTGTAAAGCCTCTAATAATTCACGTGATTGTTGCCGCGGCCGAGGTATCTTCTGACAATGCGCTTTTTGACCTTTGACTTTTACTTCCATTGAACAAATGGTTGCCAATTGTTCGAGACCTCCCTCCACCGTCAGATCAAAACCGGCCCACGCCTGCCGTAGTCTTCGGACTATCATATACGCAAGCATTACCACAAACACGTGCCCTCGTGTACTCTCCTCTTTTCTTACATACACGGGACGAACCTCAAGGTTCACTGTCTTGCACCCCCGAAATGCCTTCTCTACTTCCGTCAAGTCCTTATATCTCTCATGCACCAGGTATGTGTCCGCCTCGTTCTCCTTCAGGTCTGTCTTGATTACATAACATCCGTCAAGGTACGATTCTTCTTTGAATGCGTCCTCATTGCTCTCTATCTTCAGCGTCCCGGCCTCGTCTTTTATCTGTATCCACGTCTCTAGCTTCAGTTTCTTGAGCCTTTCCTTTGCCGCTTCAAGCGCCTTCGAAACCGATGCCCTTGGATGCTCTCTCAGATAACAGTTCTTCTTCCCGATGTATTTCTCGATACTCTGTAATTTTGATATGCGTGTCTTCGCCATTTCTTCTGCCCTCGTCGGGTTACGCCTCAGAATATATCGAATCCCTTCATCCTTTACCTCGCATAGCTTTTCTTCAAACAACTCTCATTGCAGTATTCCTTTGTTTATCAACGATTCTATCTGCGGCTTCGTTATCGCCGTTATGTAATGAAATCCCTCCGGTAAACGTTCGATTTGCACCGTCTTGATCTTCCCACGGTCACCTACTAACGTTACCTCTTT
>CAYJME010000215.1:0-5658 GCA_964370795.1 uncultured candidatus Brocadiaceae bacterium
GTCAAAAGCAGACGCAGAAAAGGCTGTTTCAGATGGTCAAGCTAAAAAAGCTTACTAAAAAATAATTGGTAACAGTTCAACCTATATTCTAAATGGGCGCGAATATAACCCCCTCGCCCCATTTTCTAAGGGGAATTTTCCAAGTTCCCCTTAATAAAGGGGGATTCAGGGGGTTGTCAAGCATCTTCACACATACCTCGTGAACTGTTACAAAAATTGGGGTCAGACCTTGAATATAGATTCTACTGGGAGAGTTGTTCTGTGGCTTCAAAGGTGGCAGTCAGGAATCAGGGGGTCGGTATTTATCGCAAAAGTCCAGGTAGCATCTAAGCCATTTCTTGTAATCCGCGTGACGGGAAACATCCATCACCTTTTTTTGAGGATGGCCTCATATTGAGACAAAATATGGTTCGGTATACTGAACATGGTATATTGAGCAGAAAACTGGATAACATGATAATTGGAATATTATCCAACACGATTAATACAATGACATAAGACAGTTAGGTCAACATATATTTTTGTTTTTCTCTTGATAAGGTCAAAGCTTTCATACTATCCAGAAAGCTGGACAATAAGTTGTTAGAAGGCCACTGAGGGGGCAAATGGAAGAAGAAGACAAAGGAAGTAAAAAACCAAGTCAATTTGGAGGCTAGAGTGGAAAAGAAGGAAGAAATCGACTTGTTTGGCCTAGTCAAGGAAGATGATTTCCCAGTCAATTCTGAAGAAAAGCTAATAAGAATAATGGCATTTACAGCTGTAGTAACTGATCTTCAGAAGAATACCTATCACTATAAACTGTTCAACTCGCATTGCATTCTATTCTATGGAACAATAAAATATTTCTCTGACATAAAGCAAAGATTCATTTGTGACCAACAAGGCTTCAAAATTCTTAATGATGAACTTGATTTGACCGAAAAAAAATCAGATGAAGGCTGGTGGCTGGCGTTCGTTATTCCCTATGGGAACAAAACAAAAGGTATCGACCTCATTGAACATGAAGTAATAGGGCTCTTTTCTTTATTTTTTGGGCAGAACTACACCTATAGTTTGCTTTTTAAGAATGATTACCATTATGGAACTAGAAATGTCCAACTATCTGGCCCAACTTTTATCAATCCAACAACAATCAGAATGACTGAAATCAATACCCGAAGCGTTGATTTCTTTAACCTTTTGTTAAAAAACTACGGTTCGAGTGATATTCAAAAACAAAATCAGATTCAGTCCGCCTTACGTTGGTACCAGAAAGCTGCCAAGTCAAATGATACCGCATCTTTTATCTGCTTGTGGACGGCTGTAGAAATTCTGGGTAAAGATGGCAATGTCAATTTGAACATTCTTAAGCGAAAGATGATTCAAATATACAGTATTGCAGAAGAAGAAATTGAAGACGTTTTCTGTATTGGTCATATTGAATCGTTTAGGGGAAAAGTGATTCACAAAGGTTTTGATGAGCCAATGCATGGTCATTTGCTAGAATATTTGCGGTGTCTAATTAAAGACTTGACTATTTTCACTCTTGCCGAGAATAGAACCCAGGAATTGCTAATTTTTTGTAAGGAACACATACAAGTAATAAGAGAAATTGTCACGTGAAGTATCTCTAGAGTAGACTAGAAATTTGGGTAAAAAACTTCTAACAACATAATCGACTCGGCTGCGCAAATAAGCCGCTTGCAGGTCATCAGAGCGTCAGGCTTATTGAATCACCTATATCTCAGGATGAAAATGAGGGTTATCATGCCTATTGTAACTTTGCTTGCCCATTTTAATGGTGAGCGAATTTGTTTAGATGAGCCGTGTGACCTGAAACCGGATACTAAATTGATTGTAACTATTCTACCAAAACAGGAACTTGATAATGAACATGAATCATGGTTGTTTCTATCAGGTCAAAGACTAGAAAACGCATACGGAGAAAATGAACCTGAGTATTCATCAGACTTACTCAAAGAAATAAACCCTAACTATGAAGCAAGGTGATGTAATCGGGTACACCAGTAACGCAGGCTTTTGGAAAACTTAAAGAAAAACCTGAAGCATAAGACAAGCCTGGCTCTTGCTCAGTAAAAGTAAGGCTGGCGTATGACACGATCAGGAATGGCACAAGGTAAGTAATCTGCATATATCAACTTATGCAATTTTAATTGATTTTCTCAGAAAATCCAGTAAATCCTCAGATCGCATGTTGCATTTTGGCAATCTCAGGTGCAGTGTGTTATCGTTGATCACCCGAATATGTTTTCTCAGATTAAACAAACTCTGTTCTGACTGTTTTAAATCCGTGACGTGAATGATTACCTTGTCGTCAACCCGTATCATTGAACGAATCTTTGACTGCTGGGCAATAACCCTCAGTTCGTTCTCTGCCAGGAGATTTTTCACCGGATGTGGAATATCGCCAAACCTATCGGCCATTTCATTACCAATAGCCTTTACTTCTTCACAGGTAGCTGAACGATTTAATCTTCGGTAGATATCCATTTTCAGTGCATCATCAGAAATATACTTGCCGGGAATATACGACTCCAGATGCAGGTTGATGGAGACATCCAACGGCTCTTCGACAACTTCGTGTTTTGCCTTTCGCACTGCCAATTCCAGTAAACGACAATACATTTCATAGCCAACTGCGGCAATATGGCCGTGCTGTGCTGTACCCAGGATGTTTCCTGCGCCACGGATTTCCAGGTCGCGCATGGCTATCTTAAAACCTGCGCCCAGTTCTGCGAATTCCTCGATAGCCTTTACCCGTCTTTCTGCCTCCGGGGTGACAGGACGATCGACGGGCAACAGGATATAGGCGTAAGCGCGATGTTTATAACGCCCCACTCTTCCCCGCAGTTGATGCAAATCAGCAAGGCCAAAGGAGTCAGCATTATTAATAAAAATGGTGTTAACGTTTGGAATGTCCAGCCCTGATTCAATAATGGTCGTAGACACGAGGATGTCGGCCTTATGTCCAATAAAATCCTTCATGCGCCGTTCCATGAGTTTCTCATCCATTTGTCCATGGACGGTCATTATTCTCGCATCAGGCACAATTGAGGACAATGATCGGGCAACACGCTCAATGTTGTATACACGATTATGCACAAAGTATACCTGGCCGTTACGGTTGAGTTCCATCATAATAGCCTGGCGGATGCGTTCCGGGTCATATCGCATAATCTGGGTATGGATGGCCTGCCTGCCGAGCGGGGGGGTGTTCAGTGAGGAAATTTCCCTGATCCCCATAAGCGACATGTGCAATGTCCTGGGAATGGGTGTGGCAGTCAGGGTTAACACATCAACGATTTGCCGGAATTTTTTGAGCCGCTCTTTGTGTTCAACGCCAAATCTTTGCTCTTCGTCAATGATGATAAGCCCCAGGTCTTTAAAATAGACGTCTTTTTGCAAAAGCCGATGGGTGCCGATGAGAATATCTACAGCGCCAGCCGATGTTTTTTCTAAAATTTCCTTCTGATCGTTTCGTGATTTAAAGCGGCTGAGCACACCAATTCTTACCGGGTAATCGGCCATGCGTTCGGAAAAGGTATTATAATGCTGTTGTGCAAGGATGGTTGTCGGCACCAGAACCGCCACCTGTTTGCCGTACATTACGGCCTTGAACGCAGCCCTCATGGCAAGTTCTGTCTTGCCGTATCCAACATCACCGCAGATAAGGCGGTCCATGGGTCTTTGTGATTCCATATCTTTCTTGATATCCCTGATAGTCTGAAGCTGGTCCGGAGTTTCTTCATAGATAAAGGCGGCCTCAAATTCCTTCAGCCATTCGCTGTCTGCCGGATATGCAATGCCTTCTTTTGCGTTTCTCATCGCCTGAATATGCAGAAGGTCGCTTGCAACATCGTTGACTGCATTTTCAGCCCGTTTTTTCCTGACTTCCCAATATTTTGAACCAATCTTGTCAAGTCTTGGCCTGTGGTCTGAACTGCCAATATACTTTTGTACCAATTCAATTTTAGCAGCAGGTACATAAATCTTCGTCCCTTCGTCAAATTCCAGGACAAGGAATTCCCTCTTTAAGCCTTCGTCTTCCAGGGTCTCCATACCTAAAAAGCGCGCAATTCCGTGCGATACGTGTACAACATAGTTGCCCTTTTTTAAATCGAGAAATGAATCAATGGCCCTGGTTTGAATAGGTTTCTTTGTTTCACGGCGCTGCTCATAGCGGTGGAAGATTTCATGGTGTGCAAGGATGGCAATGTTAATGTCTGAAAACTGAAACCCCCTGTGGAGATGACCTGTACGTAAGTCAAGACGCTTGTCGTCTTCCCGGTTAGAATCCTGAATAATTTCACGGAACCTCTGTTCTTCTGCATCATTATTACAGAAAACAACCGTATGTTTATGGGATTCAATGATTGTGCCGAGTTCAGATACAATCGAAGTCAAATTTTTCGAGAAATTATCAGCGGTCTTGACAGAAAATCTATAATCATTGTTATTCGGCGCAAGAGGAAGGTTCGACAGGGTTATCTTTACCCAGGGAAACAGTTGTTTGAAGAATTCCTCATGCGTGAATAACGTCTCTCCATAACCAACGCCTGCCAATAATTTATTCGCCCGATCTTCAATATGCGCAGGTTCTTTAAGAACAACCCAGGTATCTTTGTGAAGATAATTCAGGAAAGATGTCATTTCTGGTTTTTCCTGAATCGTATGAAATGAATCAACAGAAAGTATCTGGCAGGTATCCAGTTCATGTTCGGAAAGCTGTGATTCTCTATTAAAACTGCGTATGGATTCTATTTCGTCTCCAAAATATTCAATGCGATAGGGCACATCCGAGGCGTAAGGAAATATGTCCACAATACCGCCACGCACGGCAAATTCCCCGGCGTTTTCGACCTGGGCGGTTTGATGATAATGGTGGTCATGCAGCCACGTCATAAGTTCTTCCATGGGGTATTCCTGATTTCTTCGAATGCTCATAATATGCTGAGAGATGGATTTGGACGATGGCACAGGCTGCAAAAGCGCCTGGACGGGCGTAACAATTATATCAAGCTTACTTCCCGTGTGAGCATCGTAATGCATGAGTTGATTAAGAAGGGAAAGCCTTTGTGCCGGCATGTCACTTTCTTCATCAAGTTCAGAACCGAAGATGTTTTCACTGGCCGGGAACAGGGTCGTGTGATTTCTTATAAAGGTATCCAGGTCTTCCAAATCTCCTTCAGCTTCTTCAGGGGTAGGGACGATAAGGAGTATTGTGGGATGTATCTTTGTTAATTTGGATCGGGTGTTGAGTAAGGCTGCAATAAAAAAATTGGACGATGACCCCCATAACCCGCTGACAGTACAATTTTTTCCTGCTGCAAGATTATGAACAACTTCTTTGTATTGTTTGTTTTTTTGAAGGAATTGAAGGTAGTCGTGCATGTGTATGGAGCCTCATCCGTTTCTTTCCTGAAACGGAGAAATGTGCAAATTTTCTCCTGGTTTTAATATTTATCTTGATCGTATAGGAATTTTCATTTTTTTAATGCCTGTCTGCGTGCTCCGCACAGGCAGGCGGGTTTCTGGGTGGCATGATTAAAACCGTGCCTACCGATCCCACGATAAAAATTGTACGCATGGGTTTATTCATGCTATCAATTCTTTTACATACTATACGCCCCAAAGGGGCAAAATAAGATAGCTCAGGGC
>CAYJME010000216.1:0-5600 GCA_964370795.1 uncultured candidatus Brocadiaceae bacterium
CTTCAGGGTTGCACATGGCAAGGCTAAATCCTCGCCCTACGTATGGTTGCAAACAAAACAGCAGAGTATGTAATTTTATATTTGTTTATAAATATTATCTGAAAAATAAGGAGCTAAAAAATGAAAAAGAATTCGATATCGTTGATTTCGATGTTAACGCTAACGGTTATGGGTGGTGTGCAGAACGTCTATGCAGACTCCCCAAAACCTGCCGAACCACCCGCCAACATCTATATGAAAGAGAAGCCGGAAGCGGCTGCTCCTCAGGACGACGCTGTTCTTTCCGGCAAGGTTGTAGAAACCATGAACAGCGGCGGTTATACTTATATTTGTATCGAAAAAGATGGCAAAAAGACATGGGCTGCAGTCTTAGAAACGAAGGTAGCCGTAGGACAGGACGTCGTCTTACAACCCGGCTATGAAATGATCAACTTCACCAGCAAGACCTTAAATCGTACCTTTGACAAGATCATCTTTTCAACCGGCATGGTATTACAGGAAGGTACGACTGAAATGAAGAGTTTTCATGGAAAATCAATGGTCAGCAAGGGCGCCGGAGCTCCTTCTGATGAGAAAATAAAAGTAGAAAAGGCCGCTGGTTCGAATGCCTATACCGTTGCGGAACTTTATGTGAAAAAGAATGAACTGGATAAGAAAAGCATCGTTGTTAAAGGTAAGGTCGTAAAGGTTTCTTCGGGAATCATGGGTAAAAACTGGCTGCATATCCAGGATGGCTCTGGGACTTCCGAGAGTGGTAATAATGACCTTGTCGTAACAACCAGTGAGATTGCCGCCGTCGGCGATATCGTTACCGTAACCGGAAACCTTTATAAGGACAAGGATTTCGGGAGTGGATACAAATATGACGTAATTGTGGAAGAGGCGAGTATAAAAAAATAAGATACCGTTTATGGCTGAGAATACGAAGGATGCAAGGGAAAAATGGACTGGTGGGAAATTGAGTAATGATTTGTCACTAGTATTTTGATGGTTGTAGAGACGCAAGACTATGTTGTGAACTCAGAGCAAAGATTTTGCGTCTCTGCGTCTTTTGCTATTTTACTCGTTCTCACGCTTTGCGTGGAAACGAGCAAACCAGGACGCTGAACGTCCACCACGTGCGTTTCAACGCAGAGCATTGGAACGAGAAGAATTAAAATAGAAAGCAATTTACCGATAAACAGATTAAACAATTTGTGAAAGTGTTGGGTTTTATTCCTCAACCCAATCGTGACTTATCTGTTTTCCTCCGGCTCCTTCGGAGCCAGCTGTTTGTGACATTGAATACGATTAATGTATTGAGATGACACGAACGGGATTCCTGAGGAATCTTGGATTACCATAATCGGAATTAGAAAAAGAGCATATCTACTTTCCGGTTACAGATGCTTACTGCAGATTCCGCGCGCCAGCCCATTACGAGGACATCCTTATTATTCAAACTTATATTTCCGAAAACGAATAATTTGTCAATTCTAATGAGTGACCCCATTGCCCTTCCTTCGTAGTCCTTGAATGCAAAACCCACAACCAGTGCCACGCTGGAAAACAAGATAATTAGGTTATTGAAACTCGGCTCTATGAGTATCTGTATAACAACCGCCAGCGTAATAATGCTAATTACAAGGCGGATGATCGGTTTCGCACGCAGCACGGCCATGCGATAGCGGGGTGGAACTTTCTCTGCGGCATTACGAGTAGCCCAGCGCGTAATAACCACTATAAAACTGGCTAGAATGAGTACTGCAAAAACAATAAAAACATCCTGTCAGGTCAAGTGACGCAGTAAGTCAAAGGAATCAAGCGCTTCGGTCATAAGGTCATCTCCTTCCCTTAAAAAGTTTCTATAGGCTTCAAATCCTAAAACAAGCGAGGTTTTAAAAAACCTCGCCCATCATCGAAATTTTGATCTATTTCTAGCGATATTATGAAGCACTTTTTCTTGTTAAAACGTGTTTTTTAGCCACTCATCGGGAGAAATACTCTATTTATGGGGAAAACAACAGTCTTTCCGTTGAAATTCATGGGCATATCAGGGGGCATATCAGGTGTCACATATTGATTTGTGATTCTAGCATATTGAATTTCATTTTAAACTTTAAATTCTTTTCCATTATTGTTCGTATAATATTTACTCTGCGGCTTACTGCTGAATACGTTATTCTAAATTTAATATTTCTACAAATGCGCTTCGACCCACGTCGTCAGTGACAATGTTTCTCCGCTCTTTCATTTAATACTTCTTCATGTCAGGAGGGAGATGGTATACTATCCGCATTTCTACACAAATCATCCCAAATAGTTTCCATGGTTCGGGTCTTTTCTTCAATAGACATTTTTTCCAAAGGTAAAGTAATTTCCATTTTATTCTCCTGGGTATCGTTCTGAGTTTTTATACAAGATAACGATAAAGCTCAGTGGCAGAAGTCTACCGGAGCATCTTATTAGCCCAATAGCTTGTCATAATCAGAATGGCTTCCAATCCAAATCCAGAGCAATCCTTCTGGAACCTCAACAGCCAATGCTCTATAATGGAGACCAATACGGACAGATCGGTATTTTCCAATCCTTTTGAAGTGAAGTGATGGGTATAACGGGGTGGCTTTTAACAGTTCAAAACTTCTATCTGCCAGTTCTTGCACAACCGCCGGAAGCTGCCTGTAGCAATCCCAGAATTCAGGAGAAGCAAAGTGTTTCAAAGTTCTTTTGTCCTGCCTGCTTTATGTGCCGCAAGAGCTTCTTCTGCGAGCTTATCAAGCCTACCAGCCTGAATATCCTCTTCAATCTGTCGGTCCCACTTATCTGCGTCATATTCGAGGAACCAGTTCCTAAAAGCTTCGAGTTCAGCACGGTTAAGCTTCTCGACTTCATGTTCAATTTGCTCGATTCTTGTCATAATCTCATTCCTCCATTACATATCTTAATAAGGACTTGAGAGGATTTCAAGCATCAAAGTGGCGCAGATTGTTAAATTCTTGAGTTTCTTTTGGAGCATTCGGCGAGCCGTTGTCAAGCCGCCGTGCCTTTTGACTGACCGCAATAAGTATCGTCCCCACGAGCAGGTTTTGCTCGTTCCCACGCTCTCAGACTGGGTCAAATGAACTTTGTTTTTGCTAAAGTGGGGGAGCAATGCTGGTAAATCAGGACATTTCTCCCGTGTTTTGCAGGAAGACACACTTATAGTGGGGAATGTTTTTCGTAATTCCTTCGAAAATGTCCATTTGACCCAGTCTATCTGCGTGGGAATGCAGACCAGGACGCTGAGCGTCCACCACGTGCGTTCCAACGCACATCATTGGAACGAGAAGAATTAAAATATAAAGTAATTTACCGATAAGCAGATTGAACGATTTATGAAAATGTTGGGTTTTGTTCCTCGACACAATCGTGACTTATTTGTTTTCCTCCGGCTCCTTCGGAGCCTGCTGTTTGTAGCTTGAATACGATTAATGTATTGAGCTCCAGCGGAGCGACCTGTTTATTCCATCTATTCAAACACATATTTTTCATTGGATTTAATTGCACATTTCAGGTCGCTCCTAAGGAGTTTTCTTTGTATTTGAATTTTATTTCTACAAACAGACCGCCCCTGATGGGGCTACATGGTTATTTTATTTGTTTTTCCTGGATTTTTTCAAAAAACTAAATTGATACGTTTTTTTTATCTTCTTAGTCAACAAATTAGGTTTGACCACAGGGGGTTTGCCTGCGAAACATGGTTTCTTCCCACCTTGTGTTCCCAACCAGAGTTTGGGAACAAGCAAAAACCAAATGAGAATTATCAGTGAAATTTGCGAAATTGTTGGGTTTCGCTTCACTCAACCCACACGACCTTATTTGTCAATAAATAACAGGCTGTCCGAGAATGCAACTGCCCCAGCCGATGCATAGCATATATTGTTTATAGCGAAATAATTTATCAATATATATTATAGTACCAACCGTACAAATACTTTCTCGGACAGCCTGTTTACAATAACTTATCTCATCTTCACAATCTGTAATACCGCTACGATATTGATGCATAAGAACAAGCTGTCAAAGATTAGATTTTCAATTCCTTTCAGGCCAGATAGAGCCAGTAAATATATCATGACATAAACCACTCCACCACCAGCAATGAGACCAAATATTTTTCCGATATGATGTTCACGAAGTAATAGAATCGAAGTAGACAAGTAAAGAGGTATGAAAACCATATCAGGATATATAAGAGAATTATATGCTTCTTCTGGGAATGCTTCGGGCCGTTTCCAACTACTCATAATAACGGATATTACCGCATAAGCCTGAAAAAGTCCCCACACAGCGAACCAAATTATAGCAACCCAAGGTTTACTTCCTTTAACAAAATTCTTATCCATTTAAGCAACTGCCAGTTTCTTCTCATTCTGAATGATTATTTTAGGGTTAGTATTTCGTGGAGGAATAGCTAATCTTTTTTTTAATAAACTGATGTGTTCTTTCATTCCCCATTTTGCTTTATAGATACAATCTTCAATAGAATGACCTATCCCTGTAAAACCTTCTAAATCTGGTGAATAAAAGCCAAAAAAATCAGGTTCTTCTGTTGTTTCAATAACAAGTGAATATTCTAATTCAATCATTTAAATCCCTCCTGTTTATGTCTTTTTTATTCCTGCTGCTTTTAGTATAGCATGGCAAGTACCTTGTGGTACTTCTTTTGAGCCGTGATAATCAACACGGATTATTTATCCCATCCAGCTTTTCCGTAATACCTTACGGAACCTTTTTCCTTCACGATTTTAAATCCATTCTTATCGAGAAGTCTTACCAGTTAACCGAATTTTGTTAGTTCCCTCTATTTTTACAGAACTTTATATTAGACTTCTCAAATACCACATTATTTTACGTTAATTATGCAACGTATTTCCCTTGTACTGCCTAAAACCGAAAGCATTTTACTTTATCTCGGAGATGTAATCAAGCGTATCTTATTGTTACATAATAAATTTATTGCATAGGAATTTTCATTTTATTTATGCAGTTTTTCAGCATAGCTGGTAGCCGCAGGCTTCAGCCTGCGGACATTGCAGGAGTACAAGGCCAGGCTCTTCGATAATGCCCACGCAGGCTAAAGCCGTGCGGCTACTTATAGAAAGCAGCCCAGGGCCTAACTTTATAATTTATTTGCAGAATAATTTTTACCAATGGCTCATTGAAAGGAACTGTTTTGAGATATGGAGACAAGAGACAAAACCCGTTAGCTGGTTAGAAGATATTGAAAGGGCAAAGAGGCCCGAAAGACTGCCGGTTGTTTTTACGAGGGAACTGAAGAAACATTTGCAGTTGCAAATATCCAGGGTTAAGGAAATACACGAAGAAGACGGGAAACAGGGATCCGGATGCGTTTCCCACCAGCAAACGTTCCATAGATCCCCGATCAGGAATAGAAAAGAGACATTCTACCGCAGCAAAGCCACAACCAATCCCCCCTTATAAAAGTGGGGAGATTGCTTCGGAAAAGACCCTCGCAATGACAGAATAAAGCCGCAAGGACGGGTTCTTGTCCGCAATGAAAAAGCGCAATGCACAACGACAGGATGCGCAATGACAGCGTGCAGTGTACCATCAAAGCG
>CAYJME010000217.1:0-2061 GCA_964370795.1 uncultured candidatus Brocadiaceae bacterium
GCTTGGGTCCTGTGGGGGGGTAACGTATGTATGATGGCTTAATTATTAAGTTTTAACCGGAGGCTGGTGGGGGGGGTGGGGGGGAGGGGGCCCTGGAGTGCCCCGCCCCGGAGAGGGGAGAGGGGCCAGGGCCGGGAAGTGACGCTAGAGGTTCGTGCTCAAGGGCGTGCCATCCGATTGGCTATGCTGCGTCGGGGTACCCATGGGCATGTTCCGGTCCAACTGGCGAGCGAGAGACGATGCGGGCATTCGACGCCGTATGGTGAATCCGTGGATGGGCCGGGCGCTGCGTGACGAGGGGCCGGAGGTACGGGGGCGGATCTTGTCGGCGCGGCGCCAGTTGGAGCGGGGGAAACGGCCGCGGCGGTTGGCGATAACGGCATTTGCGGTGTTGTTGGTGCTGATGGGCATCCGGGAGATCCGACGCGGCGAGCCTTGGTGGTGGTACCAGTACTCGTTCGCCGCCGGCATCGTGGGGCAGCTCGGGATGATCGTGGTGTTTTGGTGGCCCGGCCTCGGAAACACCTGGCCCGAGATCCGACGGGCGGCGTTGGGGCATGACCTGTGCCCCTCGTGCGGGGGGGATCTGGCGGGGGTGGAGTCGGATTCTGAGTCGGGGCGTGTGCGTTGCCCGGGGTGTGCGGCGGAGTGGTACCGGCACGCGCGGCTGTCTCAGAAGGAGTGTGGGGCGTGCGGGTATGACCTGTCGGGGCTGGCGGCGGGGGAGGGTGGGGTCGTGCGGTGCCCGGAGTGTGGGGTGGGGTGGAGGGTTGGGGGCGAGTAGTGACACCCGGCACGGCGGTGCCACCCCGCCCCTCCCGGCTGCTGCGGGCAGTATCCTGTCACCGTGTCGATGTGGCTCCCAATCCGGCGGACATGGGACGATGCGGGGGTGCGGCGGCCGCTGGTGAGCCCGTGGATGCGGAAGGCGCTGCGGGAGGCGGGGCCGGCGCGGCGGGGGAGGATTCTCGCGGCGCGACGGGGTCTGCGGCTGGGATGGCATCCTGCGCATCTTGCGTATCTCCTGGTAATCTCGCCCGCCGTCGCGGTGATTGGCGTCGCGGTCATCCGCGGGCAGATCGGGCCGCAGCTGTGGGGGCCGGGCCGGGTCCTGATCATGATGGGGCTGTTGTTCCCGCTGGTGTGGTGGCGAGGGGATTGGGTCAAGAGCGATCTGATTCAGACGGTGACACTGGAGCATGACCTGTGCCCGTCGTGCGCGGGGGATCTGGCGGCGGCGGTGCCGCAGGGCGGGCTGGTGCGGTGCGCGGGGTGCGGGGCGCAATGGCGCGAGCGGCAGGGGCGTCGGGTCGTGTCGTGCGGGGCGTGTGGGTACGACCTCCGGGGGCTGGAGGCGGGAGAGGACGGGATGGTGCGGTGCCCGGAGTGTGGGGCGCGGTGGAGGGTTGGGGAGGCACTACTCGCCGCGGAGAAGACGGAGGGTGTGAAGCAGGGAATGGGCGGCGAGTAGAGGCACGGGATCGGGCCTCGATCGGGGCTGGAAGGGCCTGTCCGCTTTGCCCGACGCGCAGGCCCTCACCTGTTTCTCAGCTTTCAAGCCTGTCGAGGACTCGCTCGATGCGGGTTTGGATTGCCTCCCAGCGTTCGAGCAGCGCTCCCCAGCGTCCGACATCCGACTCCTGCGCGGCCAGCAGTGCGTCCGCTCGTGCCGCACGCTCACGGTACTCCCTTATGTCCTTGTCTTGCTCGGCGAGGTACTCGTCCGTGTGCCGCTGCTCCAGGGTGAAGGCGATGAACAGGCCGCACTCGGGGCAGCGACCGGAGCGGGAGAGGCCCTTGAGGCTGTAACGGCAGGCATAGCACTCGATGGGCTCGGTGATGGTGTCGTCGGCGGGCATGTGGAGAGTGTAACGACCGTTGGAGGTAGCGGGCGAGGAGGGGAGGCTGAAGGCTGAAAGGATGAAGGATGAGCCGGAGTCAGGAAGCGGGGGAGGGACGGAGGGGGCCCTGGAGTGCCCCGCCCCGGAGAGGGGAGAGGGGGAGGACGGGATGGTGCGGTGTCCGGAGTGTGGGGTGGGGTGGAGGGTTGGGGGCGAGTAG
>CAYJME010000217.1:2071-5558 GCA_964370795.1 uncultured candidatus Brocadiaceae bacterium
GCCCCCCCCGGGGTGGGGGGTGGGGGGGGGGTGGGGTGGGTGGGGGGGGGGGGGGGGGGGGGGGGGGTGTGGGGTTGGGGGCGAGTAGTCGCACCCGGCCCCTATGGCATCACTTCGGGGCCTTGGAGGGCTTCTCGGAGGGGCCTTGGTCTGAGGGGCTTTCATCTGCCACTGCCGGCTTGGCAGGCTTGCCCGAGTCGGACGGCTGCGTGATGCTGCGGTCGGCGCATCGGGCAACCCGTCGGCTGGCGGTGTCCGCTTCCGGGCCTTCGATGGCGTCGCGTTTGAGCACCTCGTCGCGGAGGATCTTTTCGATCTCCTCGGGCTCGACAAGCCGCTCGCCCACCCGGCGGATCTCGCGCCGAAGCGTGGACTTCACGGAGTCGGAGCCCAGGATGATCGCGGCAAGCATGTACCGGCTGGTGGCCTCCTTGCGGTCCGTGTACTCGGCGAGTGCGCTCTTGGTGAAGCCCTCGCGGGTGAGGAGGTAGAGGGTCTCCAGGTCGGCCTTGTTGCGAGCGCTCATGTTGAGCAGGTTGAAAGTTGCGACTTCCTGCTTGTCGATGGGCTTCTGGAAGATCACGCGGAACAGGCGCCATTCGACGCCGTTCGTCAGCACAACCCACTCGATGCCCTGGTTGGCCGCGTAGTCGATCGCCTGCTTGACATGGCCGTCCTTGAGGCCGACGCCGATCGCCTTGACCTCGATGAGGAAGGAGAGCTTGGCATCGAGCTTCACCGCGAGATCGCAGTAGGTCCCGCGGATGCTGTGCTCGCTGGTGAGTTCGGCGTACTTGTCGTAGCCGAACAGGTCGGAGAGCAAGTCCTTGATGACGGTGACAGTGTCCGCCTCGGAGACATCGCGGTCGCGCTGCTGGGCCAGCACGGTCTGGTAGGTCTTGAGGCAGCCGGTGATGCGGTCGGCGACGCGCTTTGGGATTGGCATGGCGGTTCCCCTTCAGGTCCGAGGAGTAGCCTAGCAGATTGTGGCCCACCGCGCAGCGAGCCCGGCCACCTGCCGCGCCCCCCGGCACACACTGCCATGCAGGAGCCTACCGCGTCGTCGAGCGTTTGCGCCCTCTTGCCGGCCGCTTCGTGCGGGAGCCCGTGATCAGCTCGGCGAATCGCTCGGGGTCGGCTTCGGCGATCTGGAGGAGGCGGGCTTCGCCGGCTTTGGGGGTGCGGGCGCCCTGCTCCCAGCTCTGGAGGGTCTTCGTGGGGACATTGAGGAATGAGGCGAAGACGGCCTGGGACATCCCGGTCTTCTTGCGGATGGAGGCGACGCGGGTCTTGGAGAGGGTGGGGGCGGGGGCCGCCAGGGTGGTGGTGTTGAGGGTGAGCTCGCCGCGGGCGTGGGCGATGGACTCTTCGAGTCCGTGGCGCAGCTTGTCGAATGCGGGGTTGGGGGCGCGGTTGGTCATGGCCGGGTCGTCGCGTGCGGCGGCTCCAAGCCGCCTATCTATCCCACAGAGTAGTATAGACACAGCGACGCCAAGTCGGGGCGTACGACCGCGAGATCAAGGCGAAGCTGAGCGCAGCGCACCCGCTGAGGCAGGTATGCGCGGGCGGCCGAAGAGTCAGGAGGCTGGCTTCTTGGTGCCGTTTCCGTTGGGCGGCGGCTGCACCGCGCTCCCACCCTTGGGCGTCGGAAGCGTCAGCGGATCAAGCCGCTGCCCGGGCTGGGGCTGGTAGCCCTTTTGGCCCGATGGGCGGTACCCCTCGTTCACAGGTCGAGCCACCGTGCTCTTGTCCGTTGTCGTCCCTGCCATCACAAGCTCCTTGGTCCTGAATCCACGCGGCGAAACTCGATCGTCGCAATCTCGTCGGCCCGAATCAGTATACCGGCTGTGTCGGGAGCGGGCTGCCAATGCCCCTCGTTGCTGGGTTGAAAAACCGCTTCGAGGAACAGATCTCGCTCACCCGGCTCATCCCCCGCGAATGACTCGCTGCCCCAGAATCCGTACACCGACGCGCCGTCACGCAGCCGGACTATGACCCACGACGGGGTCTCCTGCTCGAACTTGAAGTCCCAGGCCGTCGGGATGAATCGGTCCACATTGAAGCCGACGGCCGAGAGCACCCGCTTGACCAGGGGCTTGCGTGATAAGGCCGGTGCGAGTGCGCCCAGAAGAACCGGAGAGGCGAAGAGAACGGTGAACACGAGGAGCGCGGTAAAAAGCGGGTGCCGCGACACCCAGTCGCCTTGGATCATGAGTGCGATTAACCACGACCACAGCCCGTAGTTGACGCAACTCAGCGTGAGGTACTGCAGCATCAGGTCAGCGGGAGAGCGTGATCGACGCCGGAATGTAGAGGCGAGTACCGATGACAGGATGAAGCCCGGAACGAGAAAGGCAATCGCCAGCAACACAGCATTGAAGTTGTCGAAGCTCATTCAGAGAGACCCCCATGGTTGTTATGCGTGACCGACAGACTACACCGGGATTGGGCCTTGCTACTCATACAAAAACTCACTCTCCAGTCGCTGCGCCTTCCCGTCCACGCACACCGCCGCATGCCCCCCCTTGAGGATGCACGCCGACCCGTAGGCCCCGTCCTTCCGCACGGCGTAGAAGGTGACGCTGAAGCGGGGGCGTTTGTTTTCGTCGAACATGCGGGGTTCGTGGGTGCGATCGACGATGCGTTGGCAGGCTTCGAGGCAGAGCTGGGTGGGGGTTTTGTCGGGCCAGGTCCGCATGGCTTCGACGATCCAGAAGGCGCCGAGGGTGAGGATGACGGACTCGCCGCGGCCGGTGGCGCCGGCGGAGCCGACGGCGTTGTCGCAGTAGAGGCCGGCGCCGATGAGGGGGGAGTCGCCGACTCGGCCGGGGAGTTTCCAGGCCAGGCCGCTGGTGGTGGTGCAGCAGCCGAGGTCCTGGGCTTGGTTGACGGCTGAGCAGTGGATTGTGCCGTAGGTGAAAGGGTCCTGAGTCTTGAGTCCTGAGTCCTGAGGTGAGGAGGGGGAGGGGGGGTAGGTCGCGCCCTGGCGCCAGGGTTCGGGGAAGTTGATGATCTGGTCTTGGTCGAGCCATTTGTCGTCGCGGTTGAGGTTGGCGCGCCAGTCGGCCCAGGCCTTGCGGGAGGCGTCGGTGTTGAGGTCTTCCTCCTTGAAGCCCATGCGGAGGGCGAACTTTTTGGCGCCGGCGCCGACGAGGAGGACATGGTCGGTGCGGCGGAGGACCTCGAGGGCGACGCTCGCGGGGTTCTTGATGTTCTCGATGCAGGCGACGGCGCCGGCTTTGTGGAGCGGGCCGTCCATGCAGGCGGAGTCGAGCTGGATGATGCCGTCTTCGTTGGGTAGGCCGCCGTAGCCGACGGACATGTCCTCGGGGTCGTCTTCGACGAGGTTGACGCCTCGGACGCAGGCTTCGACGGGGCGGTGGCCTTCGGTGAGGAGTTTGAAGGCGAGTTCGACGGTGTTTGTGCCGTTGTAGTTTTTGAGGCCGTTGCCGGAGGCGATGACGCATGGTCCTCGGTGGTTGTCGCC
>CAYJME010000218.1:0-5518 GCA_964370795.1 uncultured candidatus Brocadiaceae bacterium
GGCATGGACTTCGTTGTAAGTGCTCAGTCGAACGACAAACGGAGTTTGTCCGTGCCTTCTTGCAAACTACAACAGCTTAAAATCTTGTGGGTACGGGTGGTGACTATCCCCCGCTGGCGGGGGCAGGGTGGAAATTGGCAGGCCAACACGACGGACAATTACTCTCCGAGCGCTAGCCATAAGATGAAGTGTTGCAGAGTATAAACGGTGATGGGTAAATGGAGAGAACGGATGGTAGACACAATTGGAGAAGTCCTGTCCACCTTCTAACCCCCGTTCGCTTGCTCAGTATTCACAATCTCTGAATCGGCCGCGTTGAGAAAAGCATAACAAAACCAAAAAATTATCAAAAATTCTACATATTGATAAATTAGCATGATATTGTAAAATACATTTAGTACTTTAACACAATTCTATCGATTTTTGTTTGATATCTTTTATGGCATGATATAATATGCTGAAATTTATAGAATGAAGATAAAAATGAATGTTAGATTTCTACAAGCGCAACCTACTTACGAAAGGAACGATCATGGCTTATAACTTCAGAAATTTCGTATTTGAGGGTGGTGGGGTAAAGGGTATTGCTTACATTGGGGCGCTAGATGTGCTTGCCGAAAAAAATATTCTCCAAGGCATGATGAGAATTGGGGGAACATCGGCTGGAGCTATTAACGCTATCCTACTCGGATTGGGATTTTCTCCGAAAGAAACCAAAGATATTCTATGGTCTCTTGACTTCAATAAATTCATGGATGACTCGTGGGGCATCATCCGGGACACTAATCGCCTGATAAACGATTTTGGCTGGTATAAGGGTGATTATTTTCGAGAATGGATTGGGAAGCTGATCAAGCAGAAAACCGGAAACAGCGAGTCAACATTTGCAGACATTGAAGCCATGAAGGAAAAGAAGGGCTTCAAATCTTTGTATTTCATGGGGACTAATCTGTCAACTTCTTTCTCGGAAGTTTTTTCGGCGGAACACACCCCTAGAGTCTGCGTCGCAGATGCAGTGAGAATTTCGATGTCGATTCCATTATTCTTTGCCGCCAAGCGAAGCGTTCGCGGCGATGTCTACGTTGATGGCGGAGTTTTGGATAACTACCCTATTAAGTTGTTTGATCGAAAGAAGTATCTCGAGTCCGATAATTACTCCGAGCCTGAATACTATAAAAAGATAAATTCGAGTTTTGTTGACACCGATCGCCCAATATCCGAGTACGTTTACAACAAGGAGACTCTTGGCTTTCGCCTCGATACCAAGGAAGAAATCTCAGTATTTCGGGATCATGCAGAGCCGCCTCATCGCAAGGTGGATAATTTTTTTGATTACACTTGGGCGCTCATTAACACAGTGCTTGAGGCGCAACAAAGTTCGCACCTTCATAGCGATGACTGGTCAAGAACGGTGTACATAGATACTCTTGGTGTACAAACCACCGACTTTGACTTGCCCGACGCTAAGAAAAAGGAATTAGTGAAGTCAGGTAGAGATGGCGCATTAAAGTACTTCGAGTGGTACGACAACAACGATCCAAAAGCCAATAAATAAAATCTAACAATTCGTTCCAGCAGACCGCCTTCGGCGACCACTGAACTCAAACGTTCGCCATACAAAATATAGTATAGTGCCAATTTTACAAATACATTCTCGGACAACCCGTAAAGGTGACCGTATGCCTCTTTTTATGCCTGTCAGCTTATGCCTGTCAGCTTCAGCGTCTTGGTGGGTTGATTTTTAATATCAGCCTATCACTCGTAGGGTCCGAGAAAGCGTTCACCGTTAAAGTGGATTAAATGGGTCGGTGACTCGGCAATCCAGACTTCCGTTTCCCAGGAAATATCGTTCAAATATTTCAGCATAGCCCGCCGATCGATAAAAGCAGTTACAAAAACCAAACCAGCGGCCGATCCGGAGAACAATTCCTTCAACTCCTGCCTTCGCTTCGGATTTACAGGGCCATGACTGGTCACGGCTTCAATCAGAACGAGCCAATTCTTTTCGATAGGAGAGTCAGGGCTGATCGCTCGTTCTGTTGCTGTCTTGGAAAACCCAAACTATTCAGGATCGTGAGAGCTTCCTTAATTTTTTCTTCTTCTTTCCGCCTATTTGTATTTTTACGCATAGTTCTCACACTCCTTTTCTATGATGTCGTCAACAGTCTCCTGATCAGGTATTCGTTCCTTGACACAGAGGGAAGTCGCAAAAGTTGTTTGTACGTAGGATAGGGCATCTTTCTGAGATCAGTGGCATTAACCTGAGTGTGTCCGCTAAATAACCGAAAATACTGATCAACAATTGTAGAATTGAGGTATAGAGCAAGCCCTTTTGCCAGGTCTGCCGGTAGTCCTTTGCCCTGTCTATGGAAGTAGTTCAGGTGGTTTTCAAAACTTACATAAGGTGCATTAACCTTAAAGGGGTCATATATCGCTGCCATGACTCTTCTATGCTGTTCCTTGGATGAGAACCTTTTTGTGAGAACATAGTATCCGGCCTCTACGAAAAGATCGGACGTCTCGGATGATGACACTATGGCATTGGGTTTCTTTTCTGAATCGACAGGCCACTTGATAAAACCATGTTGAAAATGACACGGATAGATCAGAGGAGATGTTCCTTGCTGAGGCCGCTGTCTTAGGTGCTCCCGTACTCTAAAATCAACGGTACGTCCTGTGGAAACATCCAGCTTAAGTTTGCTGAGTGACGATACAAAGCATTCTATTCGTCCCATTACATCAAGACTGACGTTATCAACACTTAGATGGATAAAGGCATCGTGGTCGCCGGGCCGAACAACATGACTGTATGGGATAGATAACGTGCGTACATTATTGACACCGCCGCCCTCGGACGCGGAGATTGTAACAGATTTCGGTTTCTCAAGTCCCCGAATGGCATGATAGATCACATTTTCCTGCAGTACGTCATCGTCGCCGAACGCCTTCTTACGCGATAGGAATACATGAACGTGTCTGAGACTCATCATACTCAGGAATGCAACACGGAATTTCTTGAAATAGGGGCCATTGCAGAAGCTTCGGGGGGTTATGGCGGCCATTTCCCCCCAGGTTCCAGAAAGCGCATCGAAAGCCATACAAAGGCGGCGTAAAGGTTCGCCACCTCAACGCCAGCAGAATAGAGCATCCTGCTCATAGCAGTCTGACTATTGATTTTTTGTAGGGTGGGTTTATGACGACATGGGTGAAGCGCTTGCCAGGAACGACAAAAAGAGATTTTTCCGTCTCAGCTATAGCGGTGGACACAAAATCCTCCACCCTTATGGTTCCTCGAAAAGAGACATCGCTGGCCTTACAGAGCGATTCGCACCGCTTCACGGTTTCTTTCAGATATGGAAGTATTATTTGATCTGTTTCATAAGCGATAACCTCTATAGAAAGAGGCCGATTCTTTCGAGAAATTAAAGTCTCTACACACGCAGCAAAGAGCACGCCCATCCCTGCGCCAGGGTCCAGAATTCTTACGTCTTGCACCTCCGTTTCAAGTATCGATGACATAAAATAGGCGATGACGACAGGTGTCAGGAACTGACCAATCTGAGAACGGTCAGTTCTAGATGTTGCAGTGTTGAATGATTTACGGATATGGTCGAACATGCTTAAGGGTTCGAGTATCATATCATTATTCTTTATTCTCATTGTATGCATCCACATTCTGTGACCCAACGCCCGCGGGAATGGACAGAGACACATCCCATTTTTTGCCGCTTTTTTTCTTTAACCTTCCTCGTAGGCTTAATTGGAATATTCTATCAAGTATCCACGCCATTTTCTCTATAATATTCTCGCTACTCAAGAAAATGAATCGAATATATTAGGAGGTGTCTCTATTTACTTATATTCGTATCCAAGTTCCTGTCCTTTACGAAAAGAAGAAAGAGCGGGATTGTTTTAGGTGTTGCCCTGTGGCTCATGATAGGACAGGGGGAGAATCAATCCTCTTTCCCTGGCCAGTGATTTTACCCATAATTTAAAATTCTCCTGAATGTGAAAAGAAGCTGAAGCATAACCTTTGGTACCAAGATCCGCCATTAATGAAGTTACCGCTTGAAAGGTACACAAATAGTTTTCGGCAGATTGCTTCCTGAGATAATATGCTGAAGAGGGTGCTGTAATTAACCCGATTTTCCTTAAAGGTATAAGCATTGGCTTGCGAAGCCATCTCCTTGCATTTCTCCAGCTGGTGTCCAGTACAAAAATATTCAACGGTTTTCCCGTTTCTTTAATAATATTTTGTCCATCACGGGAATGTGGTAACGGGAATAACAGTACCGGTGTATAATCATTTCTTGATATTTCCAGCCCGACATCTTTTTCCCAGCCCGTTTCTCCGACATAGACAGTCGAGATGTTTTTCAGCATCAACCGGAGCAGCCTTCCCGTATTGGAAATAATCCGCTCTTCTTTCTTGCTGGTTAACAAGGTTATTTTATGTTCTGCCCGGAATGGAGAAATATGCCGGCAAATACACTCCTGCACGATTAACCGGCATTGGAAACATCTTTCAGGTTTTGTTGTGGTCATATTTTTTCGAAGCAGTCTCTTCGTTCTTGTACCCGCTGGTTAAAAGAGGTGAAACCATCGCATCATAGTTTTGTTGAATATACTTTGAAATTGAATTCAAAGGGGAACCATTTCATTTTAGACAAAAGCCCGAAGACTCAAAAATTTAAACTAACCAAGAAGTACAAGGCTGGTGAAAAGATCATGAAATAGGAATGAGATGAATAAATGCCTCGTCGATAGAGAGATTGACAGACATTCCGTGGGTGAGCTTGAGTTCTTTAGCCACAATGCGGCTTATGCGTATCTTAAGCACTTCACTTGATGAAATTATTACCTTGATTTCGAGATCCCTTCCAATTGGATAAATGGATTCTATCACCCCTGTAAAAACGTTTTTGCCCTGTTGAATACGATGCGGACTCAGATGGATGGCACCTGGCCGAATGCATATCGTTACCGGATATCCTTCGGATATTTCCAACTGGGTATATGTTTTTAACATAATACCGTTTACCTTAATAGTTACTTTATTTCCAAATTTATGGATGATCTTTCCCTTCAGTATATTTTCTGTGTTGAGAAATTGTGCAACAAACAGGGTCTTAGGCTTGTAAAAAACCTCATCAGGACTTCCAAATTGTTCTATTTTACCCTCGTTAAGGATACCAAACCGGTCGGCCATCTCAAGAGTTTCCTGCTGGTCATGGGTAATATAAATCATGGTAATGCGCAACTTTTTTTGAAGATCTTTAAGTTCTGCCTTAATCTTTTTCCGTGTTTCTATATCGAGCGCACTTACTGGCTCATCCAATAATAAAAGTGATGGTTCCACAATCAATGCCCTTGCCAGAGCTACCCGCTGCATTTGTCCGCCACTCAGTTGAGATGGGAAATGATGGTCGAGTTCCTGCATACCAAAATCGGCAATGATCTTTCGCACCTTCGATTGAACAATATTTTTTGAGATCTTGCGCAATCGCAACCCAAAGGC
>CAYJME010000219.1:0-5484 GCA_964370795.1 uncultured candidatus Brocadiaceae bacterium
GGGCTGGGTAGAAGTACAGCTGAATGTAGTAAGGTTGTCCGACTCCAAGTTGTCAATAAGCAGCTGATAGGGCTTGGTAGAACTTTACCTCTGAATGTGGAAGAGAGGGTGTTGTAAAAGCCCAAAGGGCTTACATAGGAAAGCCCAGGACAACGCCCTGGGAAAGATGTGCAACAATATAATTAAGCTCTGAAAGAGCGTAATAGGAATGGGTGAAGGACAATGTCCCAATCGTTAGCAAATATCCTCGTTCACATAATATTGAGCACGAAAGACAGACAACCTTTTTTGTGAAAATATCGGGTGCTGTTGTGTTTCGCTTTGCGCAAACCAACCGGCACAGCGAATAAAATTTTAATAATAAATAATATCTATGAAAGAAAGACGCGAAACTCCCTTAATAACAAAGGAACTTCTTGAGCTAAAAACAAAGATTCATTTACGACTGCTTGAGGTTGTCGATCTGTCACTCGTTGAAACACTTGATCGGAATACATTGAGGCTGGAAATCGGGAAGATTACGGAGAGGATATTGTCAGAAAATAACTTTTCCATTCCCATGAACACTGAAGAGAAAGAACAGCTTCGCCGCGAGATTCAGGATGAAATACTCGGATATGGTCCCATCGAACCCTTTATGCACGACCCTACCGTTTCCGATATCCTGGTTAATACCTGTAATCAGATATACGTGGAAAGGTATGGAAAGTTAGAATATACGGGAGCGAGATTTAAAGACAATAACCATCTGAAAAATGTAATTGACAGGATTGTGTCTGCTGTGGGACGCAGGATTGATGAATCGTGCCCGATGGTGGATGCCCGTTTGCCGGATGGGTCCCGCGTAAACGCTATTATCCCCCCCCTTGCGATAGATGGCCCGATGTTGTCGATCAGGCGTTTTGCCGTGGATAAACTGGATATTGAAGATCTAATTGCTTTAAAATCGTTAAACCCGGAGATTGCGGAATTACTCAAGGGGATTGTTAGCGCAAAATTGAATGTCATCGTTTCCGGCGGAACGGGTTCCGGGAAAACGACACTCTTGAATATACTTTCAGGTTTTATTCCGTCAAATGAGAGAATAATAACCGTTGAGGATTCTGCCGAACTCCAGCTAAAGCAGGAACATGTCGTCCGGCTTGAAACCAGACCTGCTAATATTGAAGGCAGAGGGGAGGTTACGCAACGCGACCTGGTAAGGAACTGTTTGAGAATGCGTCCTGATCGTATTATTGTGGGTGAAGTAAGAGGGGCTGAAGTGTTGGATATGTTACAGGCCATGAATACGGGACATGATGGTTCGCTGACGACCATTCATGCAAATACACCCAGGGATGCCCTTATGAGAATGGAAACCCTGGTTGCGCTTTCAGGGTTTAATATCCCTGTCGAGGCGACACGGAAATATATAAGTTCCGCTATTACTGTCATTATTCAGGTATCGCGTCTCATCGATGGCAGCAGGAGATTGGTAAGCCTCCATGAAGTCACGCACATGGAGGGGGAAGTTATAACAACTCAGGAAATCTTCTCATTCAGACAAGTAGGCATTGATGAAAACAGACGGGTAAGGGGAGACTTTGCGATGACCGGTATTATGCCCAAGTTTTTCGAAAAATTTCACGCGCTTGGCATACAAATTCCAGATATTTTTTGTGCGCTTGACCGATAACGTAATACTCTGTAAAAACTTTTTTTACAGAGTATTTTGGACAGCTATGGCGTTGCACGCAGACAGGAGTATGCCCGAAGGGCAGAAAGCACATAGGCGGGGGTGAAGCCTCCGTATATGAGAAATACCTTTTGATTTGGCTGCGGCTACGCCGCTTCGGGGGATACTTCCAAAAACCTAAAATTATTTTCAGGACAGGAAGAGTACTATGGCATTATTCATTGGTGTTAGTGTCTTTTTTGTTGTGATGCTCATTATAGGCGGGATTAGTCTTTTACGCAGGAGCAGACTGGAAGTATTTGCAGACAGGATAGAGAAACATACCAGGGTTTTTTCATTAACCGAAGCACAAAGTAAAGTTGTTGATATTACGAAAAAAAGAAGAAAGTTGAGTGAAATTATCTGGCTTGACCGTTTGTTAGGCCGTATTCCATTCGTTGGAAAAATAGATGAAGCGTTACCATTGGCAGATATCAGGTTTCCGATAGCGTATTTTATTTTAGTTACCGGGATTCTTGCCCTTTTTGGGTTTTTGATGGTGTTTTACAATACACAAAATATTTACCTGAGTGTGTTGGCCGTTTTTCCCATAGGAAGCGCCCCTTTTTTCTATGTTATCGTGATGAAAAATTTGCGGGTAAGGAAATTTGAGAGGCAGTTGCCGGAAGCCCTTGATTTACTTGCGCGTTCGTTAAGGGCTGGACATGCCTTTGCCAGCGGCCTCAGATTGCTGGCTGAGGAGTTTGACCGTCCCCTCGGAAGTGAATTTGCCAAAGTTATTGAAGAAACCAACTTTGGCGTGGGTATAAAAGAAGCATTAATAAACTTTTCCGGGCGTATAGATTGTTCTAATCTCAAATTTTTTGTCATGGCGGTTGCCCTGCAGAGGGAGACGGGCGGCGACCTTGCCGAAATATTAGAAAACATTTCGCGTCTCATAAGGGAAAGATTTAAACTGCAATCCAAAATCAACGCCTTATCGGCTGAAGGAAAGTTATCTGCCATTGTTTTGATTGC
This sequence comes from uncultured candidatus Brocadiaceae bacterium, assembly GCA_964370795.1. Taxonomy (GTDB): domain Bacteria; phylum Planctomycetota; class Brocadiia; order Brocadiales; family Brocadiaceae; genus JAHFOW01. The sequence goes on from CAYJME010000219.1 coordinate 2,693, forward strand.
CCTTCCTTTTTTCATAGGGCTTGCGCTTTTTATGGTAAGCCCGGATTATGTATATGTTTTGTTCAGAGAACCGATGGGAAAGATGTTGCTCATAATGTCTTTTTCTACGATGTTTTTGGGCGCCGTCGTGATGAAGAAGATGGTAAATATAAAGGTGTGAGGAGTAAGATGATATGGATATTACCGTTGTTATTCCCATTATCGTATTTTTTATAACTGCATTGGTTTTAATTGCAAGTATTATTTTTACAACATCATTTATAGAACGGAGGTCTATACTAAAGAAAATAGCAAAGGGAGGCGAAGGCCATGCATGGGGAGCGCACGCAAGTCCATTAAGTCAAAAGCAATCTGTTTTGAAACAATTCTTCGTAGAAACCGCATCTCATCTGGGAAATATTGCAAAACCTAAAAATGAAGAAACCCTGTCTCGTGTCCAGGAGAATCTGCTGAGTCTTGGGTATAAAAGCGTGAATGCCGCAAAGATATTCTCTGGTATTAAGGTGATATTTGCAATCATCATACCTGCCACATTTTTCTTTCTTAAAACTTCTGTACAAATACAAGTATCTCCGCTTTTGATGCTGTCAGGGTATATTTTTCTCGTATTAACAGGTTTTTATTTGCCGGAGATTTGGCTGAGGATCAAGATTGCCCGCAGAAAAGAGAAGATTCAGGAAGGCTTTCCTGATGCATTAGATATGCTTGTGGTGTGTATTGAGTCGGGAATGGGCATGGATTCCGCCATCGATAGGGTTGCCCGTGAGATGCAATATGGAAATAGACCTATCAGTGATGAATTTAAATTATATAACCGGGAAATGAGGCTTGGAAAGTCACGGCGGGATGCGCTGAAGGGACTTGCAAGCAGGATTAAACTGGAACAAGTGAACAGTCTGGTAACATTGTTAATTCAAACGGATAAGTTTGGGACGAGCATTGCGCAGTCATTGAGGGCCCACTCTGATTTCATCAGGGTGCAACGGCATCTGCTGGCGGAGGAAAAGGCCGCCAAGCTTGCCCTGAAATTGTTATTTCCCCTGATATTTTTCATTTTCCCATCCCTGTTTGTCATAATCCTGGGACCGGCAATTATCGGCGCACTCAAGGCATTTAAGCAATAATACTTTATAAGCACAAAAATAATAGATGAACGAGGTGGAAAAACAACAGTAAAAAGCAGTACCGTAAATTATCCTTGATAAGGGCTATGACAAGATTTGAGAAAAGGAGAAAGAATGTGTGTTGGGGGAATATAAGTATACGCTACCATTTAGTCTGTTTTATACTCTTCTTTGGTACAATTTCTGTATATTCCATGACAGAGGTTACGGCGCAAGTCAGCATTATTTCAAAGCCATCACAGCAGATTGCGCTTACGGTGAGAAAATCAACAATACTTTCGATTGAAGTTCCTGTAGGGCGGGTTTCTTTAGCTGAACCGGAAATTGCCGATGCCCTTGTGCTGAAGCCACAGCAGATATATGTGACAGGAAAAAAGTCCGGAATGACGAATCTTACTTTATGGGATAACAAGGATAGGATTATTTCCATTTGTGAGATTGAGGTGCTACCGGAGATTCAGGGATTAAAAGAACAACTACATGTACTGTTCCCCCATGAGAATGACATACAGGTTACCGCGACGAACAGGAGTGTTACGCTTTCCGGGACTGTTTCTGGCACTGCTGTCCTTTCGAAAATATTAGACGTTGCAAGGTCATATGCGCCTCTTGACAAGGATGGAAAGCTCCAACTCAATAATTTGCTTGAGGTCGGCGGTGTTCAACAGGTAATGCTCGAAGTCCGGATATCTGAAATGTCCCGTAATCTTATACGAAGACTGGGTTTTAATTTTGGTTTTTTAAGTAGTAGCGGGCAACAGTTTGGCGTTTCCATGCTTAATAGTCTTGCGCGGGTCAATCCTGGAGGAGGTCCAGGAGGGGCAATATCTAATTCTTCTGATAAAGTGAACATGATTTTTCGATTTCTTGGCGGAGGGGCGAGCTGGACGGTGTTTATTGATGCATTAAAGGAAGAAGGATTACTCCGTATTTTAGCAGAGCCAACCCTCATTACCTTAAGTGGAAAGGCTGCTTATTTTCTTGCAGGCGGCGAGTTTCCCGTCCCTGTTCCCCAAACAGGGGGCGGAGGTTTTGCAACGATTACCATTCAGTGGAAGCCATTTGGTGTTGGGTTAAATTTTACTCCGACGGTGTTGAGTAACAATAAAATTAGTATGGAGGTATCGCCTGAGGTTTCAGAGCTTGACTTTAGCAAGGCCATTGTACTGAGGGATTTTACGATACCGGCTATTTCTACAAGACGGGTGTCGACCGTGGTTGAACTTGCCGATGGGCAGAGCTTTGCCATTGCAGGTCTTTTGAATGATGAATACCGTCAAAACGTGCGAAAATATCCCCTCCTCGGTGATATTCCGATCCTTGGTATGTTATTCCGGTCTAGTGATTTTGAAAAGAGTGAGACAGAATTAGTTGTCATTGTAACCACCCATCTTGTTAAGCCACTGGATAAAACAAAACAAAGCATACCAACGGATAAATATATAGAGCCGAACGATTTTGAATTTTATCTGCTTGGCTGCCTGGAAGGGAGAGGTTCTAAAACAGGCACTTCCACGGTTTCTCCCTATAATAAAAAAGGTGGATTGGAGGGTGACTTTGGTTATATGCTCCCATAGTTATCTAACCCTTTCAGGGTTAATACTGCGTTATTTCCTTTTCCCAGGGCGTTGCCCTGGGCTATCTTATTACAGCCCTGTTAGGGCTGGG
>CAYJME010000220.1:0-5148 GCA_964370795.1 uncultured candidatus Brocadiaceae bacterium
TGGCTACTACCGGCGCTGTCGTGTCCACACCAATTGAATCACTCGCCATTCCTGAAACATTACCGTCACCATCCTTGTACCATACATACACCGTTTTACTACCATCTCCACTGCTTAACGTATAGGAAACAGCTCCACTATAACTCGGCACTGACGTCACGGCTACCCAGCCTGTATCTGTCGCTAAGGGGACCACATCACTCAATGAAAGGTAATACCCCGTTACACCAACGTTATCGGTTGCTGACATACTCAACGTAACAAGCGCAATGTTTGTATAGGCATCACCGCCTTTTATAACGATCGAACCTGCAGGTGCAGCCGTATCCAACGTATTAAATGTCTTTTCGATTCCGTACTCTATCTTCGCACTATTTTGTGCGCATACCCTGAAATAGTATGTCTTACCCGGTAATAACCCTGCTATATCAGCGTTTAATGTTGTATCCGTTGTCCCACTCACATTCTGCACCGGTGTGGTATTATCATACAACCCACTCTTTGTTCCATATTCAAACCATGCAGTAGTAAGTAACCCACCCGCATTCACCGTACCGCTTAATGTCGCCGAGTTTGATGTCACATTTGATGAAGATACTGTTGTCGCCGTGGGGGGATTACCATAGGTAACGGTAATCGTGTCTGTCCCTGTATTGCCGGCGCCATCAGCTGCAGTTACCGTAATCGCCGTATCACCGCCAGTAAGACTTATATTAGATATTGTCCAGCTCGTAGTTCCCGTTGCCGTGCCACTTCCACCCTTATCGCTACTCCATGTCACACTGGATACCCCGCTTCCTGCTTCAGTAACACTACCACCCAGGTTTATCGTACTTGCCGTAGCTGGATAGGGGGACGCAGATGATGGACTCGTAATGGCTACTACCGGCGCTGTCGTGTCCACATCGATTGAATCACTCGCCGTTCCTGAGACATTACCATCATCATCCTTGTACCACACGTATACCGTTTTACTACCATTGCCACTGCTTAACGTGTAGGAAACGGTCTTATTATAGCTTTGGACTGGTGTCACAGCTACCCAGCCCGTTGATAAAGCCGAAGGTACCGTAGGATTTGAAGAAAGGTAATAACCTACTACCCCAACATTATCCGAAGCTGACAGATTTAAGGTAACGTTGGTAGAATTTGAATAAGGGGCATTATTGTTTATAACTACTGAACCTGAAGGCGCAATAGTATCAGATCCCGTATTATATAAGTTTTGCACATCCTGATCACTCAGAGCATTTTTATACACATATACTTCATCGATAGTACCATTAAAATACCCCGCGCTAACCCTCGAATTTCCTATCATCATATCAGTATAAGACGTCAATGGCACTATTGTATTACCGGCCGTATGTGTCTGGGTATTTACAAGCTGTCCGTTAACATACAGCTTCTGCTCGCCAGTCGTCTTGTTATATACACCCGCTACGTGATACCATGTACCTGTTGAATTTAACAAATTGTACCTGGCGTTTTTTGATATCCTTGTCCCGCTTGAATTTTGTGTCGTCAGAATAAAATCAAGATAGTCCGGAGAAGCTGGAGCAAACCGGAGATCAAAACCCTCTTGCAATTGAACTGTTGAACCAGTTTTCAAACCACCGAATATTGCATCAGCATTTGTTGTATCTTTGGCATTCTTATAAAACCACGCAGCAACTGATAACTCATTAAAATTCACCCTGGGAATCGATACATAACTGCTTGTTCCGTTGAAACCTAACCCTCCATTAATTTTGCCTGTAGTCCAGATAGCCCCATTAATAGTTCCATTCTTTGGTTGCTGATTACCTGATGAATCTGTAGCAACCGAACCACTGCCCTCGTCAAGACGATAGTATGCCTGCAAGGAATCGGAAGGCAGAGGACTCCAAACATTTACAGTTATTGTATCTGCATTCCCCGTATTGCCGGCGCCATCCGTCGCTTTTACCGAAATCACATTACTCCCACTCAGTAAGCCTGTAACAGATGCCGTCCAGCTTGTAGTGCCACTAGCAGTACCACTCCCTCCCGTATTATTACTCCATGTTACTGTGCTTATCCCACTTAAACTATCCGTTGCACTACCACCTAACGTTAGGGTATTGATCCTTGTAGTAAATGAAGTATTCGTTGTTGGAGCGGTTATCGTTGTAATAGGCAGAATGGTATCGTAAATAATAGAATCACTTGCAGTGCCCGACACATTTCCCGATGCATCTTTGCACCAAAAATATACCGTCTTTGTCCCTGAACCACTACTCAAGGTATAGGTTTTATTAATGTTAAACGTAGCTGTTGAAGTGACTGCTGTCCATCCTGTAGCGGTTACCAATGGTACGGTTGGACTTGCAGAAACATAATAACCTGTCACGCCTATATTATCGGTCGCCGAGAGGTTGAGGGTGACACCACTGACTTTGGTATAGGAACTATCACTGTTTATTGTTAATGAACACCTTGGCGGTGTAAGATCAGGAGTAGTAAAAGTCCTTTCAATTCCATAGCTAAGGCCTGCATTATTCTGCCCTACTATTCTATAATAGTACTTTGTGCCATCAGATAATCCGCTTAAACCAATTGTGGTTTCTATATCATTTGTTCCGTTTACTACCAGTTCAGATGACCTGTTCCCATAAACACCACTTGTCGTACCATATTCGAAATATACTGTTGTTGGTAAGTTACTAGCATTCACCACACCACTTAATTTCGCCGTACCTACTACCGTTGTATCTGACCATAAGCCTGTATCTGCCGGGCCTGTATATACGATGGGGACACCATCAATTGAAGATAGAGTAAAAACGTATCCCTTTCCCATCACCTGGCTGTTAATTGTCACCTGGAGATTGCTTGAATCAACGGGAATATTAACGCCTGTTTTTAATCGAACCTCATTATTAACTATGTTAAAATCTGTACTGCCATCAACGGTCTCCTGAAAATAGCCGTCTGCAAGTTTTACCGAAGCCACCCTTTCCCAACTATTGAGCTTTATAACACCGTTTGTCGATAAAAAAACAGCGAACAATTTTCCCGTTTTTGGATGACGAGAATACATGACATCACTGCTTATATAACTCTTTGAACTCTGATACACAACTCCATCCCAGGTACGATATGTTAACGGAACACTGTTCAGGTTATCCCAGTTCGGTATGCATCGTATCAATTTTAATCTGGGGTATACGTCCGTAATACTTTGAAAATTAGGCATCGTCCTGAAGCCTCCAAAACGCCCAAACCAGTTGTACCATGCCCCATTAATTCCCGCCTTTGCTGCAATTAAACGGTTTTTGTCTTCTTCCACCGCGCTGTTTTGACTACAACCAACACTGTCTTTGGTTAAATTGAATCCTGCCGTAAAATTTTTATTGTTATCTACAAAATCAGTAACCGGCCCTTCCTGGAAAATCATACCAGGCGTCAAGACATCTTTGTCTGGACGATCTCTTAGGAAATATTCCCATTCATCGCCGCCCGACACGCCAGTATCATCGTAAACCCTTGCGGGTTCTATAAACCAATTCGCACCGGGAAATTCCTGTTTCATTCTCGCATTCAATTGTTCGTAAAAGGCAAGCATCCCATCTGTATATGTTGCGTAATCTGGACGAATGCCATCATGGACAAATCCATAATCCCCCCCCGTCCAGTATGCCATCGTCGTACGCACGGGAGTACCGGCGCTGTTTAAATACCTGAACTCCTTACTCATTATCGGCACATCAATTCCATACCCTGCACAGGTAAATGGAAGACTTGCATTTTGGTATCTTTTAAACACATTTATTATCTTATTTACTAATTCATCAATCACGGCCTGTTTCTGTAAATCCCACATAACTGAAAATCTATTCGGTGAACTTTCAGGAAACACACTCGTTGCAAGGTTATAAGGAAATGGATCATTACTCTTCCAGACCATATGCATGTTATACCAATCCTTCTGCGCTTGGGTGTATGACTTGGAAGTATCGATAATCTTTCCACTTTCTACATTTGTTCCTAAAGCAGTAATATTCGGTATGTCTGAATAACAATATGCATCGTAATGAGGATCAAGAATATAAAATTTCAGACCGGCACATTCCGAATTAGTTGTGTATATTGAAGGGGTATTACTCCTTGCGCCAATGTAATCATAGCCCATCTGTTTTGCATATTTTATCGTATTGGCCGGTGTATCCCTCCACACAATACAATACCAATTCTTCCAACTATCGGCCGCATTTGCCTTTTCCTGGATAAAAAATACCAGGGAAAAAAGAAACATCATTCCTCCCAATATTTTTATAGCAAGCTTCATAATTACCGCCTCCTAAAAACAAAAGTTACAAATATGGCAACCCGACATTCTTACAATCAAGAATCGCGGCTTTGCGCCCTAACCTCACGGTTAGTTTGCCTTTTTCATAATTGTCCTATGCATCTCTTACCCTGGTTATTATGTTAGCTGGGTAAAGATACTTATTTTTAATTGATTGTATTAAAGGAGAGAAATAACCCTCTTTTAGTGATAAAGGGGTACCCTGAAAGATACGGTAAATACAGGAAGATGAAATGAAGGTTTGCAGTTTAACTTTGTTTTACGAAGCAATATAAGTTTATATAACTTCTCTTATGATGCTTTACTCAACAAATGTGGCAACCCTGCATTCTCCTATAAAGAAGACCATCGGCTTTGTGCCCTAACCTCACGGTTAGTTTACCCTTTACACATACTTGTTGATTGTCTTATTTCTTATTTTAACAGGCTGTTAAGAATTAGTTGTACGTTATGTTTCTCTCAATTTACCTGTAAAAATATTAAATATCCGGAAGAATTATATCTTCATTTTTATTAATGTCAACAATATTTATTTTCACAATTCAATTTGAAGTTGTGCTCTTCTTTATCAAAATTTCAAGTTCCGTAATACCTCAATATTTTATATAACCGGGACATCCTTGCTTTAACTGCACCTTTCATCACGTATCTATAGAGAAGCCCATATCTGATGAATCTTTTAACGTTATTTTGAGATGAATACGCGATCTCTTTAAATTTTCGGTTAATAAAACGAGTTACAAAAAGATGCTGCCGTCATAAACATACTTAACACATGTAAGGTTTATTTTAAACAGCCCCACTCCAAAATTGTAAGT
>CAYJME010000220.1:5158-5430 GCA_964370795.1 uncultured candidatus Brocadiaceae bacterium
TCCTTGGCCTCATGATCACTCAAAGCGCTCTTGTACACATAAACTTCATCAAGAGTACCCTTGAAAAATCCGGTAAGATTCCTTGAGTTACCAATCAGCATGTCTGTATACGAAATCAATGGTACGATGGTATTGCCGACAGGATGTATTTGTGTATTCACCAGATTTCCATTGATATAGAGTTTCTGCTCCCCTGTCGTCTTGTTATACACTCCTGCAAAAACAAACCCAAATGAAACCCAATTTACTAAATTATACGAAGCGAGCTTTCA
>CAYJME010000221.1:0-5304 GCA_964370795.1 uncultured candidatus Brocadiaceae bacterium
ATATTAAAGAGACAGGCTTTAAGGAGTGTACGAAAGCCGGGCTTTCATTTGCAATAACAGATGTAAAAATGCCGACGAAGAAGCGTGAAATAATAGATAAAACACAAAAAGAAATAGATCGAATACAGAATTTGTATAGAAAAGGTGTAATTACAGAAGGTGAGCGTTATAACCAGATCATAGATGCATGGACTTCTGCCAGCGAGCGAGTTGCAGAGGAGATGATTAGCGAGCTGAGAACAGACACGAGAGATGGCAAACCGTATTTGAACCCGGTTTATTTGATGTCTGCATCTGGGGCAAGAGGTAGCTCTCAGCAGTTACGGCAGCTAGCTGGTATGCGTGGTTTAATGGCAAAGCCATCGGGTAAGATTATTGAGACTCCGATTAAAGCGAATTTCAGGGAAGGACTTGGCGTGCTGGAGTATTTCAGTTCAACACACGGTGCGAGAAAAGGGTTGGCTGATACCGCTTTAAAAACAGCAGATTCCGGCTATTTGACTAGAAAGCTAGCAGATGTTGCGCAGAACGTAGTCATAACCGCTCAGGATTGTGGTACGACCAATGGTATTACCAAGAGTGTTATTTACCGAGGTGAAAAAGTCGAAGTCCCCCTCAGCAAGGTGATTAATGGTCGGGTGGCAAGAAACAATATAGTTGACTTGATTAAGGATGAAGTAATAGTAAAAGAAAATGAATTAATTACCGAAGAAAAGGCGAAAAGAATAGAAGCGTTAGGGTACGAGAAAATCAAGGTTCGTTCGCCACTAACCTGTGAAATGTCATTAGGGCTCTGTGTCAAGTGTTATGGAATGGATTTGTCGAGAGGGGACTTTGTAGAAGAAGGTATGGCTGTGGGTATCATTGCTGCGCAGTCAATTGGTGAGCCGGGCACACAGCTCACCATGAAAACATTTCATATTGGTGGAACTGCAACACGTTCAGTAGAAGAATCTGAAATAAAGGCCAAGCGTGCAGGTATTGTAAAATACAACAATTTGAATGTTGTTAAGAATCCAGAGGGTAAGAATGTTGCGATTAATGCAAACGGAGAGATTTTACTTGTAGATTCAAAGGGAAGGCAGATTGATAAACACACACTTGTCCTTGGGGCAGAGGTACTGGTAAAAGAAAATGATAGCGTCATTGCTCATCAAGTGTTAACAAGATGGGATCCGCACATGATACCTATCCTGAGTGAAATGTCCGGTAAAGTGCGATTTGAAGATATCGTCTTAGGGAAGACAATGAGGCAGGAATCGGATGCTTCTTCGGGGATTAAGCGGAAAGTGATAATGGAACATAAGGGAGACCTGCATCCTCAGATTATCATTGAGGACGAAACAGGTAAGATACTTGGGCTTTATTCAATTCCAGAGAAAGCACATATAGAGGTGGAAGAAGGCGAAACGGTAATAGCCGGTACTTTGCTTGCCAAAACACCACGAGAAATTTCTAGAACAGAGGATATTACAGGTGGTTTGCCGAGAGTTGCCGAAATTTTCGAATCCAGGAAGCCAAAAGATCCAGCCGTAATGAGTGAAATAGACGGTTTGGTTGAAGTGGGTGAAAAAAGACGTGGGAAGCGTACGATTATAGTTAAGAGTGAAACAGGTATGGAAATTGAACACCTTGTCCCAAGAGGTAAGCATTTAAAGGTGCATAGGGGGGATCGAATAAGAGCGGGTAGTCCGTTAGTGGAAGGTCCCCTGATATTACAGGATATTTTAAGGATAAGTGGCGAAGAAGAGTTGCAAACGTATATGCTGAAAGAAGTTCAAAATGTCTACAGATCTCAAAATGTACCGATTGACGATAAACATGTTGAGATAATAATTGGCCAAATGCTAAGAAAGGTAAAGGTTGACGATGTAGGCGACACTATTTTTTTACCTGGTCAGACTGTCGATAAATTCAGATTTAAAGGTGAAAACAGAAAGATAATTGAAAAGGGAGGAAAGCCAGCAACAGCAAAGCCTTTGTTGTTAGGTATTACGAAAGCGTCTCTGCAGTCTGACAGTTTTATATCTGCTGCGTCGTTCCAGGAGACCACTAAGGTGCTGACGAGGGCAGCCCTCGAAGGAAAGATAGATGAATTAGTCGGTTTGAAAGAAAACGTAATCCTTGGACATTTGGTTCCCGCTGGAACCGGTTATAAGGCCTACTGCACCCTTGCATCAGTACCTTCAGAACAAAATGAGTTACAAATGAACGCAAAAGATAAGGAAAAAGAGCTCGTTACATCAACCCAATAAAGGTGAAGAAATATGCCAACAATAAATCAATTGATCAGAAAAGGTAGAAAGAACGTTAAAAAGAAGAGTAAGTGTCCAGATTTGGAAAAGTGTTCTCAGAAAAAGGGGGTATGTCTTCAGGTTATGACGAGGACACCAAAAAAACCGAACTCTGCGTTGAGAAAGGTAGCCAGGGTCAGATTATCTAACGGAAGAGAGATAACTGCTTATATTCCTGGTGAAGGTCATAATTTACAGGAACATTCGATTGTGTTAGTGCGTGGAGGTCGTGTGAGGGATCTTCCAGGTATTAAGTATCACATAATACGTGGGACGCTGGATTGCGCGGGTGTTGACGGAAGACGGCGTTCACGCTCAAAATATGGAACGAAAACCCCGAAGTAGTTTTTCTTTGAAGGAGAAGGTAGTGTATGGCGCTCGCTTATAGAAGTACAGAGGTTTTTTTACAACCTGATACTAAATTCAAAAGTAAGCTAGTATCGAAGTTTGTTAATTGTTTGATGAGTAAAGGCAAGAAGAGTGTTGCAGAAAAAGTTTTTTATGATGCAATGGATATCGTTACAAAGAAAATTGGTGATGTTGAACCACTAGAGATATTTGAAACTATGATTAATAATGTAAAACCTCTGGTTGAGGTACGTTCAAAGCGCGTAGGTGGTGCTACATATCAGGTGCCGGTCGAAGTGCCAAAAAAGAGGCAACAGGCATTAGCGATCCGCTGGATAATAAACGCTGCAAAGGCAAAGAAAGGTCGGCCAATGTTTCAAAGGCTAGCCGACGAAATTGAGGATGCTTACAAGAAACAAGGTACTGCTATAACCCAAAGAGAAAACACTCATAAAATGGCTGAGGCAAATAAGGCATTTGCGCACTTTGCTTGGTCTAAATTTTAAAATAGGAAGTTTAGTAATATGAATTTAGAAAAAACAAGAAATTTTGGAATTGCGGCTCATATTGATGCTGGAAAAACAACCACTTCAGAACGTATTCTCTTTTACACGGGGAAATCATATAAAATGGGAGAGGTACATGATGGCACGTGCGTCATGGACTGGATGGAGGAAGAACAGAAGCGTGGTATAACAATTACGGCCGCCGCAACCACGTGTTTTTGGAAAGATCATCATTTTAATCTTATAGATACGCCAGGGCATGTTGATTTCACTGTAGAGGTTGAACGTTCTCTTCGTGTCTTGGATGGAGCCGTTTGTGTATTTTGCGGTGTGGGTGGTGTGGAAGCGCAATCGGAAACGGTATGGCGTCAGGCTGATAAATATAATGTGCCAAGAATATGCTTTGTTAATAAAATGGACCGGACAGGCGCTGATTTCCTGCGGGTTGTTGGTGAAATTAACGAAAGATTGGGAATGAAAGCTATTCCTATTCAAATGCCTATTGGAAGTGAGCAGAGCTTTTTAGGCGTTGTTGACCTGGTAACAATGAGCGCTATTGTGTATACAGATACCGAAGATAGTTTAGGGGTAAATTATTCAATTACAGAAATACCCGGTGAATACAAGGCAGAAGCGATACGTCAAAGAGAAAAAATGATCGAAGGATTAGCAGAACAGGTCGATTGGTTAACAGAAAAATTCTTGAATGGCGAGCTTATATCAAATGAAGAGATTAAAAAGGCCCTGCGTGAAGGCACAATAGGTTTAAAATTTGTGCCTGTGATGTGTGGTTCATCATTTAAGAAAAAAGGTGTTCAGCCACTTTTAGATGCAATATGTGACTATTTACCATCGCCTATAGATAAGAAGGCAGTGACGGGTACAAATCCGAATACGGATGAAGAGATTTCAAGAAAACCGCTCCCTTCAGAACCTTTTTGCGCGCTAGCATTTAAAATAACATCCGATAAACATGGTGATTTGACGTTCATCAGGGTGTATTCCGGGAAAATAACTTCAGGGTCAAGAGTTTTGAATTCCGGGAAAGACAAAAAAGAATTAGTCAGCCGTATTTATAAAATGCACGCTAATAATAGAGAACAAACTGAAGAATTAAGTGCTGGGGAGATCGGCGCAGTAATAGGGTTGAAATATACGGTTACAGGTGATACGTTATGTGATCTGGATAATCCTATCATACTAGAAAAAATGGAATTTCCTGAAACTGTTATTTCAATGGCTATAGAGCCGAAATCTGACGCCGAGAGAGAGAAGCTGGGTATGGTTCTTGCTAAATTGGCAAAAGAAGATCCAACATTCAAAACGTTTGTGGATAAAGAAACGGGACAACAGATTATTTCCGGAATGGGAGAATTGCATTTAGAGGTTATCAAGAACAGGATGTTATCAGAGTATAAAGTGGATGCCAATGTAGGCGCGCCAAAAGTATCCTATCGGGAAACAATTGGCAAAAAGGTTGAGGTTGAAGGCAAATTTATTCAACAGACGGGCGGACATGGCCAGTTTGGACATATCTGGATTATATTGGAACCATTTAAAGGCGAAGAGGCTGTAACTTTCGTGGATGAAATTAAGGGTGGAAAGATTCCAAAGCAATATGTAAGGTCTGTCGAAAAAGGTATAAGAGATGCGGCTACAACGGGTGTACATGGTGGTTATCCACTCATCGACATAAAAGTAACGTTAACAGATGGTTCGACCCATCCGGTTGATTCTTCTGATTTTGCCTTTTATACGGCAGCGAGCATTGCACTCAAAAAGGGTGTTGAAATGGCTAAATCCATTTTGCTGGAGCCAATAATGTCTTTGGAGATAACAGTTCCAGAGCAATATATGGGTGATGTAGTTAGCGAAATACATAGCCGCAGGGCAAATATAATAGAAATGGGTTCGAGAGGAGGACTTCGTATAATAAAGGGGGAGGTACCTCTTGCAGAAATGTTTGGATATTCAACAGTGTTAAGGTCGATAACTCAGGGTAGAGGAACTTATACTATGGAACCGCTCGAGTACAGGCCTGCTCCTGCAAAGGCGTTTAGTAGTGTAGCTTAATATTTTTCATGAAGGTATTTGGAGGTTTGACAGATGGCAAAAGAGGTATTTAAGCGGACGAAGCCGCATGTGAATGTAGGAAC
>CAYJME010000222.1:0-5260 GCA_964370795.1 uncultured candidatus Brocadiaceae bacterium
TCGTCCTTCGTCCCTCGTTTGATACTTTGTTAAAAAAACAAAAGATCGTATTGTTCTTTAGTATCTTTTTGGTTGCGGCTACGCCACTCTAGGGAATTTGTTCGCTTTGCATGATTACCAGATTCTATCATTTGTTTCAAAAGTTTTTTGGTAAAGAGAATATCTTTCTCAAAATCTTTTATAAGTTTCATACCCATTCTTATAAATCCATACGGACGAAGATTATCATTTCTTCCATCCTGCTTTCCATCTTTCCTGTTTTAATCATGAGGGTGTTTGTTTATCCCACGGAGAACAAGGCGTTACAGGACGCGTTGATACAAAACCTTAAAGGCGTTGGGCATAAGCAATCAGAACTTATTATTCGGTGGATTGAAGAGAGAAAGGCCGATGCGAAGATAATTGCTGAAAATCCTAACGTGCCTGGCGTCATTTATAAGTCCGAAGGGAGTGAGAATTTCTATCGGTTACTCCATAATCTGAATACTATGCGGGAGGTTTATGGCTATAAAGAAATCTTCATCTGTGATCGCCAGGGTGATTTAAAAATCACGACATCGACAGGGAAGGTGATTACAAATGTAGGGGGATATGAATTCTTCAGGCAGGCAGTGGGGGGGGTCACATTTGTTTCACCAATTACACCTTCTGTGATTCCCCTGGAAAACGAGTATGGAAAATTGGAGCTGGGATTGCCTACCCTTTATATTTCAACCCCGGTTATTTACGAGCACAAGATCATTGGGATTGTATGTTTGCGGTTAGATGTGATGGAGATCAGTAAACTGATGAGAAGTGTTCATCTGGGGGAAACAGGTGAGACATATTTGATTAATAAAGACGGGTATATGATTTCAGAATCAAAATTTCTGAGTTACTTGAAAGACTTTGGGATCGTTAATCAAAGGACAACCCTGGAACTCAAAGTAGTAAATCCCAAAACAGGGAAATATACCAGAAGTGTTGATGAGTGTTTAAAGGGAACTACCGGATATGATAAGGAGGGGTATGCAGACTACCGTGGTGCACAGGTACTTGGCTTCTGGCGGTGGATTCCAGAACTTAATTGGGGTGTTGTTGCCGAGATAGATGTAAATGAAGGTTATGGCCCTGTTAGAAAACTTCACGCAATTGTGGCGCCGATCCTGTTTATTGTAACAATCACGGTCATTTCTATTGCATTCTTTTTTGGAAAAAAAATATCCGATCCCATTTTATATCTCACCGAGGTGACAAAAAGTATTTCAGAAGGAGATTACAGCAAAAGGGTAAAAATTATTTCCCGTGACGAAATAGGGGAGTTGTCAAATTCTTTCAATAAAATGGCGACTTTCCTGGAAGAAAAAACGCAAAAAATCAAGGAGTATACATCCAATCTTGAGAAAACAGTTGAGGAGAGGACAAAAGACCTGGTCATCATCAATCAGGAACTTGAAAAGCAGAGTAAGCATTTGGAAAAGGCATATAAAGAATTACTGACCCTTGACCAGATGAAAGATAAAATGATTCGTGATGTTTCGCATGAACTCAAATCGCCGGTGGCGCAGGTACAGATGGCATTCGATCTCTGGTCAAAAGAAGTAAGAAAAGAACACATAGACCGGTCGAAAGAAGAAAAATTCGGCAAGATTATCAACGATAGCTTACAAAGATTGCGAAAGACTATCGGGAGTATCCTTGAACTATCTGTCCTGGAATCAGGCCGTCTGGTGTTCAAAAAAGAGGCGCTCCAGATGAATGAACTTATTACACAAACGATTACGGGGATGCGGCTCATTGCAGAAAAGAAAGGGTTATCTCTGATAAGTCATATTCCCGACAGATTACCCTTTCTTATTGGAGATAAGGATGAAATTGTGCGTGTGATTACGAATTTGATAGACAATGCTATAAAGTACACAGAAAAAGGCGAAATTCATATTTACGCCGAACAAAAGGATAAATATTTTGAATTTGCCGTGAGGGATACCGGTGTGGGTATTGGTTTGCCCAAAGAACAGTACGGGAAATTATTTGAAAGATTCTTCCAGGAAAGACCGCGGGCGGATGGCGCGGGCGTTGGACTTGCAATCTGTAAGAATATCATTGAAGCACACAAAGGCAATCTCTGGGTAGAGAGTGAAGGGCGTGGAAAAGGTTCCACCTTTAGGTTTACCTTGCCGATTGCCTAGCGCAGCTATGCCGCAACCAAATCCCCCGATCAAAGGGAAACAACCCCCTATGTCCCCCTTTACTAAGGGGGATTTCAGAGTTTCCCCTTTGGCAAAGGGGGGAAGGGGGTTGTGAAAAACTTACAAAAAAAAGAAGTTTTTGCTGAGTAGTACTATAAGGAGTGCGCATTGAGTAAAAAAATACTCATCGTTGAGGATGAAGAAGATTTTTTCTTTTTCTACATGACGATGCTTGAAGGAACTGGATATAGTATTATCCGTGCTATTGACGGTGAAGAGGCATTTGAAAAGATAAAAGGAGAGAAACCAGATCTTATAATCCTTGACTTGTTACTCGATCAGATGAAAGGTGAAGACTTCCTGAAACAATTGAAATCAGACTCTCTCTATGCTCATACATCCATTATTATTGCCAGCAGTTTTTCTCCCCGTGCGTATAAATCGATATTTGAGATAGATCCCACACTGACCTTTCTTGAAAAACCATTCACTCAGGAAAAACTCCTGGAAGAGATTAAGGCCAAAATAGGATAGACCATGAAATACTTTACACTACCCGTAAGATATCTTGTTCTGTTCATAATTCTCCTTGCTGGTTGTTCCTCAGCACAACACGCCGAATCCGATAGCGGAAGATATGCTGGCTACCTTGAAATGTCTTTAATACAAGATGTGGAAGATGGAAGGCTCGATATGCCATTGGAGCAGGCAAGTCTTATTGCCTCCGGCGTTGATACGGAAAAAAGGATGCAATCATACCTTGTAAAAGTTGACCAACTCATTTCCCATATAGATGGTGAAACAGAAGTCAACAGGACGAACGACCCGATAAGCAAGGCACAGATTATATTCGACTGGTTACAAAAAAATGCTTACGATGGCGCATACCACGACTGCTACGATTTTAAAGACACGCTTAACCTCAAGGTGGGAAATTGTCTTTCGTATGCAATACGTTTTACCGTACTCTGCAGACATTATGGGATTGATGTAAAAAACATTTTCATTCCGGGACACATTTACAATAGGGTTGAATCAAATGGTCAAACGCATGAATTCGAACACACCCACAGTGACGGTATTGTAAAAAAGGGAGATAAGTCCAATCCACACAAAAAAGTGCTGGAAGATAGAGAACTTATCGCAGAGATTTATTTATATAAAGCCCGCAATGCAAATAATGATCTGAAATATCAGGAGTCACTGAAATATTGCCAACAAACGTTAACGTGCAATCCTCATGATAGTCGACCCGTTATCCTGCTCCTGGACAATTATCTGGCCATGAAGCGCTACGACGATGCATTACAAAGTTTAAACAGTTATCTTTCCCAACATCCTGAAGAAAAAAAATCCTTTCAAAAAACGTATAATATCTTGAATAATTTGTGTAAAAAGGAAGATAATAGAACGTAATAAATTTATACCCCGAAACTATCTATATTGTGAGGAGAACAAACATGGCTACGTATAATTTTGTGGCAAGGGATCTCATGGCAGAAAAGGTAGTATGTGTGCAGCCGGAGACGTCCATCAGTGAACTTATAAAAATACTCGTCAAAAACAAGATTAATGGCGCCCCTGTTATCAATAAAGCAGGGAAACTCGTGGGAGTTATTTCAAAAACCGATATTATAGAACAGGGAGAAAAGGCGGGTAAAAAGCGAAGCGCTCAGGGTAAGAAATCGTATTACGATGACACGAATGGAAAGCTTGAGAAGTATTTTGATAAAGTAGTAAAGTCAAAGGATTTTGGGAAGACCCTGGTAAAGGATGTCATGACAACGAATGTCATTACCGCACGTGCAGATGACACCATCGACCGTCTTGCGAAAACCATGTATGACAAGAAGATTCACAGGATTATTATTCAGGATAAGGGGCAGGTACTGGGGGTGGTGAGTACTATGGATATCCTCAATGCCGTCAGTACGATGGGGTACGGCAGCAGCGCCTTTATCACTGAAGAGGCTGTTATAGATTTGCAGGACAGACTGGACGATGCGGCAAAATCTATTCAATCACTCCGCGGTATTATTAGTAAAATTCGTGGTGAACAGTAATACATTTTCATTTACGCGTTCAAACCTGTTTTGCAAAAATTGTAACGCCGGGACCTTGTGGTCGTTAAGAAACGGTTTAAACGGATTAAACTGTTTAAACCAATTAATTTGTTTGATCTGTGCAATTGATTGTGAGGATAAACCACCCGCGCTGTGTATTACGACTCGTCCGGGTTCGGAAAAATCTGATACAAAATGGATAGAAGAACTGTTTTTTTAAGCATTCTTGCAGGTCTTGTGGTTGCAGTGATAAGTTATGTGACCAGAGAATCCATCCTTGCAGGCAGGGCAAAAGCAAGTAACGAAAAAAATTTTCAGCAACTCGTGCATGGTTTAGGACTGGGGGCTACCACAAAACCAACATGGTGCTTTATTAATTTCGACCCAAGAATTGACCCGCGATGTCCCTGTATTGAATGGCCTGTAGCCGGCGGTTATTGTTACTGTCCGGATCATACGGGCACGGTTTCTTTTATTGAAGGAGATGTGGAAATGGGGGTGAAGATAGAGATTGTGAGAAATCGGTAACATACAATTTCTTAACTTTGTACTTTTCCGTTGATTTTCGCCGTTGAACCACATATATTATCTGGCAGTTTATTCTCTGAAATATACATTCCGGCTGCACGAACCGAAAATAAAAAGGTGGCTATGCTCGAATCATTTCGGGTGGCAAAATTCAGGTTTACTGTCTGTGCCAAAGAATCTGTACGCTTCCCTGCCTATAAAGGCGCTGCCTTTCGCGGTGGCTTTGGATATGCCTTTAAGCGAGTTGTTTGCGTAATCAAGGGCAAGGCATGTGACGATTGTCTCCTGAAACAAAAATGTATTTATTCGTATATTTTTGAGACCCCGCCGCCGGAAGACACCGAAATACTTCGCCTCTATCCAAAAGTACCGCATCCCTTTGTCATTGAGCCACCAAATATTGAAAAACAATCCTTTGAACCCGGCGAAGTATTTTCATTTCACTTAACCCAAGTTCGACAAGTAAAAGTCGTATCAACAGTAATATCAATTATTTGC
>CAYJME010000223.1:0-5240 GCA_964370795.1 uncultured candidatus Brocadiaceae bacterium
TGTCCCTGGGCTTCCTGATAAACCGCAACCATTTCTTCCAGGTTCATTTTGGAAGAATCGTATATCTTTGCATGTGGGGGAAGAAGTTTAAGTAGTTCTGCATTTACCAGTGAGCCTGCGTAAATACAATAATGGGCACGTTGAATGGCCTTCATCCCCTTGATTGTTATCAATTCTGGATCCCCTGGGCCGGCGCCTATAAAATATACCTTCATAAATTAATTCCCGTCTTTCCAGTGGATGGCGTTGACGGTAACCTTTTTCGACTCTTCGCCAATAATCTTAAATTGGCTATCTTTAATCAAATAGGTTGACGCCTCTTTACTGCTTGCGCGCACCGTAACAATCCAGCACCCGCCATCTCTGCTTACCGATTCAATTCTTCCTTTTTTTACGAGCACATTGACATTGAGTACAGATTCCCCCTCATTATCAGATATTTGCCGGACACTTTCCACCGCAAATACACTGGGCATGCCTGTTTTTAGTTTTATCTCAGGGGCTTCGAAATCGTAGTATTGTCCGAAAGCTGAAAATGATATACCGCAGAGTAAGATTACAAACACACATATATTTCTCTTCATTTATATAACCCTCATTTTCATTATCAGGAGAAAATTAGCAAGTGTCTGCTTGCCATACACCTATTTTACCTACAGGGTAAATAGGTAGCAAACTCTTTTTGTATATTAAAAGATGAAAATGGTTAATCAATGAGAAAAACATTTATATTCTGTTGACACCCTTTAAGTTGTTATTTATATTACAATGGTTGTTTTATATTTATTTTTTTTATGCTTTTTACACGATGAAAAACCTTGTTAATATTGGCAATCTATCAATAGGCGACAGACAACCGCTCGTCTTTATTGCCGGGCCGTGCGTCATAGAGGATAGAGAAGCCTGTTTAAGAGTAGCGGAAAGATTAAAAACCATCTTTTTGGCAAAGAAGGTACCTTTTATTTTTAAGGCATCTTATGATAAAGCAAACCGGACGTCGATTAATTCATACCGGGGGCCTGGTATTAAAGAAGGGATTAAAATTCTTGCCGATATTAAAAAACGGTTTAACATCCCCATACTTTCGGACGTTCATGAAAAGGACGATGTGGCAATGGTGTCAGAGACCCTCGACATCATACAAATCCCGGCATTTCTTTGCCGTCAGACCGACTTAATCATCGCAGCGGCAAAAACAGGTAAGCCCGTTAATGTCAAAAAGGGACAATTTTTGGCGCCGTGGGATATGAAGGCTGTTATTGAAAAAATACGGAGTGTTGGGAATGAAAAGACCTTGTTAACCGAACGGGGAACATGTTTTGGTTATAATAATCTGGTGAGCGATATGCGTTCGCTGGTTATTATGCGTGAGTTGGGTTATCCGGTAATTTTTGACGCCACTCATAGTGTTCAATTACCTGGTGGGGGTGGAAATGTATCAGGAGGGGAAAGAAACATGGTTGTCCCCCTTGCCAGAGCGGCTGTTGCTACGGGGTGCGATGGACTGTTTCTCGAAGTGCACGAATTTCCAGAGAAGGCGCTTTCGGACGCAGCTACCATGCTGCCAATAGACGATTTACCCAGGTTAATTGAACAGGTAGTAGAGATTCATAAGGTTGTTCAACCTGTTTGATAAAGAGGATTTTTTGCGGGAGAAGAGTTTCATACGGGACATGAATTTATGAATAAGATTCTCGTTACTGGTGTTGCAGGTTTTATAGGATTTCATCTTTGTAAAAGGCTGATAGAGCGCGGTGATGAAGTTATAGGTATTGATAATATCAATGATTATTATGATATTAAACTAAAATTCGATAGATTGAGACAAATAGAAGGGTGTAAAAATTTTCAATTTATAAAGATTGATATCTCAGATAGGGAAGGCGTTTCCAAACTCTTTTCTGAAAAGGAATTCGATATTGTTGTAAACCTTGCTGCGCAGGCAGGGGTGAGATATTCACTCAAAAATCCATACGCCTACATTGACAGCAATATTTCCGGGTTTTTGAATATCCTTGAAGGATGCAGGCATACCAAAATTAAACACCTTGTTTTCGCTTCATCGAGTTCGGTATACGGGGCGAATACAAAGATGCCTTACTCTGTACACCATAATGTAGATCACCCCGTTTCCCTCTATGCCGCAACAAAAAAGGCAAACGAACTCATGGCTCATACGTATGCAAGTCTCTATCACATACCGTGTACGGGCCTGAGATTTTTTACCGTGTATGGACACTGGGGACGCCCGGATATGGCGTATTTTCTCTTTACAAAGGCTATAATTGAAGGGAAGCCCATAGACGTGTTTAATTACGGCAAGATGAAAAGGGACTTTACGTACATTGACGATATTACTGAAGGGATTGTCAGGGTGATGGATAAAATCCCTGAGCCAAATCAAAACTGGAGCGGCAATAATCCCGATTCGGCTACAAGCTATGCACCTTATAAGCTATACAATATAGGGAATAATAATCCCGTTGAGCTTATGAGGTTTATTGAAGTTCTCGAAGTGTTTATTGGTAAGAAGGCGAAAAAGAACTTATTACCCTTACAGCCTGGTGATGTACCCGCAACGTTTGCAGATGTTGACGATTTAGTAAAAGACGCTGGATTTAAACCTTCAACAACAATTGAGGCGGGGCTCGGGAGATTTGTGGCATGGTATAAGGACTATTATAAAATTTGAAATTCATTTACCCTTTTGAAAAAATCCAGGAGACACAATGAAGGCGCTCATTTTAGCGGGTGGTTCTGGTACAAGGCTGTGGCCGCTCAGCAGGCAAAATTTTCCAAAACAATTTCTCAAATTGAATGGAAACAAATCCCTTTTACAACAAACCGTGGAAAGGTTGATTGGCGCTGTTAAACCCGATGATATCGTTATTATGACAAAAATTGACTACAAATTTTATGTCATATCTGAATTGAGGGGTTTGTCTGTTCATCAATCAATACTTGAACCGATAGGCAGAAATACGGCGCCAGCAATAGCATTAGGGGTTAAATATTGTTTAGATAAATTAGGTTGTGACAAAGATGAGGTTGTTTTCATATCACCTTCAGACCATATCATCAAACCTGATGATAAGTTCAGGGAATATTTGAAACAAGCAGAGGAGATTGCCCGGGAAGGTTTTATTGTTACTTTTGGGATTCAACCTTCAAAGCCAGAAACGGGGTACGGTTACATTCAATGCAGTGTGCGAAGGTCGGATGGTAAGCAGAGATATTTTAAGGCCGAGAAGTTTACGGAAAAACCTGACAAAGATACAGCGCAAAGGTACTTACAGGACGGAAATTACTATTGGAATTCAGGTATGTTTGCTTTTACTATTGGTACGATAATGGAGGAGTTTGAGAAATATGAGCCTCGCATTAATAAACACATGAGCAAAAGTTTTGATGAGATGGTAACGTCCTTTATTCAAATGCCTGACATATCCATAGATTACGCAATTATGGAAAAATCGGATAGGGTGGTAACGCTGCCTCTGGATGTCTACTGGAATGATATAGGTTCGTGGGATTCACTCTTTGAGGTACTTGATAAAGACGAACAGGGGAATGTCAAAATGGGCGATGTTCTTTCAATTGGTACCAGGGATTCGCTTATTATAGGTAACAAGAGGCTAATTTCCACGATAGGGCTGGAAAATTGTCTGATTATTGAGACTGATGATGCGATATTGATTGCAAAAAGAGGAGAGGCTCAGCGAGTAAAAGACATTGTAAACAACTTAAAAGAAAACGCCAGGCGCGAAGGCGAAGAGCATGTTACGACCTATAGACCGTGGGGAAGCTATACAATACTTGAAGAAGGTCCCAGATATAAAATTAAACGGATAGTGGTGAATCCGAAAGAAAGGTTGAGTCTCCAGTTGCATCACCACAGAACAGAACACTGGGTTGTTACAAAAGGAACAGCAAGAGTTACCGTCGGAAGCGAAGAGAAATTTGTTCACGAAAACGAGAGTATCTATATATCAAAATCAATACCCCACAGACTTGAGAACCCAGGTAAAGTGCAACTCGAAATTATCGAAGTTCAGAATGGCGAATATGTTGAAGAAGATGATATGGGAGGGTATGAGTTTTCAGCCGGTTTTATTAAACTTTCAGTACAAAGCAATCGTGAAGCTAAAGTAGCTGGCATAGGCACTTTTGTGTGCGTCAACAACTTTGACTTTTGAATGAGGGGAAAGTTGATGAAGGCTTTTATAACAGGTATTACCGGGCAGGATGGTTCTTATCTTGCCGAGTTATTAATTTCTAAAGGTTACGAGGTTCATGGTATTATTAGAAGGGCCTCCACCTTTAATACACAACGAATCGACCATATCTACCTCGATCCTCATGACCCCAACGCAAAGATTTTTCTCCATTATGGAGACCTTTCTGATCCCGGTATCATTACCGAGATTGTTTGGAATGTTAAACCGGATGAGATTTATCATTTAGGAGCCCAATCCCACGTAAAGGTTTCCTTTGATATGGCTGAGTATACAGGGAATATCACGGGTCTGGGCACTACGAGAATCCTTGATGCCATAAGAAGAAGCGGCATTAAAACGAAATTTTATCAGGCCTCTTCTTCAGAGATGTTTGGCGCATCTCCCCCTCCGCAAAATGAAAAAACACCTTTCTATCCCAGGAGTCCTTATGCAGCAGCAAAGATATATGCCTACTGGATGACCGTTAATTACCGGGAGGCATATAATCTCTTCGCATGTAACGGAATACTCTTTAATCATGAGTCACCCAGGCGCGGAGAAACCTTTGTAACGAGAAAAATAACCAGGGCAGTTGCCGGTATTCTGAAAGGAAATCAGAAAAAACTGTATCTCGGTAACCTGAATGCAAAAAGGGATTGGGGATTTGCCCCTGAATATGTGGAAATGATGTGGCTCATGCTCCAGCAGGATACTCCATCCGATTATGTTGTTGGCACCAGTTATAGCTATTCAGTCAGAGAGTTTATAGAAAAGGCGTTTGGCTATGCTGGCATTGGGCTTGAATGGAAAGGGAAGGGTGTAAGTGAAAAAGGTGTGATCAGTTCGTCAATCTCAACCTTGAATATTGGAGACGTAGTCGTCGAAGTAGATCCAAAATACTTTAGACCCACTGAAGTTGAATATTTAAAGTCCGACATTACGAAGGCAAGAAAAAAACTTGGCTGGGAACCAAGAACAACATTTGATGAATTAATAAAAATAATGGTCGATTACGATATGAAG
>CAYJME010000224.1:0-5213 GCA_964370795.1 uncultured candidatus Brocadiaceae bacterium
GATATCGTTTCTTTCAGCTCCGGTCCATTATCAATGGGATTGCCGAGGGCGTCCAGCACCCTTCCCAAAAGCCCTTCAGTTGCATTTACTGAGGCAATCCGCTCAGTTTTGTATGCCGTATCACCAGCCCTTATACCATTGCGCTCAGTAAGCAGAACTACTCCTATGCTATCAACATCGAGATCGAATACGATACCCTCATCGCCACTTTCAAACATTATAAGTTCGTAGAGTTTTGCATCTCTTAAACCAGCAATATGCACAATACCATCTCCTACGGCCAGCACTTTTCCCTCTTCAGTAATCCCGATAGAGAATCTGCTGGTTTTGACTTTTTCTTTTACTTTTTCAAAAAAAGCCGTTAATTCTTTTTCCATTTATAGTATTACCTTGTAAAATCTTCTCTTTTTAGCAAGTTTTTTTCACAACCCCCTTTTTTAAGGGGGATTTGGTTGCGACTTTGCTGCGTTATGTGGTTTCTTTCAGCCCGGAAGCGAGTGCATTTACCTGGCCTGCCAGCGAAGAATCGTAAATCATATCGTAGGCCTTTATCCTTACTCCTGCGATAAGAGTCTTATCAATGGCCGTATTCATTTTCACTTTTTTTGCAATCTGTGATTCAAGAGTTTCTTGAAATGTTTTTACATCGTCCATAGGTAATGGATATGCGGTAACGAGGTCTATCTTTAATATCTCCTCTTTTTCTTTTATTTTGGAAATATGAGAAATAATTTTCCCACTTTCTTTCAGGAGCTTTCTAAATATGGCCTTATGAAGCTCTTCATCTGAAATGTCTTTTAAAAGGTTTGATGCAAAAACGGAGACAATCTCAAGAATCTTATTTTTCAGTTCTGATTCTATCCTCTTTTTTTCTGCATCAAATAATGCCTTTTCTTTTTCGTTTATTTTGACTGCGTCTTTCTCTGCCTCACTAAGTAACTTAGTTCTATCTTTAAGAGCTTCTTCCCGCGTCTGTTCGAGCATTTGGTTTTGAATTTTTTTTAGATTATTCAGCTCTTCCTGGTGCTTTTCCTTAAGTTCTAGCGCCTCTTTTTTTGTATTTTCAGCATCCTCGACAGTTTTTGCTATAAGTCCTCTCCGTTTTTCAATAATTTCCCGTATAGGCTTATATAATATCCTTCTCAGGATATAGAGTAAAACAACAAAGTTTATTATCTGAAAAATGAGTGTCCAGATATTGAATTTCATTTTAAAATGTACCCGATAAGAGGATTTGCAAAAAGGATAATCAAGGCAATTACAAATGCGTAGATAGCAATGGATTCAATCAAAGCCATTCCAACAAAAAGGGCCCTCATAATTTTATCAGAAGCCTCAGGCTGCCTTGCTATAGCATCAAGCGCCTCTGTAAGCGCCTTGCCCAATGCCTTTGCTGGCCCGTAACCACCGATAGCCATTACAAGGGCAGCCGATATTATCGAAACAGAAATAACTACGGTTTTAGCGTCCATATAAGCCTCCTGTTAAGATTTCGTTCTAATTCCGCCTGCAATAAACACCAGAGTTAAAATACCAAATATATATGCCTGTATAAGGCCAATAATGATATGCAACAAACTAAAGGGGATCGGCACCAGCAATCCAACGATACCGAGGAGTATTATGGCAATCATATCACCGCTTAACATATTTCCAAAAAGCCTTACGGCAAGCGCAACCGTCCTTGTAACCTCTGCTATAAGGTGGAAAGGAAGTAAGAGCCATGTTGGTTCTTTATAGTGCATAAGATATCCTTTCAACCCTTGTGTTGCAATCCCAATGACGTGAGTCATTGAAAAAGATATTAATGCATATGCAAAGGTTGTACTGAGGTCAGCGGTCGGGGTCTTCAATCCCGGTATTAAACCAGTCAAATTGGAGAAACCAATAAGTATCCATAGGGTGCCCAGCATAGGAACAACCAACCACGGATCTAAAGGCAGGATATCCTTTATCATTTTTTCCATGGCCTCAAAGATAGCCTCTAAAATCTCCTGAAAAAAAGAAGGCTTTATGGAGAGTCTCCGTGTAGCAAGATAACAAATTGTTATTATAGCCACCATGACGAACCATGTAGTAATAACTGTGTCTGTAATATGAACGGGGCCGATTGAAAAAATTGTTTCCGGGAAAATATTAAATATTTTCATTGCTGAGGTTTCCTGATAAACAAATACCAGACATTATAAATACCAACGGCTATGCCAATCATAATAAGTGTTATTGTCCATGAAATACCTTCTCCGTGCATTTTTTTGTCCAGATATCTTCCAAGATAAGCCCCTCCGACTACCGGGATAACAAAAACCCATCCTCCAACACCAAGGACATTAGCATAGCGCCAGAAATTTGATTTCTCCTTTCGGGCACTCAGCAGTTCTTTTGCAGATTTCTCAATATCTCTGGAGAATTTTTTATTTTCCATCAAAGACTTCCTTTAACCAATTTAATGGTCTTTTCCATAAACGACCTTTCGATCCCCTCAAACATCCCACGAAAGGCTATCTCTGATTCATCCCTTTTCGTAAGGGTGTTTTCAATTATCTCTGCAAGTTTTTCAGCGTTGTCGCTTTCGAATACCTCCTTTGACGTGATAGTCACTGTTCCCTCCCTTACGCTTAATATTCCTTCATCAACCGCAAGAAAAACTTCCTTGTCATTTACGTCTGTGTAATAACAAAGAGAAGGTACCAGGACAGTTAAGAAATTCGTGTGGCCCTTTAAAATACCGAAAAACCCTGTCTCGTCTTTCAACCTGATATAGGTTATGTATTTTTCCAAGATCTTTGTAGGGGTTACAATACTTAATTTAAAAGATGAATTACTCACCGTATCTCCTCAATATCACCGATCATAAAAAATGTATTTTCGGGGATATCATCCATTTCCCCTGATAGTATCCTCTCACAACTGTCTATAGTCTTACTGACAGGTACATGTTTTCCCTCTCTGCCCGTAAATTCCTTTGTAAGAAAAAAAGGTTGTGTAAGGAACATCTCGATTTTTCTGGCCCTCTTAACAATGAGCCGGTCCGCCGGAGAAAGCTCTTCTATGCCTAGCATGGCAATAATATCAATGAGTTCTTTATATCGGGTAAGGTGCTCTATTGCAGCCCTTGAGATTTGATAATGTCTCTCCCCAACATCTTCAGGGCTGAGGAATTTTGAAGTCGAAAGGAGTGGGTCAATGGCCGGGTAAAGCCCTTTTGATGCTATTTCACGGGAAAGAACGACTGTCGTATCAAGGTGGGGAAACACGTTCGCAACGGCCGGGTCTGTTATATCATCAGCCGGCACATATATCGCCTGTACAGAAGTAATAGAACCCCTTTTCGTTGACACAATCCTTTCCTCCACGTCAGCAAGTTCTGAAAGGAGTGTCGGCTGGTAACCTACCCGTGAGGAAAGCCTTCCTAAAAGGACAGAGACCTCGTTTCCCGCCTGAACAAACCGATAGACATTGTCCATTAAGAAAAGAATATCACTTCCCAACTCGTCCCTGAAAAATTCTGCTAAGGTAATTGCAGTTAACGGCGCCCGAAACCGTATCCCTGGGGATTCGCACATTTGGCCAAATACGAGTATTGCGTTGTCTATGATATCCTGTCGTTCCATCTCTCTCCAGAGTTCGTGACCTTCCCTCATTCTTTCTCCAACACCGCAAAATATGGATATCCCTGAATAAACCTTTACTATTTTGTAAATGAATTCCATAAGCAACACGGTCTTCCCAACTCCCGCGCCTCCAAAAAGACCAATTTTACCCCCTTTGGGAAAAGGTGAAAGAAGATCAATAATCTTTATGCCTGTTTCAAGGATACCAGAAGCAGATGTCTGCTCTTCGAGACCGGGGGACGACTTATGAATAGGTGTCAGTTTATAATCTTCAATCGGAGGTTTACCATCTGTCGGCTCACCAAAGACATTGAACACCCTTCCCAGGCAATTCTTACTTACAGGAATTTTGAGCGAACTGCCTGAAGGAATCACAGACATGCCCCTTTTCAGACCCTGCGTAAATCCAAGCGCAATAGCTTTTACCACTGTGCTGCTTATGTGGTCATGGACTTCGAGGATAATACTTTTCCCGTCCATTTTCTTTACAACAAGGGACTCATTGATGTTGGGAAGTCCTCCGCTAAATTCAATTTCTACAACATCTCCATGAATAGATGCTATGGTACCTTCCATATTCTCGACAATAATGCGATATCTCCAAAAGTTTAAAATTACGGTTTTTCTGATTTTTCGCTGGATACTTTTGCCTTCCGTTTGGTTTGATAGATTACACCTAAGGCGAAATGTGACTTATCGTCGTTTGGGTTCAGATCTAAGGCTTTTTGTAAGGATTTAACAGCTTCTTCAAGTTGATCCTTCTTTGCATAGGTGACACCTAAATTATAATATCCCTTTTCAAATTTCGGGTTAAATTCTATGGCCTTTTTAAAAGTCACCACGGCATCAGAATATTGTTTCTTTCCATAATAAACAATTCCTAAATTATAATGTGCCTCGATATACTTGTTGTTTCTTTCTGTCATGGATATACTGAATTGAAATGCGAATATTTTTAAATGCTTACATAGTTCCCTCTGAAAAACACCGTATAAGGGGGACAGGCAATGCCTGAGTCATAGATTAAGGCATTTTTCAAATCTTGTCGAGTAAAAATTGTATTAAAAGATGATATAATATCGTAACCAAATATAAATAGTAGATATGATAATTGTTTCCATGGTAATGGGTATTGCATAGACAATAAATTTTTTAAACGATATGGGATATCCCGCCTTTCCCGCAAGTCCTAAGGTAATAACATTCGCAGATGCGCCAACGGGGGAGCCGTTTCCTCCAAGGCATGCGCCTAACGCCAATGACCACCACACAGGCATAAGGGTTGTATGCTGAACAACTGATTTAAAATCCGTTCCGGATGGGAGCACTGCATGTGCAGTGTCCGTAACCAGGGGAATCATGCTCGCCACAAAGGGGATGTTGTCCACGATTGCCGAACTAATTGCGGAAAACCACAAGGTGGTAATTGCCGTAACAAACATGTCATCTGCGGTTGGCTTTGTCAGTGAAATCATACCTTCTGAAAGGTTAGAAATCAGTCCTACCTTAATGACACCCCCAACTATAATGAAGAGTCCCATAAAAAAGAAGAGCGTTGGCCATTCCAGTTCTCTCAGTACATGATGCGGGTCTTCCTTT
>CAYJME010000225.1:0-5162 GCA_964370795.1 uncultured candidatus Brocadiaceae bacterium
CCAAGGCGGACGTGGACAAGATCATGGAAGAAGTGTTCATGGACGGCGGGCACCCAGACCTGCTGGTGATGAACCCGCGAGTGGCGAACCAACTGCGGGCCTTGCTGGATAACAGCAGTTTTTGTGCGGGTGAGCCAGGACGAGAACAAAACTGGGCATGCGGGCAATCGACCAGGTAGTTACCCAGTATGGGGAGCTGGAAATGGTGATGGACCGCTGGTGCCCAGTGACGGAAGCCTACATTTTGGAGAGCGGCAAGGTGGGTTTTTACACTCTACGAAGTTTCGAGATGAAGGAACTCTCGCGATCCGGCGACAGCCTGAAGGGCGAAATGGTTGGAGAATTTTCGCTGCTGGTGGCGAATGCGGAGGCGCACGGAAAGATCACTGGAATCACTACATAACCCTACGGGTTATGTGTGATTCCTTGGGAGAACGGCGAAAACATATCTCGCAGAACAGGATGAGATCGCGGTTCTCCACGGCTGTGTAATGCCAGTTATTTAGTCCAGAAGTCTTGATGTCGGGAGGTCTCGAAGGCATAGGCAAAGCAAAAAGCAAGGGGAAATATAAGAACAAACCCGGGCCGGCTCGCTGCCCGGGTCTGCGCGTAGTTAGGCGGTTAAACCTATCCTAAGGATTAAGCCGGGATGACTGGACTGGCAAAGAGAGAAACTACCCTTGTACGGGGTTAGTTCACCTAGGCCAGCTAAAAAAAAACGATAGTGGAGAGACTTCCGGGAAAATTCGTTAATTATCGGATGGTAATTGCGGGTAGAAATCAAACGAAACTGAATCTGCGTTCCATAAACAGTCTGACTTCGATTGACGAGTCCATTAGTAACACATCGGCGACTATTTTTCTGCATTCCGCCAGGGAGCAGTTTCGTATCACTTGTTTGGCTCTCGGGATACCTGGAGAATTCATGCTAAATTCATCCAATTCCATGCCCAGCAAAATAGGGATCGCCAATGGCTCCCCAGCCAGCTCACCGCATAGCCCCACCCATTTACCGGCCGCATGTGCATGATCGATCACCTGTTTAATCAATCTTAACACCGCAGGTTCAAGAGCCGAGGCAATGCCGGAGACACGCGCATTAGTGCGATCGGCAGCCATTGTGTACTGGCTAAGGTCGTTGGTGCCAATGGAAAAGAAATCCACTATCGGCGCCAGTTTGTCCGCCAAAATGGCAGCGGCGGGTACCTCGACCATGATGCCGATCTCTGGATTGCCTGCCTTTTCACCCGCACCTTCTAATTCAGCACGGCATTCGTCCAGCAGGGTGCGGGCAGATTGTATTTCCGTGGTGGTCGATACCATGGGGAACATGATTTTCAAGTTGCCGGCTGCGGCGGAGCGGAGCGCAGCGCGCAATTGAGGCTTGAATATTTCCGGGTGCGCCAGGCACAGCCGGATGCCACGCAAGCCCAGAAAAGGATTCGATTCCTGTTCTAAATGCAGGTAAGGGATTTCCTTATCGCCACCCACATCAACGGTGCGCAGGATCACAGGGCGATCTTTGAATATTCGCAAAACTTCGGTGTAGGCAGCCACCTGGGCGTCTTCACTCGGTATTTGCGTTTGTTCGAGGAAAAGGAATTCAGTTCTAAAAAGCCCCACACCTTCTGCGCCATGTTGCAGCGCCGATACGGCGGCTTGCGGGTTGCCGATATTGGCCACTACTTCAACTCTGTGCCCGTCTCTGGTTATGGCCGGGTCTTTTGTCAGTTGCATTGCTTTTTGATAGGAAGCCGAATGTTCGGCCTGTTTTTTACGATAACTTGAAATGTCCTCTGCGCTCAATGCAATATGAATCTCGCCTAGCTCGCCATCCAAGACAACTTCACTGCCCGTTTTCGTTGCCAACAAGGATGCACCCAGGCCAACCACAGCCGGAATGCCAAGTTGCCTGGCCAAGATGGCTGTGTGTGAAGTGGCGCCACCCTCTGCGGTAGCAAAGCCCAACAGCTTGGTCTTATCAAGCAGTACTGTGTCGGAGGGCGCCAGGTCACGGGCCATGATAATGGCAGGAGCTTCCAGGTCTTTAAACGCATTGGCCTTGCCATTGAGAATAATCAAGACGCGGTTGGCCACATCTCTAATGTCGGAGGCTCGCGCCTTTAAGTATTCATCCGACATCGCTTCCAGTTTTTGAGCGTATTGCTCGGCGACCTGTTGCGTTGCATATTCGGCGTTGACGCGTTCCTTGACAATCATGTCTTGGATCGATTTTGTAAGTTCCGGGTCTTGCAGCATTAGTGCTTGAGCGCTAAAAATTGTCGCTTGCTGCGTGCCGATCTCCATTTCAGCTTTTGCGCGTACCCGATCAAGATCTCTGACGGCGGTGGTGACCGCTTGCGAATAACGCAGCAATTCTGCCTGCGCGTTTTCGATCTGGCGACGTTCTGTCTCAGGCTGGAAAGATTCAAACAGGAAGAGGTAGCCGATGGCAATGCCCGGAGAAGCCGGGATCCCTCGAAGGATCATCTTGCCGCCTTAAGGCAGTGAGCAGGCAAACACATAATCATCCAACACAACGGAGATTTTATCTGCGATCCAAGATGTCGGATTCTTATCCAGGCGGTCTTCTTGTATTTTGACGAATTGCGCCGGGAGGTATTGACTGACCAAACCCAAGGGAACTGAACTCTTTTCCAGATTGTGGATGAGTTGATCAATGGCCGTTTGGAGACCGGCCGTGTCCCAGTAGTACCGGGAGCGATCGCTGAGGCTGTACTTTCGAGCCAGTGCTTGTTCGGGATTCGAGCCACGATAATGATGTTTCCAATGTTCCGGCTGCGCCAGCATTGTCTCTTCCAGCACTTTCAGCAACTGGGATTCTCGTATGTCTGAATGGAGCAGGGCAATTTCTTTTTCGACATGCGCCAAGGCGAACAAAGCTTCACGAAACGCGAAGGTTAGCGCCGGCCCAACTTTTAGAATAGCAAAGTGGGATGCGACCAATTGTTTAAGTGCTGATCTGCTTTGATAATCGGTTGAATGCGCTTCAAATACCAATTTAGTCTCGATTTCGATAAAACGGGATAAGCCTGTAGTATTTGCAGGATCAAAGGTATGAACCAATTGGTCACCAAACTCAACGCCCGGCTGTACTACCATGGCGACCACGCGGTTCCAAGCATCCTCAAGGCCGCGGCGTAGAAATGCTTCTTTGGTCAGTTCCAGAGTCTGGCGCGCGGCGTCGACTGTGGTAACTCTCGGCGATTCGTTCGGATCTTGTGTCCCTCCGGGGATAGGCACCTCTGTGCCGATAATGTAAACGGGTGGAGTCAGGTTTTCATTGGCCGAGGTTGTAGCTGCTTCTGCTGCTTCGCAAAGTTGCGACGCACGGTCAGCGGAAATGTCCGGAGGTAAAGGGAGATTTGGATCGTCATCCGCACAGCGCATACTGGCATCCAAATGGATCTTCTGGTACCCGGCCAATACGCTGTCTCGGATCAGCGTTTTGGCTTTGCCCATGGCCACATGCGAGTTTTCGTGCTGCCAGGGGTTCGGCCCTGCGTGATCAGCCCCTAAGCAGACCTGAGCGGAGGGCAGGCCTAGTTCCTGGGCTAAATTCGAAACGTAAGCGGAAAAATCGGCAGGTTTCATGCTCGTATAGCCGCCGAATTGGTTGACCTGGTTGGAGGTGGATTCAATTATTAACAACCCCCCAGTTTCAAGGGCACACTGAATTGCCGTTTTTAAAACAAAGGGATTCGCAGAGCAGACACTGAAAACTCCAACAGACTCAGCTTTGCGATTCCTCTCGAGTAACCGAGTCAATTCCCTCAATGGATAATTATGGGCCACCATAATGTTTGAATATGTTCGATTTATTGACATTATAACATAAATGAACGTATAATCAAACCGACAATAATCCCATGCTCAAAGAAGAAAGACTCAAGACGATAGTCGACAAGGTACAAGAAGAAACCCGGGTGTTAGTCGCTGATCTCAGCCGTGCCCTTGGGGTTTCTGAAATGACCATTCGTCGAGATTTACAAGAACTCGAGACCACTGGGTGGATAGATCGGGTTCATGGCGGAGCGCTTTTGGCGAAACGGCAGAAGAATCGTTTAGAGCCCCCAGCGCTCGAGCGCATGGATTCTATGATGGCCGAAAAGAAACGTATTGCCGATTACATCGTCAATCTGGTCGAGCCAGGCGAGATGCTATTTATCGGTTCGGGGACAACAACGCTCTATATCGCTCAGGCTCTCTCCGGCCGCGACAACCTCACCGTGGTAAGCAATGCACTACCCATCCTAAACGAGCTAGGTAGCAATTCCAAGATGACGGTTATCGGCGTAGGGGGCTTTCTGCGCCGGGCTGAGCTTTCTATGATCGGCAGTCTGGCAGAGGCAGAGATCCGTCATTTACGCGTAGATAAAGTGATTATCGGTATGCGCGGTATTCATCCCGAACATGGTCTCACCAGCGATCACCCTCAGGAAATTCTCACCGACCGACAGATCATGAGCATCAGTGACACAGTGATCGTAGCCGCTGATCACACCAAGGTCGGGCAGGTCGCCTCCAGCATTACGGCGCCGATAGAAAAGGCAACCGTTATTGTGACTTCTAGCGGAGCCGATGCGAAGTTAGTGAGAGAGATTGAAAAAAAGGGCAGCCAAGTGATCTTAGTGTAAGCAGGAGAAAAAGTGGGCGCTGACGAATTCGTTACCCGGCAAGAAATCTTGTCGCAGCCTGAAACATGGCGCGAGACTTTGCACCAGCTTGCAAGCAACCCACATTCCGGGAAGCCCCGGATACAGGATTACGAACGGATCGTGTGTATTGGGTGTGGTTCGACCCATTACCTGTCCATCTGGGCGGCGCGACTGTTGCAGATACATACGCAAATTGAGTGCCAGGCACAGCCGAGTTCTGAGATCTTGTTCCGCCCGGAGATGTGTGGATCAAAAGATCGAAAAACATTATTGGTTGCCATCTCTCGTTCCGGGCAAACCAGTGAAACCATAGAGGCGGTAAGAACGTTCAAGTCGCGAGGAGCGGGTGACTGTTTGGCCATCACCTGCTATCCGGAATCGGATCTTTCCAGACTTGCGGATCATGTGATCGGAGTCCCTGCGGCGCAAGAACAGAGCGTGGCCCAGACCCGCTCCTTTACCAACATGATGTTGGGGGTCTCT
>CAYJME010000226.1:0-5153 GCA_964370795.1 uncultured candidatus Brocadiaceae bacterium
GTCCTACCCTGTCCGCCATCTTAGCGGGTGCATACGCATCGATTTCAATAACCGGTATGGCATATTCCTGATTTCCTGTACTGCCATTCTGTACTTCAGACATGCATTTCCTCCTTTCCTGGTTCAATGATACCTTAATAAAAACGCAGATATTTTACCACAGGCAAATAAATATTACTATATATAAATAATTTATATTTACTAAATATTCAAGCTATAACATTTACCGTACCTGAAATTTGAAAAATTATATACCGTTTGAAATACCTGTGCTTATTAAGATGTTGGGGAAAGGACGAATTAACTAAAAACGATTCGTTCTGTGTATATGCGATTCAAAAGATATTACTCAAATAAGTAAGGCAATAAGTCATGGGATTATCCCATGACTTATTGCCAATATTTTTTTATCCTTTGGCAACGGTTGTTATTTGTGGTTGAACAACCTTTTCATCCTTTATGGGAGTTGCCGAAGCAGCCGGAGTAACTTGTTTGGCACTTATTGCCTTTAACATCGAACGTAACATACTGATAAATATAAAGGTCCATGCAATGTATGCCACATAGATGAAGTACTTTGAAATATTAGCGACAAAGGGAAGCTGTATTGCCTGGGAAAGTCTGTAGGTGCATGCTGTATACATTCCCAAAGGGAAGACCATACCCCAATAAAGCGGCGAATATTTAAAAGGCGTCTTATGATAGACGTATTTCCAGATTCCAATAACGATTAAAAAAGGTATCCACCAGGTTCCAAATGACCAGAAGAAGAGGGTCAATCCTTTGGTGAAACCAAGGAGGTCTGTATAAGGTCCGCTGACTTTGGGTACGTTCAGACAGATAGCCGAACCGGCCAGGGTCGTTATCGCCAGGGCGCCCATATTAATCCAGTAAGGCGGCACAAGGGCGTCTGGAGACAACTTAAAGAATACCAGACGATACATTATGAGGGTGATCAAAACCATGTAAAGGAATGAACCAATCATCCACCATACAAAGGACGAGAACATAACAAAGCTGCCACAGTCGGCAAATTTCGGCGCAAGGATTGCTCCCAATACGGCAACAGATTGAGTTCCTACCGTTGCAATCAGCCAGCCGCCGTGCATTACCATTTCAATTCTCTGGTCACACTTAATGAAGAGTATATTGAACGTGGAAAGCGAAACGATCGTCCAGAGAAAGATACCGAAATACCAGAATATCTTGGCAACGGACGGGAGGTCTGCAACGGTCGCAAATTGAGCGCCAAGCACATTGGTGGCAGCAACCGTGGTAAAAAAAACGAGGCTTAGTTTTGGGTTGGAAAGATCACTGTAAAGATTACTCCAGAACATCTTCACCCGGCATAGTTGTAAAGTAAGAATAATTGCATAGGCTACTATGTTAAGATAGAAAAGCCCATATCCAATTCCTTTAAAACCTAACAGGCTCGATGCGATTGAAATAATACCGGTGGACATCACCATTGCGAAATACGCGGGATGAAATGTCTTAATTGTGTTTCTCATGACACTCATGTGCTTAGCACCTCTCCTTCTAACAATAATGTGATACTCTAACCAACAATAAACTCATTGCTCATGTGAAAGCAAATTTTAAACTTTTATGCAAAGCTAAATAAATATACAACTAGTACATCGACACGTAATTAGCGAAACACTGTATTGCCATGTATTTAAGTAAACAATGGTAAATAGCAAGTTATTATGTTTCGTAATTAATTATGTTGCAGTACTCGGAACTCTAACGTCTTTATCGATTTCTTCCCAATGAATTCCTGTGCCACCTCCGCTCAATTCATAATTATACAGATTTTGTTATATAACCGAGAATTATCATAAATGTCAACAAAAAAGGAGAAGAAACTTGACTATTTGACCATTCGAACCATTTTTTGAATTCTTCATCTTTCCCTTTTTTTATGGGTGGGAATTCAGCTATGTTGATAAACATAGTTTCATTGCCTTGATTTAGTTTCGTTGAATTATTTGCCAAGTTTCAGTTTCAGATACTCGCCGACCAAGATCGCAGCGGGGTATAAGACCTCCTCTTCAGTCTGTACGTGCAACATCAGTTTTTCGGCAAAGTATGTATACTCCATCTTCTTCTCTTTTTTTGCTGCATCGGAAAGATCCTTGAGCGCCGCAACGATTGCTTTATGCTCTCCAAGCATCTGTGACAGCTCCGTCTTTAGTCTGTCGGTCCTCGCGAGCACATTTCCCATCTCTGATGTTACTTTTCCTTCTGCTAAAAGAGATAATAAACCAAGTGGTGGTAAGGCGTATTCTTCTTCCTTTACAAAATGTGGATGTAAGATTTTCGCAACTGCCTTGGCAGCATCTCCTATCTTGCCGCCTGCCTCGGTGGCCTTAATAAGCTCCGCATGAAGTTTCTCATGCTCTACTTTTGGTGATTCGGGAATCTCGAATTCAACGGTCTCACCTACTTTTGTTTCTTTATGCTCTTCTCTGTGGATTCCGATTTCACCGGGATATTGAAAATGGCCATGTGCAGGATTTTTGCTTGCTTCGTAGAGACCCTCAACATAATGAACGAACTCGACATACGCTTTCACATACTTTTCCGATGATTTTAAATTTTTTCAAATTGTTCCTTTGGCGCCCCACATTCCGGGCAAACCCAATCATCTGGCAAATTCCCAAAACTAGTGCCGGGACTTATTCCATGATCAGTATCCCCGATCTTTGGGTCATAGATATACCCACAAACAATGCATCTGTACTTCTCCATAGTTATTCCTCCAATCCAGGCGGCCATGCCCCTCGTATTGGCCTATTCCAGATAGGCCGCCATCGAGAGATACAGGTACGCCGAATGAAATTCCACGTTGATTTGTTTGTTCAACACCGACTGCATTTTATCGCTGAGCATTTGGCATGTCTTACGAAGAATCTTTCGCATCATTTGCAATAAAGATAGCGCCTTTTTAATCTCGCACGCCAAACTCTGTTTTTACAATGTCTGCGTGGCAGAGAGGATTGTTATCTCCATAGCCGCTCTTACCCAAGAGAATCGCTTTTTTACGATGTCAAATTGTTCGCCAGATTTTATGAAGGCCGCCGTGCCTTTGATCAGGAACCCAGCACCCGGGCCGCGGAGTCCCTGCACCTCCCGGCTTCCAAGGGTTAAAAGAATGTTGTTATTTCTCTCCACATTGGCCTCAGTCCGTATCATGCCGCCAACAGGGAGCAAAAGATGTCCATCGCGGGTGACGACTATGTAACTATTCCAGGTATTTACCATATGCGGACCGTCGCCACCCATGGTCACTATTGCGACTACACCCTCGCATTTAAGAATCTGCATCATCTTGTCTGGGATCATCTGTAAAACCTCCTCATGTTTTTCGTAGGTTATCACAATCGCATTTCCTTATGTCTAACGCTCCAGATTATCAACGGTATTCTGCCTGCTGGAGAGGGTCGTTTGCTAATAGGCATCGTTCTGTTATTTCCACTGTCTGAGTTCAATAATAAGCCCATCTGGGTCTCTAATCTCTCCACGGAATGAATTACCCAAGTCTATTGGCTCCCGGGCTATGGCTATTCCTTTGCCCTTCAGGTAATCCACCGCCATTGCCATATCGTCCACCTCAAGGGCAATGCCCCTGTATCCTATCTCCCAGAGATTTCCGGATTTTGGCTCGGGATCATCTGCGGAGATAATCTCAATGACCGTATCGCCAAGTTCAAGATAAACAATCTCTTTCATGGGCGGCAATTTCATTTCCTTACGACTCCTAATTCTAAAGCCAAGAACGTCTACATAGAAGGTGATGGTCTTTTCCGCATTCCTTGGTACAATTTCCACATGGTCGACTCTCTTGAACATCGTTCTAACTCCTTTTCTGCGACAGGAGACCCCCGTCATACACGTTTGTGTTAGATCTCAATTGTTCGTAACCATCGTCTGACTTTCGATGATCTTTCACTTAATTCTGCCTCGTAAAAAATTAATATGTTATCCAATTTCTACTTTCTTTCCTTAAGAGGAAGATGTGTTTTTCCTGAATAGCTGTTTTAAGAAGACTTCCCAAAAAACCAACAAAGGTGATTTTCTTCAAGAAGGGGAGCGCTAACCATCCCACAGCAAGATGCCTTCCCAGGCTGACGACCTCACCCAAGACCTTTGGATGATACGGTTTTCTCACACCCCCAAAAATATCAGCGTAGATATTGTTCGCTACTAATCGTCCCTGCTGTAGTGCAAACTGGGCAGCGGCAGGAACTGGTTTTCCTGTTACGGGATTTATTGCAAGGGCATTGTCGCCAATGGCATAAATAAAAGGATAACCTTCTACCCGAAGAAACTCATCAACAACAATACGTCCTAATTGCCCAATTTTCAACCCGCTTTCTTTTGTAAGTTCGTTGATGCGAATGCCTCCTGTCCAAATCAAAGTTTTCGTTTTCAATACTTCACCAGATGAAAGAGTGGCTGTATCGGTTGTTCGATTAACAATTTTCGTCCCGGTTATGATTTTTACACCCTTCTCGAAAAGTTTTTTATGCATACGTGCTGTAAAGGATTCCTCCATCTGTGGCACTATACGACTACCTGATTCAACGATGATGATTTCAACCTCATGAGAATTCACATGAGAGTTACGGGTGCACTGAGCAGCATGGTCAGCAAGTTCAGCAGCGAATTCTACCCCTGATAAACCACCACCACCGATGACAAACCGAAGCATATCTCTTCGCCGTTCCTCAATCGGTTCTGATGCCGCACGCGTACAGAGTTGACTAATATAGTTACAGATCAGCTGAGCATCTCTCAATGTCTGAAGCGGGAAAGAGTTTTCCTGCAATCCAGGGATATTGTAAAAATTTACCTGACTTCCAAGCGCTATTACCAGGTAATTAAATGGTAAAGACCTGCTTTCCATATGAATGATATGTTCAGTGGAATTAATCCTGGTTACTTCTCCAAGATGAAAAATGATGTTTCGCCCTTGTATAATGCGGTCAATAGGAAGGGATACCTCTGTTTTTCGAACAGCTGCCTCATGCAATTGCGTCTTGAGCGTATGGTAAGGGTTTCTATCAATGAGATGTATTTGATATTCAGGATGCTGACGGAACAACCTTGCTAATCTCAATGCAGCTGTAAGCGGGGCGGGGGCGGGC
>CAYJME010000227.1:0-5132 GCA_964370795.1 uncultured candidatus Brocadiaceae bacterium
GCAATCTTTCTCTCATAAACAAACAGTACCTCTTGATAAAGGGGTAATGGGAGTTATAAAAAACTAACAAAAAAAGAGGTTTTTACAGAGTACTACTATAAAGCAACTTGAATAATTTATACAAAATATAAAAAACAAAAGGAAAATATCAGACATGAAAAAGATTTTATACATCGTATTGGACGGACTCGGTGATGGAAATCATCCTTGTAAAGAGCTTGGTAATCAAACACCGCTCGAAGCAGCAGAGACTCCTCTTATGGATATACTGGCGCGACATGGCCAGACAGGTTTGATGTATACAGTGGGGAAAGGGATCGCGCCAGAGTCTGATATAGCAGTAATAAGCATTCTGGGATACGATGCCCTGAAATATTATACAGGCCGCGGTCCTTTGGAAGCACTTGCCACAGGAATTAAAATCAAAGATGGCGACCTCGCCTTCCGCGCAAATATTGCCACGAGGGGAACGGGCCGGAGCATCAAAGACCGTCGTGTAGGAAGAAATCTCTCCACGGAAGAGGCGACAAAACTCTGCAAGGAAATTAACGAAAAGGTAAAACTGGAATCCGTGCCTGCAACCTTTGTGTTTAAAAACACCCTTGAATATCGGGGGGTACTCGTCATTAAAGGTGTAAAAAATAAACTTTCCGGTTACGTTACCAATACCGATCCGGCATATACAAAACACGGACTCCTGGGAGTTGCAAAGGAGACGGGGACGTTTGAAAACATCATCGAGTACTGCATGCCGACAAAAAATTGCCCGGATCGTGAAGCGGCGTACCGGTCGGCGTTGCTGGTAAATGAATTTGTCTTAAAAAGTTGTGAGGTGCTGGATCAGGCAGCGGTGAACAAAAGCAGGGTAAAGAAGGGATATCTCCCGGGGAACCTCGTCCTTTTGCGGGATGCGGGTGACTGCCTTCCCCAAGTTCCCAGCATAAAAAGCAAATTTAAGAAAAACTTTGGATGCTTTGTGGAAATGCCGACGGAGGAAGGCATTGCCCTCCTCACGGGAATGAAAATCGTATCCATACCGCCGCCCACAAAGGATCTTGAGAAGGATTATACCTTACGTGCAAAAATGACCATAAAGGAAATAAAAAACTACGATGGTCTGTATATCCACATTAAAGGACCTGATGTGCCTGGCCATGATGGTGATGCGCACAAGAAAAAGACCGTGATTGAGATGATTGACAAATACTACCTTGCGCCGTTGATTAACAACATAGACATGAAAGAGACTGTTATTGCAGTTACTGCTGACCACTCAACGCCCTGTCAGTTAAAATCTCACTCCGACGACCCTGTGCCGTTACTTATCAGTGGTGGGAGCGTGAAGCCCGACAGTACACAATCCTTTTCGGAAAAGGTCTGCCAATCGGGGAAGATTGGCAAGATTAATGGCGTACAGCTTATGCCGATGCTCATAAAATACTCAAATGCAAAAAAATAGAGTAGTATGGTTAAAATGGATCGCAATTATTTGTGGTATTGTTGGCAGTATCGGAGCAGTTATTGTCTATGTTGTATCGGGAAATATTTCTGAAAATTTTATTCAAGAGAGGGTAGCGCAGGTATTGGAAGACCGCTTTCCATTTGCCCATCGGGTTGGAACGGTTTCTCTGTCCTGGCCAAATCAGGTTGTTATCTCGTATCTCGTTATTGAACAGAGGGAAAAAGGTAAAGAATCTCCCATTGTTATCGAAGATATTCACGGGAGATTAAAATTAATTCCTTTACTCTTTAAAAAATTTATTGTAGAAAAACTTTCTTCACAGCAGATAAATTATAAAAACCAATTGTTGATAAAGGGTCTTATAACCGACCATTTTTCATTAAAAAAAGACAGGGTAAATTTTTCTGCACATTTAAATATAAATGATGGCCCTGCAACGCTGAAAGGAACCATCGATCTTTGTCAGAAGAAACCTGTATTTAATATTTTGTTTGACGCAAAAGATATGCAGGTAACCCAGGATGTACCCCTACTTCAGGTTCTTCCTTTATTCAGGGTAAGAGAAGGTGAAATAGGCGGGATAATGAGCGTTAATGGGTATGCGCGGGGTGAAGGCCGGGGAAAAAATGCCCTCAATGAGAAGTTAGACGTGAATGCAAATCTTACCGTACGGGATGGGTATATAAGGGGAAATAAGCTGTTGTCTTCAATATTAGACATTATAGGCGCAAAGGATACGTATTCATTCCAAACCATGGAAGCTATAATCCAGATCAGGGATAGCAAGATAAACACCCCAAAGATGGACGTTCAGGGACCGGTTATGAGCCTTACCGCATCAGGTATGTCTGCATTTGATGGGACAATTTCGTATGACGCAATGGTCAGGTTTGACAAGAAATATCTCGGTAAAAATGCAGAAAAGGTTGCTGATTTATTTTTAAGAGAAGATGCAATACCGTTTGAAATACGGGGCACAACCAAAAACCCCAGAGTATCGGTTAAATTGAACAGGGATAAGATAGACCAGTTGGTTAAAGGGTTGGTGGATGATTTTCTGTCGAAAAAAGAGAAACATAAAAAAACAAAAGAGTGATTAAATTCTGTAGGAATTTTCATTTTAAAAAATTGCATAACTCATTCCCGGACACCGCATGGGAATACAGTGGCAGGGAAACATTGTTTCGAGAAACCCATAAAACCAGGAAAATTTTCAAATATGAGCTGGATT
The DNA here is from genome assembly GCA_964370795.1 of uncultured candidatus Brocadiaceae bacterium. Taxonomy (GTDB): domain Bacteria; phylum Planctomycetota; class Brocadiia; order Brocadiales; family Brocadiaceae; genus JAHFOW01. Next base: position 2,694 of record CAYJME010000227.1, read on the forward strand.
GACTATATAATATTTGCAATTCTCTTTATTAATGCAGCCATTGGGCTTGCTAACGGACCGGTAATTCAATTCCTGCGTATTCTCTCCCTCTTTATAAGCTTTTTTGTAACCATCTTATTTTACGAGATTCTTGCCAACATCCTGAAAAGCACTTTCACCCTTCCTGCTGCTTATATGCTCGGCTACTTTATCATTTTTGGCACCGCATTCATTATTACACACATTGTTATCGATATTATTAAGAGAATAATGGATAAATGGGAGATCAGCATTGGTTTTAAACTATTTGGAGGGTTGCTGGGGATTATTAATGGGCTCGTATTTTGCGGCGTGATAATCCTGGGTGTTATTTCATTTAGTGGCAAGACAACTATTTCTATGGTGAATGAGTCAAAAGTAGCGCCTGCCCTGGGATACTGGATGCAAAACTTGGTCTCTGCCATTCCTGAACGCATAGTGAACAAAATCAAGGTTATTGAAGGTCAAACCAAAAAGGACACTCCTAAGAAGGATACAAAGTTGTCGAAAGAGAATGAGTTTAAATCTGCTACACAGGAAAAATATCCCGTAACCGACAAAGAAAAAAAGTAGTGTGTGATGACAGCGTGAGCCTAAATGGGGCATTCGTCAATTTTTCAGTCACGCAGACACAATTTGTGTCTTTGCGGCAAGCTCGAGCTGTCTTTATCCGTCAAAAGATTATGTTTTTTTATACTGTTAAAAAAATTTACCCCTGCTCCCACTCCTTCACCTTATATTCAATTTTCCTTGTTGATATACCCAGTATTTTGGCTGCCTCTTTTTTGCTCCCCTGAGTCATCTGAAGGGTTTTTGAAATTATCTCTTTCTCTGCCCCTTCTAATGAAGTGCCCAACGGGATTTTGATAACGGACGCATCTTCTTTTGTTGGAAGAATATTTTTCGGCAGGTAATCAAGGGTAATCATGTCTTTTTTGCATAGCACAACTGCCCGTTCAATCACATTCTCCAATTCCCTCACATTTCCAGGCCAGTGATAGGCACTTAATACATCCATCACCTCTGGCGTGAAACCCCGGATTTCCTTTTTATACTTTTTTGCATATTTAATAACAAAGAAATTTGACAGTATGGGCATATCGTCCTTTCTTTCCCTGAGCGGAGGCACATGGATGGCGATCACGTTTAAGCGGTAAAATAAATCTTCACGAAACCGCCCCTCCGAAACCTCTTTTTCAAGGTTTCTATTGGTTGCCGCAATCAACCGCACATCGACCTTTATGGTCTTCTCGCCGCCCACACGCTCAAACTCGCCCTTTTCCAGCACCCGGAGCAATTTGACCTGCACCTTTAAACTCATTTCTCCTACCTCGTCCAGAAAAAGCGTTCCCTTGTCGGCAATTTCAAATCTGCCCTTTCTGGCTTGAATGGCGCCGGTAAACGCCCCTTTTTCATGGCCAAAGAGCTCGCTCTCCAATACGCCTTCAGAAAGGGCTGCACAGTGAAGGGCGACAAGGGGTTTACTCGCACGGTCACTCTGATAATGAATCGCATTTGCTACAAGTTCTTTACCAGTCCCCGTCTCACCTAATATAAGAATGGAAGCCGTGCTGGGTGCAACGTCTGCTATCAAACAAAATATCTGTCGCATCTGAGGAGTGTTTCCAACGAGCTCGGAAGGTCTGGACTTCGCTTTCAGCTTTTCCTGTAACATGCGATTTTGAGCAATCAACCGCTGCCTTTCCCACAGTTTTTCCAATACTAATTTGAGTTCTTCGATATTGATCGGCTTGGTTAGGTAGTCGTCTGCTCCGCACTTAATGGCGTCTACAGCCGTTTTCACCGAGCTATAGGCTGTAATTACCACAATCGCCACGTCTTTTTCTTTCTTCCGTATTTCATGGATGAGCGCTAACCCTCCCATCCCGGGCAATCTCATGTCTGTTATAATAATATCGAAATCTTTTTTAGAGAGCAGACTTAATGCCTCATAGCCTGACGATACGCCAGAAGCCGTATAACCATCGTGTGTCAATATTTTTACCAGACCATCAAGGGCGTTTTTATCGTCATCTATCAGCAACAACTTTGGTTTTGTCATAATACTATCGATATTAAATGAGACATTCGGCGAAGAAATAAATAGACGTAGAGACGTAAAATCGTTCGACTGGGATCACGAAGAAGTCTTGCGTCTCTATAGCTACATTGAGATTCCTCATTTGCGGGTTCGGGTTTGCAACCCGAACCCATTTTTCCTTCCAGCGCGTATTTTTGTCTGTTTACATGGTTTACTTTTATAATTGTAAATTATCGTATCTTACCCAATTCATTCCCTTCCCACGTAGCTCTACAATTGCAATCTCCGCCGGCGCCTGCCTGTGCGTGTTCGCACGCAGACAGGTGAGGTCGTAAAGTTTATAGACAAGCTGGTCAATGTGTTTTTCCAATATCATGGAC
>CAYJME010000228.1:0-5067 GCA_964370795.1 uncultured candidatus Brocadiaceae bacterium
CACACCCCTTGCCCCACGGTAGGTCAGGCGTCCTCGCCTGACATTAACTGAGACAGGTTTGTGTTTTATGACAGTCTGTTGACTTTCCATTTCATTTCTGCTACTTTTACCAGGTAATTTCTCCAATAAGGTTGGAAAACATCGCAATGGTTTACCGGGAATAGATAATAATGGCTTAGGAAAAACAGGAGATTAATATGACAACGCAGTGGAGCTTAGTTTCAACCATCGAAAGAGAAGAGAAGGTATGTGATTTAGCGCAACAGGAGTTGAAAAACAGATGTAGAATATTTGAAAATAAATATAATCTTTCTTCAGATGAATTTTATAAACTTTTTCAAGAAGGAAAGATGGGTGATGAGGAAGACTTTTTTGAGTGGAAGGCGCTGATTGAAGGAATTAAAGAATGGGCACTTACAAAGGAAAATTTAAAAGGGTTAATTAAGTGATAGATGAACATCTGGATGAAATAGAAAAAATAATAAAAGACGATCATCTCGTAATTTTTTCCGATTTTCAAAGAATTTATACAAGCCAGAATACAGCATATATCAAGGCAAAAATCAGGTTTATCGATAATTCGTTCTTGAGTATTTTCCACCATGTTCATGTTGAAAATGATCTATTCGGTTTTGATTATAGATATCATTACATGGACTCCAAAAATACCATGATATTTCGCTACGATAACGCTCCTCATCATCCAGAAGTTCAAAACGTCTCCCCACCATAAACATACCACGGCAGAAATAAAAGAATCCGAAATGCCAAATATTAGAAATGTTCTTTCGGAAATCCATCAGTATATTATTAAAGAACTATTATCAAAATAATTCAATTGTGTAGGACTTTCAAAGTAACCATATAGTGGCAATTCATAAATTACCACTACATTTTTAAAAGTCACCAAAGGAAAATTATGTCCCAGGAAACGAAAGAAAAAGACTTTGAAAAGCATATAGAGAGTTACTTATGCTCAAGTCGTTCTGGCTATCTCAAAGGCAATCCGGAGAAGTACGACAGGGGTTTGTGTCTCGTCCCCGATGAACTTATTGCATTCATCAAGGACACACAACCCAAAGAGTACGCAAAACTTGAAATGCAGTATGGGACAAGTACAAGCGACAAGATGTGCCAGAATATTTCAGCCGAGATAAGTAAATTCGGGACATTACACGTCCTGCGTAAAGGTTTCACCGATAGAGGGGCGAAATTCAGGCTTGCCTACTTTAAACCCGCAAGCGGGATGAATCCAGAGCACGAAGCACTCTATCGGAAAAACAGATTTTGCGTCGTCAGGCAGGTCAAGTACAGCAAGAAGGACATAAATAATGCACTCGATATTGTCGTCTTCCTCAACGGCTTACCCATCATCACGATGGAGTTGAAGAACTCTCTTACAGGTCAATATGTCGAAGATGCAATCAAACAGTACCGAAGGGATAGGGATGCACGTGAGCCGTTATTCCAGTTCATGCGATGCCTTGTGCATTTTGCCGTCAGCGAGGAAGAAGGCGATACGGCTTCTCACTTCTTACGTTGATCTCAAGCCTCACGCATTTGACCTGAAAACACGCATCATCCTCGACCACTTCATGGCGGTAACAATGAAGACTATCGAGGGAAAAGGGCTGGCGATGCTGGTGACAAAATCACGTCTCCATGCAGTAAGGTTTCAATTGGCATTCCAGAAGGTTTTGGGGGAGATGGGATTGCCCTTTAAATATTCTCAGGAACGGTGATAGACCCCGATTCAGGAGCGTCCTATACCGAAACGGCCATGAACAGTCTCCCGCCAAAAGTAACCATCCAGGATGCGCTCAAGACTCCAGCATATCGAATCCTGATAGCAGCTAACAAATTCCAGACGGGCTTTGATGAGCCGATGCTCCATACGATGTACGTTGACAAGAAACTTGGAGGGGTAGGCGCTGTCCAAACCCTCAGCCGTCTGAATAGAACGGCGAGAGGAAAGATAGATACCGTAATACTGGATTTTGTCAATGAGTGGGAAGAAATCCAGAAGGCATTTCAGGATTACTACCAGGTCACCTATCTGGAAGAGGAGGCCGACCCGAACAAACTCTATACTCTCAAGACGCAATTAGAGCAGTTATACGTCTTTGCCAAAAGCCTGAACAGGAAGTTGCCAAAACGCACAAACCAACTGCCATACGAGATTCAGGATTGTGTGGACCTGGACTCCTTTAGAATCCAGGAAACCTTTAGCGGATACATCCCGCTCACAAAGCAAAATGGACACGTCAAACCCATTGGAACAGAGACCAGAGGAACGTACAAAAAGGAGTTCGATTTCCTCTCCCATATCATCAAGACCTTAAATGATGCATACGGCGCAAACCTCACCGATGATGACAAGGTAGACATTCAGGGCATGCAGGCCAAAATCGAGGCACATGGGGAACTTCGAACCGTAATGAACAGCGACAACACCGAAGCAAACATACGATACAAATTCGAGAAGGTGATGGATGAAATCCTGCTCGATTTCGTGAATACAAAGCTGGAACTCTACAAAAAACTTTCGGACGCACAAATTAACACCGTGCTGAAGAAGCGGTGGTTTGAGGATTATTACCGGCAGAGACGGGCTATTTGATATTGAAAAGCATGTCTGGCTTGTGTCCTCAATTAAAAAACATGTAATTACTTTTGTAATAAGCCATAAAAGAGAATATAATTTAAAAAAATAAATATTTTAAATTAATCGAAGGGTAATAAATGTCAAACGATATCGAAAGACAAAAGAGGTTGAGTAAGAGGGTATTAATGCAAGGCGAATCTATGCATGCTGAGCAAGGAACACCCAGTCAAGCCCACATGGCTCCTCAGCGCCTTGTATATCCGTTTATCCTGGGCGCAATTGTGGGACTTTCCATTCTGGTCGTAGTCTGGATTTCCACAGGCTTTTCAAAATGGGCAATTATGTTACCTTTTATAGGTGGAATTTCCAGTATCGCCCTTAAAATGATCCTGCTAAAGAATAAAACATAAATGGTAATAGTTTGCCACGAGGACCCGATAACGCAGAGATTTTAACAAAAAAAGAGAGAGGTGGATGAAAGATGAAAGTAACCATGATAGGTATATCAGGCTCCGGTAAAACAGCGTACATGTCTTCGCTTTATGAGACCCTGGGGGACGCAGGTCAAAATGACGCGGGTTTTTACATTGCCCCCCGTACGGTACAACAGCTTGACAAGGCAATCCTGAGCATCGGCGATTTCAGCAGGTTTTCGCTCGCTGAAAAATTTAAATGGCCAGACGGCACGCAACAGACTACGGTATGGCCTTTTACTGTTTACTATAATTCGAAACCGGTCACATATTTTGATTGGATAGATTATCGGGGCGGTATTCTCACGGAAATTACGGACGCCCTTGACGCCAATGATATGTCAGATGCTATGAAATCTGAAATTGCAGACCTGGCCTCGCATATTGAACTCAGTAATGCCGTGCTTCTCGTTGCCGATGCCTTTGTCCTCACTTATTATTCCAACATCAGGGAAGCGCGTCATCGCTCAGGCGCCCGTCGGATCCATGAGATATTTACCACCTACAGCAGGGTATATCCTCATAGAAATTTAACGTTTGTCATCATGTTAACCAAAGCAGACACCGTTGGTCCCGAATGGAAGAGAGATAATTATGCGCCGTTACTTGATCGGGGATTGGAGGTGTTCAATCAGATGGTTTCTCTCTGTAAACAAAATCCAACCTGGGAAGGCGGTATTGTCCCCGTTTCTGCCGTTGGGGAGGGAAACGCACGGAGGACGGTTATTCCCACGGGAGATATGATACACCCTTTTAAATCGGAAGATGCGATTGTAGGATTTCCTGCGCCCATGAATGCGGAACACGTCTTATTTTACTGTCTGGGGCAAACGTTAAAACAGATGAAGGTTGAGGCACACAAGACTATAAAACAACGTGAAAAAGAACTTTCCGATGTATTAAAAAAAGCAGGTCTTGTAAATAAAATCTGGTCTCTCATTATGCGTAAGCCTGATGCAGAAAGCATTGCAAGGGCAATACTGGATGAAAAAAATAAGGATTTCGAGGTTTTAAGTCAGTTTGAGCCGCACATAGAACCGCTCCTGATAAAGGCGCTGGAAAGGGTAAAACGAATCAAATGATATACCAGGCGCTCTTGTATTCCCGTTCCTTATCAAAAGATTACCGGTGGATGATCATTCCTCAGAAAGTTTCAGGAGAGAGCCTGAAGGTATTAAATCAACTGTACGATATGTTTGATAAGCGCAAGGACAGCTTTTATAACTCATCGGTTTCTCCCCTCTACTGTTTAAATCATCCAGAGATGACATTTCTCGTAAGTTGTTGTTTATCAAACCATAAAGATAAGGATGGACGTGCTATTTACTGCCTGCAGGGAATTGGTGTTATACAAAAATACAAAAGGCATCTTTGGCTTATGCTCCCCTGGATACTGACCCATTATGATAGCGAAGGTATATTGAATACCTGGAGCAAAATAGATTTTTCTGATGCGGATAATATCGTAAGCCGTAAATCGGAAGATTATTATTTTAAGTCTGACCAGCTGGAAGAATCACTGGTGAAATTGCATCAAACACGGACAGTTCTTCCCGTGACTTCACTCACAAACGATCCAACATGCGTCACATTTGATAGGGATGGCTTGAACGAATTGGCCCATTTAATATCCTCATCACGTCACGACCGTATGGACTTTGCCTTCGGCGCCACGCCAGAAATGATCAATGCCTTTGACTTCAAAATTATTGCCAGCGTGGGAAACCAGCCAATAATAAAGCGAAACAAGGAGATAGTCACGGCAGATATTACATCTTCCCGTGCTACTGAAAAACGTAATGATGCCCTTTCTGAACTCAACGACAATCTTGCAGACCGTTTTAATCCGATAACAAAGAAATGCAATGTAAGTCAAAAAAAAGCATCGGGGGGGCACGGTTATTCTCATAAAATCCGTCAATTATTGCCTCGATTTTTATCACTCTTTAAGATCGGCAAAAACCCGAACCCGCCCAGAAACTTAAATCG
>CAYJME010000229.1:0-5046 GCA_964370795.1 uncultured candidatus Brocadiaceae bacterium
TTGTCTTGAATGTCCTGAAAATACAAGTAAAATAAAGAGCCTTGATACCTTCGCCCAGACGCAAACCTAAAGGTTCGTGTTACATCCGGGCATAACCTGGAAACCCGTTTGATTAAAATGTAGAGACACAAAATCTTGCGCTCTACACGCTTGTTGGCATTTCTCCAACGTAAACTTATGGATAACATAGAAATACAATTACAGGAAAGCATAGATACCAAAAAAAAATTATTGGCAACACAGGTTAAGACTATTAAAGCGTTAGCGGATACTCTTGTACATTCATTTAAAAACAAACACAGGGTATATCTTATCGGTAATGGCGGGAGCGCAGCAGATGCGCAACACATAGCAGGAGAACTAATTGGAAGATTCAAGATGAATCGACCCGCCCTTCCTGCAGTTGCTCTGACAACGGACACTTCTGTAATGACAGCGCTTGCAAATGATTTTGGCTATAATACCTGTTTTTCCCGACAAATCGAGGCGCTCGTTGCCCCGGGTGACGTTGTGTTGGCGTTCAGCACAAGCGGAAATTCACAGAGTATCTTACAAGCCGTCCAGGTTGCACGCAAACTCGGAGCTATCACCATTGGATTTACCGGGGAAGATGGAGGAGCCTTAAAAAATGCCGTTGATATCTGCTTAAAAATCCCCTCAACCAATACGCCACGCATCCAGGAATGCCACATTACCGTTGCTCATATCCTCTGCTCCATTATTGAAAAAGAACTCTTTGGGACTCCGAATCAATAATCACGTGAAAAAGAGAAAGGCCGTATTTCTTGACCGGGATGGTACCCTGGTCGTCCACATACCATTTTTGAGTTCTCCGGAACAACTGAGATTCTTACCGAATGCCGTTGAAGGAATCGGTCTTTTCAAAAAAAGCGGTTATGCAATCATTATTGTTACCAACCAGTCAGGTGTCGCCAGGGGATACTTTAATGAAGCGCAATTAAAGCTTGTTCACGACAAGCTGTTAACTATGTTGGAATGGGAAGGAATTTGTATAGACGATATTTATTATTGTCCACATCACCATGAGGGCGTTGTTGAGGAATACAGAAGGGTGTGCGATTGCAGAAAACCGAAACCCAAAATGCTCCTTGACGCCGCAAGGTACCATCGTATAGATTTGACAAAATCACTCATGATTGGAGATTCAGAATGCGATGTACTGGCAGGTAAAAATGCTGGATGTACGAGTGTCCTTATTCGGGATACTGCCGGTAACGATTTACCCATAACGCCGGTGACAGGCGCTGATTACATAGTAAAAAACTTGCTGGAAGCAGCAAAACTCTTTACATGACTTTGCAGGATATAACTTTAAATTATGAATTCAGATGCTCCATATATTCAATATTTAACAGGTAGTCATCATCTCCCGACAACGACTTTTTTTCACGTTATTTTTCAGAGTTTGATTTTAGTTTTTCCTTTGCAATATCGATGTTAAACTTTGCCTCAAGATTCTCAGGGTCCATTTTAAGCACCTCTTCCCATTTGCGCACTGCCTTCTCATAATCACCGCTTCTATAAACCGCAAGGGCGTCATCCAGGAGAAATTGAATCCGCTCATTTTGCTGTTCAGATGAGAGCGTTTCGTGCTTTTTTTCTTCTCGTGTTTCAACTGATGATTCTTTTGTTCCTTCTGTCCCCGGACTACCTTCCACAGCCGGCGATTCTTTCACGTCTTTTCCCTGCTGGTCGAGCTTATAACCCGCGAGTTGCTGCCGTTGAGATAGAAGCACAATAATCTGATTTTGCAATTCGGTCTTTATTTTTTCTATCTCTTCGATTTTGTTCAATTTCTTCTCAAGGTCATCGATATTTTTTTGCACTTCAACAACATTATTTCTGACGCTATTGTCCTTTGACTCGAGTTTGGAATTAAGACTATCCGTAGTTGCCTTCAGATACGAATAATTTGCATCCAGACCATTAGTCTTTTGAGAAAGTTCATCAATACGCCTTTCGAGGTTCTGGTCAGTTAAACTTAATTGAGAAAGACTCTGTTGCATCTCTTGAATCTTCCGGTCAATGAGCGCCAAAGATTGTTCAGTTTCCTTATTTTTCGAGATTTTTTTCTGTAACCCACCGCACCCCGCAAAAGAGGTCATGATTACCATAGCTAAACCCATAACGATATATTTCATCATAATAATTTGTTTAAACCTTTCGCTTTTTTTAATAAACCAGCAGGAGGAACTCTCCACCAGCATATAACAACTGCACGTATATACGTTTTGCCGCTTATTCGAAGCCTTATAAAAACATTTACTTCAGCTTCGATAAATCAAATTCAAAGGGAGTCTCCTCGCCACCCGGAGCAACAACTACAAATTTAATCGGGGATTCAAGGTCAATATGTTTAACTGGAAATTTAAAGACCATCCGCGCTGAATGGCTTGGCGGGTCGGGCCAAAATTCACTAGCATCCGCTATTTTAGGAATAAATTCGAACTCGGGCTGAACAACCTCGTCCTTTTGATAAATCTTCGCTGTATAATGCATTGGAAAGTCATATTCGTCGCCATAAACGGTTACCGAAAAGGTCAGGGAATCTCCAATTTCCAGCGCCTGTGCAATGTCCTTGTTGGTAAACTCCTTTCTCTCAACTGCCGTTTTTTTTGCCTTATAGGCAACATTCAGATAAGGGGTAAACAACGTAGCGGTGCCATGTCCTTTCTCCAAACAGACCGTCCATGGTTTTGAAAATGCGGCGACATCCATGTTTCTATTTTTCTGACCATAGTCTACCGCTTCTTGTATCTGTTCCGGGGTCAGTTTCAAAGAAACAGCAAGAATTGGTTTTAAAGCGAAAAAACACACCATGAAACTTGAAACGCTTGCCAGGAAAATTATCTTTTTTGTCACGAGCCTTTTATCCTTGAAAAATGTGATCAGATGGTTAGAAACTTACTGATTTTGAAATGCACAAAAAACAAATTCAACATGACAGACGAACTACCTATCATGTTGAACTTGTTCTGTAATTTCAGGAATGTTTTATAATTATTCACCGCTAGGAGCTGGCGCAGCAGCTTCTTCAGTTGGAGCTGCTTCAGACTGCACTTCATCCGCCTTTTTTTCAGCCGACGGCTTTACCACATAGTGTTTACCGGTCTTAATCAAACTGCCGCTACATACCAGAAATAAAACGCCGAATACTACTGCCCCAACAAAACAGAGCAGTCCGCCAACGTTATTGATAAGTCCCTCAACTTTCTGGTTGGTCATAATCTTTTCTGACTTATCGGTTACCATCTCCTGGATTTTTCCGAGATTAAGCATTATATATTTCCTCCCCTTCTGCTTATAAAAAATTATTTAAGTATTTTAATGCTTCACTAAATCATTATGCTTTGACAACTCTTTATTTGCTTCTTCAATCATCCCTTTGTCACGAAAAACAGACTCGAGATTTTTGTATGCCTTCAGATACTTCGGATTCAGGGTAATGGCCTTTTTATATTCATCCACCTGTTCCGGGAACATATTTTTTTCCCCATAAGCAATGGCCAGGTTAAAGTGTGCTTCCGCGTTGTCAGGATTCAACACAAGAACCTTCTTATACTGGAGAATCTCATTATCCAACAGACCCTTTCTTCCGTATGAAACGCCCAGATTAAAATATGCATCGGCATAATTATGGTCGATCTCAATCAATTTTTTGTAAGTAGAAATTGATTCATCATACATCTCTTTCTCACGGTAACTATTCCCAAGGTTATATAAGGCGTCAATATTTTTTGGATCGATTTCTATAAGTTTTTTATAAGTGTTAATCTCATCGTCTATTAATCCCTTTGCGCCATATGCAATCCCAAGGTTAAAATACGCATCCATGTAGCTATGGTCCAGTTCGATTGCCCTTTTATACGAGAAAATTTCTTCGTCAAACATCCGCCTCTTGCTATACGCAACCCCTAAGTTATTGTAAACTTTTGGATTATTCCTATTGAGATCAATGGCCTTTTTATACTCCAGGATCGCATCGTCGATCATTCCCCGTTTGTTGTATTCGTTTCCTAACTGATAATGGGTTTCATAGTCATTAAAACTGTCTGTAGCATGGCTGCAAACGGCGACAATGAGACTTATGAAAAGAACAAAAAAACCAAAGAGTACCTTTTTCATATAATTATATTCAGGTCCGGCATAAATAAAACAGCTAATATTTCTAATTCTGGCATAAATTTCTTTTATCGTAGAGAGTAAATGTATAAAAAATACCATTCTATAAAAGAAATGTCAATGTTAAAAGAAAGTTGTCATTGCAGAGGCCATTCGATTAACTCGGGACATGCTTTGTTTGAAAACAATTTCACATGGGAAAGATTGATTCGCTTCGCTCGCAATGATAATAATGACTGTTGTAATACTACCTTATTTAAGACGTTTACTATACGTGATTATCACGTTAATATTCCTGGAAAAATCCTAACTATCGCAACACATACACTTTACAAAACCATACCTTTTGTCGTGTCGTACTTTCGCCGTACCCTATTTATTCACCACTAAAGAAATGGGTCTTTTATCTGCATTCAAAACGTAATCTGTTAATGCGCCTATTGCCCGTTTTTTGTTATCCAGTCCAGTATGTGAATACTTCTGTAACATCCCTAAACTTGAATGCCCTGTCATACCCTGCACCACGACAGCACCAACACCAAGTTCGCCCTGTAGTAAGCTTGAGAATGAATGTCTTAAATTATGGAAGGTGAAATCATGGATGCCTAACCGCTTGAATAATGCGCTAAAATGGCCGCTATACATTTTAACAATCAAACAGCTTATATCTCTGCTCTCGAATATTCTGCCTTCCTGGACACCGCTTCCATACCTGGTAAGTTCTTCTGCCAGATAATCCGATAACGGGATAGATACCAGCTTACCGGTCTTGCTCTGAGTAATGGTTATAATTCCTTTGGCGAAATCAATATCCTTCCAGGTAAGCCTTAAAACATCATTCAAGCGTAATCCGGTAAAGAGACTAACCAGAATCATCAGCTTGTCTTTGCCTTGTGTTTGTTC
>CAYJME010000230.1:0-5022 GCA_964370795.1 uncultured candidatus Brocadiaceae bacterium
CTTTACATTTGCCCTTAGCCATATATCCGCCTCGGGCAGTCATGGTCATTTGTGCATCTGACATTTCTTTTTGTGTTTTGCATTTCATACATCTAGCTTCCATTTTTTACCTCCCTGGTTTAATTGTTCGCTATTTCGATTTAAATCCCGTGTATTTCCCTTTTATTTGCTACACCTCAATAATGGATAATAAGTGCTAAAATGTGGGTCTATATTATATGAGTGTATTAAAAAAAGCTATCAAAAATTGCCAATATGAGCATAAGAAAGATTTCGCATTTAGAGATTCACAGGGGGAGTGCCTTGTTATACAACCTGGTAAAGACAGATAATAATGAGATTACCTTTAAGGCACTGAGATTACAAAGAAAAACAAAACAGAGAGGTTTACAAAAACACATAAAATAGTCTTTGGACTTTCCGATAAAATCAATTAGAATTTGTAATGTAAAGCAATCATGCGGCATGCCTGTTCAGTTCATTTATTGAAAATTTCTCAAAAGGTACCCAATAAAAATGTTTTCAATCTCTGCGATAATAAAGCATCATGACAACCAAAAACCAGAAATCCCCTTCAATCAAACAGAAACACGGAGAAAAAAAAGAGCCTATACAAAAAAGGGGTTTTTATGGAGTAATACACTATTTTCCTTAATTGTAACCTTCAACCTTGTTGCTGTCTCCCATGGATCCACACTTGAATATAACAAAAGCAATTTAAATTCTGTTAAAGCGATTGTGGACGACGAGATCATTACGCAGGAAGAGGTCGTTAAACGCGCTGCAGTCGCTATTAAAGAGGCGCAAGAGAGGTACAAAGAGAATGAATTGATGAGCAAAATCGATGAAATATTGAATAACACCCTGGAGGAAATGATTGACAGGAAAGTGCTCGTAAAAGAGGCCCAGCGTCTGTTTGGAACAGATGTGGCAAGGATGAATGAGGTTGATAAGGATCTTGATTCTTTTTTAAAAGGCGCTGTTAAAAATGTAGGTTCGTTGACAAAATATTATGAAATCGCTGAATCCCAGGGAATAAACCCTATTGAGAAGAAAAACGAACTCAGGCAAGATATTATGGTTGATAAGATTATGAAAGAAAACGTATATGACAAGGTGAAGGTTCAACCTAAAATATTAAGGCGGTATTACAACGAAAATATCGAAGAATTCCATCAAAAAAAAGAGGTGAAAATACGTCAGATTATTATCAAATATTCATCCCACAATAATAACAAGGCCGAAACGGTTTCCCTGGCAAAACAGGTAATGATCCGTATCAATCAGGGAGAAGATTTCGCATCGCTTGCTAAAGAATTTTCGAATGGGGAAAACGCGGAAAAGGGTGGACTGTGGACATTTGAAGAAGTTAATGATCTGCGAAAAGACCTGCGGGATGTGGTTTACAGCTTAAAGGATAACCAGTGCAGCAGTATTATTGAATCACCCATCGGATATCATATTTTTAAAGTGGAACTTATCAAACCGGAAAAAATCAAAGAATTTGAAGAAGTACAGGACGAGATTTATAAAAAGATTTACCGTGAAGAAATCACCAGACTGAAGAGGCGTTATATTGACAGCCTGAAATTAGGGATTTTTATCAAGGTTGTTAACTAACCTGACATATTTCATGGTTTCTCTGAGAAAGGGGGAATAAAAAATCATCACGTAATAAAATGCAGTTGTTTGGTATTTATAATCTTAATGACGCCTGCGCATAATCGTCAGGCTGAAGAGGGAGGCCTTTATGGTAACATATCTGACTCTTAAATTAACCGGACAAAAGGATAAGCAAGACAACGTTACATCCGTAGGTAAACAAATACTGGTTCGATTAATCACACTCACCATTTTTTCCGTAATCACACTATCTCTGAATGAATTAATATCTTTCCCAAACACAACAGTAGCATATGGAGCTGTTGTATTACCAGGTCAAGGCGTGGATTTTAAACAAGTAGATTTTCTTTTTCCCGATGCAACTCATTTAGACTCAGATTGGGGACGAGTTAGCGCAAACCCTTCACTTTTAAATTCGGCAACGGGAATATCAAAAGGATTCCTCAACGTCTTTACAGATGCAGGCTGGATTGTGCAGAATTTACCCATAGATATGAGTGACGGCGTTAGTCCCGTTGTCGCCTATTTCAGCCTTGGGCTGAATAATCCTGACGTGTCTTTTGATGTTAACTCATTGAGTGCGCGTGTAAGATATTCCCGTTTTCCCAAAACAGATTTTGCTGACGGGACGAGATGCAATTATCCCATAGATGGTGCTGAATGGAATGCCGAGGGCTTTGGGAATTGTCCTACCACTTCTATTGGCGCCGCTCCACCCCCAAACATGGTCAATTTTGATGCAAAAGGACAAACGTTTAAACATACGCAGCCTAATCTTGTTAATGTCCAGACAGCATTCAATCAATGTTTTCCTATGTCGATCGCAAACAGTCTGCAATTCCTGGAAGACAGATTCGGAATTGTCGTTCCTCATGACCACAAACCGGGTTTGAAAGGCGATTGTACCCTGGTAGGACAGTTAGATTCTGAGGCTGGCCGCCTTACAACTGCGCGAAATAATGGAAACGGCCTCCACGTAGGTCCCATGCTAAAAGGTAAATTTTCCTATCTGTCTAAAAACGGTCTAAAAGGCAAATTGATTCACAAACACCAGGGACGGGGGTTTGGAACCGGCGTTATTCCCAATGGTGATTTTTCGGGCAGTGGAATTACCTCAAAAGACAAAGGGGATAAGGTCACATTTCAATTTATTTGTAACGAAATCAAGAATGGCGAAGATGTCGAGTTGTGTTTTTCGTATGACACATTACAGGGAATTCCCACCGGCGGCCATGCTGTTCGTGTTTTCGAGTGTGGACAGACAAAAGGTCAACCGTGGATAGGCTATGCGCATGATAGCATACAAACCAACAAAGATCCGAAGGATGAAAAAGGGTTAGAAACCGTCCGTGTAAACGTTAAGGATGTTGATGGTGACAATCTGCTGAATTTAGGGTCAAAAGACCGTGAATGCCGTTTTGTTCTATCAGAATCAGTAAAGCAGTAACAACACCAGAAACGCGTTCCTTATTCATAATAAATTCCCGGAGATGCTGAAACAAGTTCTGCATGACATTGAGGACTGAACTGAATGGTACAAATTTTCGTCATATCAGTATAATAGGCGATTAATCAAATACCCTCGTCAAATCCACTTCAAATCCATCAACAACCTGGGATTTTACCTTGCCCTTTCCTTCTGCATAGGAAAAGAGTTTGTAGGTATCGTTTGCAATGGTGAATACTTCAACTGATTCCAGTTCCGGGAAGACGAGCCAACACTCCGGGACTTTATACCGTTCATAGACTTCCTTTTTTTGGATAGTGTCGAGAATAACCGTGCCTTTTGACACTACTTCGACAACCATATCAGGAACACCCCGTATCCAGTCTTGAAGGATATGCAGTCGTTCTTTTTTTATGAAGATAATATCAGGCTGGAGTCGATTGATATTTTCATCGAAAATCACGTCAAGGGGGGAGATAAACACCTTACCCAGATCTCTTTTCTCTGCATATTCTCTTAAGGAAAATGCCAGATTGAATACTATATTCTGATGTTTTCCAAATGGACTTGGGGTCATAATTTTCTTCCCATTGACAATCTGAGTCAGGTCAAAGCTGGGTGGTATTTCTGTTATAGGTGTCTGTAATACGGTTTTCATGAATTTTCCTCATATAAAATTTAACTTAGTTTACTTATTGAGGAAACAATTGTGAAGAAAAATTTTCATTTGTCTAAGATTTGTTGTACAATATTTAAAATAATGATTTAGTATCTAATCAGAAATCCGAAATCACAAATTCCGGCTAAATGTCTCTTCTCACTCTTACCTTTATTTGAGGAAATTTGACATGCATTATCTAAAATACCTGCTTACAAAATTCATGATAATCGTTGCATTTTTGATAAATACTGCGCCATCAAATGCCCATGAGTGTGGTCCTGCCAATTTGAGCCTAACCGCTGGTACACAATCAACGTGGCAGATTACCGCAGATTTGAGAGAAGTGGAAAGTGTTTATACTCCTTTGAGTTTAGGAGATCCAAATATTATAAAAATAAATCCAGACAAAGAGTTTACTGCACATGATGGAGTATTTACTATAACTGCTTTAAATTTTGGAACAACTACTTTTAGCATCAAGTGGTTTTATGAGCCAACAAGTGCTGAAGGTGTTTGTACATGCTCGGTAAATGTGAAATCAGCGCCAACATCTGGTGTTAAAGACATTGCAATGAACGATGATTCCTACGTCACTCCTTACAATAATGTATCTTCACATGGGGATAAGTTTATTCCTGTGAAAGGTGGAGTATTTATGGATGCATCATACTGCAAAGTGTGTTTACCTCCCGATAAAGCATCTTTATTTGCGAGCAACGGGCAAAAAAATGATACTCCTGACCCTATAACCCTTCACAATGGTGAATTTATATTACAAATGACCGATCTTCGGATACCAGGAAGAGGGTTTGATTGGACATTTACCCGTATTTATAAAAGTCGTATTACCTATGATGGTCCACTAGGACATAATTGGGACTTTAATTATAACTCCCGATTAGTCGTGATTACCGATGATAACCAAAACGACATACCAATTGATACCTTTACCCCTGTTTTCAGTGAGTCATTTATAAAACTGGGTAGCGTTATTATTATGGATGGTCATGGCCGGTCTGACCTTTACGGGTTACAACCAGATGGCACATACAGCACACCACTTGGTGCATATACACGGTTAACAAAAAAAGAAGACGGCTCTTTTATCCTTCGGGATCGGACTGGGAATAAAAAATATTACAGCAACACCGGCTTTCTTATAAAAATCGAAGACCGCCATAAAAATACCATGATCTTTACGAGAAATTCAAATGGCAGGCTTACAGAAGCTATGGATACATTGGGGAGAAAAATTAGTTACGTTTATAATAACGAAGGAAGACTTGTAGCG
>CAYJME010000231.1:0-5020 GCA_964370795.1 uncultured candidatus Brocadiaceae bacterium
TGATACAGGGGGTAAAGGAAATTGTAAAAAACTTACAAAAAAAAGACAGATTTTGCGTGGTAATACTATAAGGAGCAGCAGGATTCAGGGGGCAGACAACCCCCTGAATCCTCCTTTGTTAAGGGGGACTAAAGGGGTTGTTCTCCCATTCTCCTTATGCTCCTCATGCTTCCCTGCTTGCTTTGCTTACTGCGCCATGCTCTATGCGCCCTGCGCGTTATCAGTGCGAACGTTAGTAGTAACGACTTCAGTCGTCTGGTAGTAGTCGGCACACTCCGTGTGCCGTCACTGTGTTTATTTGCCATTGTGAGCGTTTGAAGTGATAACTTTAGTCGTAAGGTACGACAAGCATCTCGCTTGTCACTATTTTGTCAGGCGAGACGCCTGACCTACCTGCAACGACTGAAGTCGTTACTACCAACAGAATTACAGTAATGACTTTAGTCGTCTGGTGTCATTGCGAGCGAAGCGAAGCAATCTTTCCCTCATAAAAAACTATACCTTATTTGATAAGAGGTGAATAGGGTTGTGAAAAATTTATAAAAAAGGTAACAATTTAGCTTTTTGAAAAATCCGTCATTCGAATTTAATATGAGCAAAAAAATACGTAGCGCGGGTGGTTTATCCCCCGCCCTGTTAGTAGTGACGACTTTAGTCGTCATGATGCCTATGAGAAACGACTGAAGTCGTTACTACAAACAAGGGACCGGCGCTACCTTTTTCACAAAGCTAAATTGTTACTAAAAGAAGTTCTTACACAGGTAAACAAACGTGAGCCAAAGGCTCACAAAAGGGCATGAAAATATGCATTTTCGTACCAATACTATAGCCGTGATATGGGGGATTGCAGAGGCAGTCCTGTTTTTCATCGTACCCGACGTATTCCTCAGTTGGATAGCAATGGAAAATGTAAAAAAGGCTTGTATCGCCTGTCTCTGGGCGGTGTTTGGCGCATTGCTTGGCGGCAGTCTGATGTATTTTTGGGGATTGGAATACCCTGACCATGCATTGCTTGTGCTTGATTATATTCCCGCAATCTCTCCGCCAATGATTCAACAGGTCGGGACAGATTTGAAGAATGAGGGGCTATGGACAATTTTTATCGGACTAATCTACGGTATACCGTATAAAATATACGCAGTCCAAAGCGCCGATACGGGAATCAATTTGATCCCTTTTCTCGTTATCAGCATCCCGGCGCGCCTCATAAGGTTTGCATTGATAACATTGTCATTTGGGTTTATTTCCCGATTCCTTCTTGAAACATGGACGATCAAATCGAGGAGAACTTTTCACCTGATAAGCTGGACTATATTTTATACCATCTATTTTATAGTCAGACCGAATTAATTTATTTTCTTGAAATTTTTACCCCCCCAATTATAATGCCAACATTTTAATAATTTAAAAAACAATGAAAGTGGGGAAACGGTATTGGCGTTCAGACGGCGCATAGTAAAGATACCTCCAATTTATTGTGGTCCGGGGATAATGAATAGAGCCTTGCTGCAAAGACACCTTCATGGTGTCTCTTTGCAGCAAGGCTTTTTTGTTTACAGATTGACCGTCCGGCATTGGTAATGTAGATGGTATAACTTTAAAAGGAAAAAATACGATGAAAAAGAGATGCAAGGTTTTTGTAATACCGGTAGTTATTTTGCTGTTTGTGTTGTTACCGGGTATTCTTCTTGCCGAACAAGCAGGGATAAAACAACATACTATAGATAACAATACCACCACTCATACCATTCTTGAAAAAAGAACAGATAGAAAGACCGCCTTCGCAAATACCTCATCAGATAACTGGAGAATAGAAGTAGTTGACGCGCCAAAATATTTTGATAATTTTTATTCACGGTCAATTGCCATTGATAACAATAACAATCCTCATATTGCCTATGGGGGTGATCGTCTTTACTATGCCTACCATTACGGAAGTACGTGGAACTACCAATCGGTCGATGTATCACTTGGCGTTGGTTCCTATGCATCCATATCGCTAGACATGTCAGGCAAGGTGCACATCAGTTATTATGACGATACCAACGATGACCTCAAGTATGCCACGAATGTATCCGGCGCATGGATAACGACGACGGTGGACAGTAATAAATGGGTAGGCGGATATTCCTCCATAGCGGTAGACGCATCGGGCAAGGTGCATATCAGCTATTATGATTACCTCAAATATGCCACGAATGCACCAGGCGCATGGGTAACAACAACGATTGCCAGTGATGACGATACAGGCGCATATTCCTCCATAGCAGTAGACGCATCAGGTAAAGTGCACATCAGCTATTGCAAGTTTAGCTATTTTACCTTTAGCCCCGAACTCAAGTATGCTACAAATACATCCGGCGCATGGGTAACGACAGCCGTGGACAGTAGCGGTAGGGTAGGCTTGTATACCTCCATAGCAGTAGACGCATCGGGCAAAGTGTACATCAGCTATTATAGTGAGACAAACTATGACCTGAACCCAAGTTCGACAAGTAAAAGTCGTATCAACAGTAATATCAATTATTTGCGATTTTCATCCTTCAATTTTCGGCACTACATTTTTGAGTCTTAACCCATGAATACAATTACAGACGAAAATGGACAGGCAATATTCGTTATTACAGCAAAGAAAAAAACAGGCAGTGCGCGAGTCCTCTTTAAAGTAGGCAGCGCAAGGATTTCGATACTGGTAAAGGTGATAAAGTGATATTTTACCACAATAAAATGGGGGAGGGCGTGCCTTGAAGTATGGGATACCTGAGTGGTTGAAAATACCACCTCTGCGAGCCTAATCCCTCGTAGAGAAGTTTGTACCTATGCGCATACAATGGAGCAATCCGTATGCGTAGAAAGATAGCGTATTCCCGTGAGGGGTATGACGGAGTTACGAGGTACAGACGACCTTTTGGGGTGTACCCCGTTAGAAATCTGTATCTCGGAGTTACTTACTTCTATCGATCTCTACTGCCTTCATGAAGGAAATTTCTAACGGGGTGTATGAGTATGGCGTATTATTTCGTGCCAGCCTCCCCTACCTGTGTGAAGCACAAACACTGTCCGTGTTGGAGATGTCAAAATAGATGCTGGTATTTTTGCCACAAAGAAAAACAATTGAAACCACAGATGTCATAGAGGACGATAACCCGAAGCACACTAAGGACACGAAGAAAAGCCCCTCTTATCTTATTTTCCCTGCGTTTTCAGCGTCCCCACTGGTAAGATATTTGCGGCACTTCACCAAAACCAAATATATTTGTTAAGCCATTTTCATAATATTTTCTATTTTCTTTGGGTCCTTACGACAATCCAATATCCTCCACACTGTTACAATTTTTTTGTTTTCTACTTTGTAATATATGGCATAAGGAAATCGGCTGGAAAGTAATCTATGATATCCGTAAACCTTTCTGTGAATTCCACCAAAGAGTGACAATGAATCGATATCAGAAAATAGTGTATCCAAGAAATACTCTCCTAGCCCCTCGCCTTGTTTCTCATAAAATATTTGCCCTTCTTCTAAATCCTTTACTGCAGAAATTAGAATTTTGATTTTCATTCAAATTTCTTTTTAAGATTTTTTTTTGCAATATCCCAATCCACCACTTCTTCAATACCACTATTCAGCCTGTTTTCAGTTTCCTTAAGAGCATCTTCATGCCATGCAGGGGAATCATACTTTTCTTCATCACCACTTAAATCTTTCCAAAGAGCTTCCATTACTTTTAATTTATCGGTACGAGATAACTGCTTAATTTCTTGTAATATTCCCATTATTTTCTTCCTACGAAATAATGATCTGGTAATTCCTAACTGATAACCCTTTGCCTTCGAACCTTCTGATTGCAAGTTGACCCTTTCGATTATCTGTTAATTCTTTGATGATTGTAATGGATTATAGTAAAATAAATTTACATAATCAACATGAAAAGGCAGTACATCAAAGAGAAAAGACAACCCAATGGATGAAAACGATAGGCACCATACCATAATATCAGCCATTTCCGTTAGAGAATCTCAGCTTGCCGAACTCGATAAAGAACGACTCAGGATACTTGCAGAATTAAAATCCCTCAAAACTGAACTCTTAAAACTTTCCAATTCCGCCCTTGATAATACTAAAGACACACCTATCTCTTCCTCTGGAATTATCTCTAAAATATCAAGCCCTGAGGAAAAGATTGCCTTATTTAGAAGCCTCTTTCGAGGGCGTGTTGATGTCTATCCCCGTTTATGGATAAGTAGAAAGACCGGCAAAAAAGGGTTTAGTCCGATCTGTAATAATGAATGGGTCGATGGAGCATGTGAAAAACCCAAAGTAAAATGTGGCGAGTGCCCTCACCGATCTTTTGTTCCTGTAACCGATAGCGTCATCAGAGGACATCTTGAAGGCAAGTATACCATAGGCGTCTATCCATTATTCACCGATGAGACCTGCTGGTTTCTTGCCATAGATTTTGACAAGGAGTCGTGGGCTACTGATGTTACCGCCTTCATGGAAACATGTAGAAATCTAAAGATCCCAGCATTTCTGGAAAGATCCCGTTCGGGTAAAGGCGCTCATATTTGGATATTTTTCTCTGCACCCGTATTGGCTTCAAAAGCCAGAAAACTTGGCAGTTACCTCCTGACAGAAACTATGTCACACCATCACCAACTGGGAATGGATTCCTATGATCGGCTTTTTCCCAACCAGGATACTATGCCAAAGGGAGGGTTTGGCAACCTGATAGCCCTCCCTCTGCAAAAAGAGGCTTGCAAAAAAGGCAACACTCACTTCCTTGACCAGCATCTTCAGCCATACGAAGACCAATGGGCTTTTCTTTCCAGCATTCCAAGAATGCAGCCACCTGAGGTAGGCGTGCCTTGAAGTATGGAATACCTGAGTGGTTAGAAATACCACCTCTGCGAGCCTAAATCCTCGTGGAGAAGTTTGTACCTATGCGCATACAATGGAGCAATCCATATGCGTAGAAAGATAGCGTATTCCCGTGAGGGGTATGACGGAGTTACGAGGTAC
>CAYJME010000232.1:0-4959 GCA_964370795.1 uncultured candidatus Brocadiaceae bacterium
GGCTTTTTTAGCCCTTTTTTGCCATTTTCCTGGGTGGTTTTGTCGAACTTGGGTTCAGATCGCAAAATTCGCGCTTCGTCTTCGGATCCCTCTTCGGTAATCATAGCGGCAGGAACCCAAAGTTCCTTAATCTTAATTCTGTTTCCATTCTGATATTTCTTTGCGTGTTCGAAGTAGAAAAAATTTGAAGAACCGCGTATATGGTCATCATCGGCGTGTGTGAATGCCACTACATCAAAATAATCTCGTTCAACTTCTTCCAAATCTTCTCGAAGGACTTTTGCAAGGTCTATTCTAAGGTCATTTTTATCCTTATCATCACGAGTATGTGCATAATCAAAAAGGAGTTTTTGACCATTGGAAAGATCTATCTTACAGCAATCTGCATTCCCTAACGGATAGAAAGTTAATTTATGCATAAATTTTACTCCTATAAAAAATATTTTATATGTAAAGCAAAACATCTTGTAACACAATATATGGTATTTGTCAAGTCGAATAGTTCAATATATAGTATTATCCTAACAGTAAGAATTTTATTTGGAATACATAAAATAGAAATGTGAGAGTCGGGTTTTTTCAATCTTGATGCTGTGGTTAAATGAAGGTGGAGGATTCTATGAAAAGCAATAGAGGTATATTTTTAGAGTACTTCCTTAATGCTAAAGCTATGAAACATTAGTTTTTTTAATTTTAGTATCATTCAAACTCACCTTTAAATGCCTTATCAAGGATGGAAGGTAATAGGGCATCAAGTTCGACAGCTGTTTCGCATTGGAGATGATTGAGTTCACCAACCTTGGTTTGCAAGTTATTTAAGTAAGTAACGATGCGGCGCTGTTCAGGGAGGGGTGGTACAGGAACTAACAACTGCCGAAACCATCTCATATTTGTACGTGGCATTTTTGTTCCAACTGAATTTGCGATAGACTCTTTGACAACGTGTGGATTCCTTAAAAAAGCTGCAACATAATTTTTATCAACAATTGTAGTATCAGGTTTGAAGACAACAAGTTCAGTTGTTGCACATCCTTCAAATGATGGTGTTACTACTTTATTCAGATACGGGCGGAGCTTTGAATACAAAACATCTTCAGTTCCAAATAGAACGGCTGTTCCTCGAATCCCAGCTTCCTGACACGTTCGAAACCTCAATATCCTTCCAGTTCGTGATTCTATATTCTCTAATGATAAATAGGGGTAATCAAAGTATTCCATTTGACTTGCTTGGACTTGTTGACCAACCTCTGTTACGATTTTGTTAAGTGGAAGCTGATTACTTAATTTGAGTTCTGCAAATATTTTCCCATACTCTAACACAACCAGAGCTTCTGCCTCCTTCAGTAGCTGCTGCCGCAGCCTGCGCGCCTCTTCGATCCTGGCGGTCAGCTCCTCAATCCGCGCCACAATGCGGCGCTGTTTAGAGAGAGGAGGGAGAGGAACTAAAATCTCTGGAATTCGCCTCAAGCTCAAAACTCGGTTACGGCCTGCTGAACCAGGAGAAATTTTTACAAGTTGTTCCCGTCCTTCGCGAGTTTTAAAATAGTTCACTAGATATGGGGGAAAACACCTACTTTCGTCAATTCGGAAAGTTGGAAAACGTGTGGAACCATACATTCCATCCTCAGCCGATGAAACCAATCCTACTGCACCTTCCCACGCAAAAGTAACTTGAAGAATAAAATCTCCTTCCTTGATAAGAAAGAGATTTTTGTCACCTACTTCAAGTCCACTACGTGGCATTTTATGGAATATCCCTCGTCCAAAGCAATAAATACCGATTTCTGCATATTGCCCATCAGGAACAACCTTCACAGGTCGGCGCTCTAACTTCAGCAATTCCCCAAGGCTAATTCTGTGTATATCTTTCATTGTTCTGCTCTCTTTCCAGGCTCGGTTGTTGCTCTGCTCTCCAGCATCCTGCGTGTCCGTTCAAGTTCGGCTGCAAGGGTCTTTTCGTCAGGCAGTGCCGTGCGATACTCTGCTGCCAGTACCTTGTTAGAAAGCCCTTCCAGGGCATAATGTGCGACGGCACTATCTTTTTGGGCGCAGAGAATCAGGCCAACAGGGGGGTTTTCATCGGTGTGAATCCAATGCTCTTTAGCGTAATTGAGATAAAGATGCATTTGACCGGCATCGGCATGGGTAAATTTGCCGAGTTTTAAGTCGATGACCACAAGACAACGCAGGCGGCGATGGAAGAAGAGCAAATCCACACGATACCATTCATCACCAATCCGCAGGCGACGCTGGCGGCCTATAAAAGCAAAATCTCCGCCAAGTTCCAGTAAGAATGTTTCTAATTTGTGAATCAATGCCTCTTCAAGATCATTCTCGGAGTACTCGTCCTTCAGCCCAAGGAATTCCAGCACAAACGGGTCTTTGATCTCCTCTTCTGGTGTGACGAAATCTTCGGGAAGTGGTTTAGCCCCTTTTTTCAGCATTGCAGCTTTGTTTCTGGATAGGGCAGTACGTTCGTAGAACTGTGTTGCAATCTGCCGTTCCAGTTGTCGTACGCTCCAGCCTCCACGCAAAGCTTCCGCTTCATAAAAAGCACGTGCATCAGAGTTTCGAACCCCAAGTAGTTTGACATAGTGAGACCAGGGGAGTTGGAATCTCATTGCAAGGGTAGCTAGATATGATTTTGCAGACAGTGTTAGCGATTTTTCTGATAATACCAGAAGATTTGGCTTCCCGGCAAACGCATATTTTGATTCGCCAGACACCGTCTGGTAAATCTTGTTATGGTCCATACTGGTGGATTTTCCAGACAGTGTCTGGAATTTCTGAGCGTAGTTCTTATTATTCAATTGTCCAGACAGCGTCTGGACAATTGTTGGGTAGGAGAGGTAAAAAGAACGCATTTGAAAAAGATTGCTACGCCCAAATCCACGCCCGAACTTTTTAGTCAAATCCATGGAGAGACGATCTATAAGCTTTTTTCCGTAATCGGCTTTGCCACGTCCAGCCTGCTCGTACTCCACAATCCTTCTCCCAATTTCCCAGTAAGTGGCAGCCATAATAGTATTGATAGTACGTGCTGATGTTCTGCGTGCTGATTCGAGCAAGCCAACGACCTCGGATAAGATGGCGTCATAGTCTCTTATGGCTCTACGGTTACTAACCGGAACAGATTTCCTGGAATCCTTCTTCATGGTTTTATGCCTTCTGCTAGTATCTGCTTGACCTCATTCATGATCTCTGCAATCCTGAGTTCCTTCTTCAGAATAGATTCGGCCAGTTGTTCTGGCGGCAGATGCTCCAAATCCTGTTTGCCATGGGGATTCTTGATATCGAGATTGTATCCATTCTCTATTATCTTCTTAACAGATACCTTCCATGCATATTCATTTTCCTTCCTGTTATTCCACCACTCAATAACCGGTCTGAATTCCTCGAATTGTATGGGTTGGGTTTTCGTATATTGCTTCCGGCCTTCCGGCAACGGCACTTCATAATACCAGATGTCCCTTGTTGTTCCATTCCGCTCGAAGAATAGGAGGTTCGTAGGAATTCCCGTATACGGTGCAAAGACGCCGTTGGGCAGCCGTACAATGGTATGCAAATTGAATTCTTCCAAGAGTTCCTTTTTGATGCGGGCGCAGACGCCATCACCAAAGAGTGTGCCGTTCGGGACGACGATACCGCATCTGCCGCCCTTTTTGTTACCAATTGACCTTCTGAGCTTTCTCATAATCAACTGTAAAAAGAGCAATGTAGTTTCGGCAGTTTGTTTGTCCTCCGGAAAGTTCGAGAGTATTCCGCGTTCTTCCTCACCTCCAAACGGTGGATTCGTAAGTACGATGTCCACTCTGTCTTTATCACCTATTTCTCTCAAGGGAAAACGAAGGGAATTCTCTGGGTCTATTTGCGGGTATTCCAGTTCGTGAAGCAGCAGGTTCATCTGACACAGCAAATAGGGCAGTGGCTTTGCGTCTGCCCCCAAAATAGACTCTTTTTGTAGTTTTTTGAAATCTTCCGCCCTTTTGCATTGTTTCTTAAGATGTTCGAAAGTTTCCACAAGGAATCCTCCCGTGCCGCAGGCTGGATCAAGCACGACTTCACCCAATCTTGGGTCAGTTACTTCCACCATAAAACGAATCACAGAACGTGGCGTGTAAAACTCCCCGGAATCGCCGGCAGCATCTCTCATTTCTTTCAACATGCTTTCGTACAAATGAGAAAGGGTGTGGATTTCTTCCGATGCGGTAAAATGGATTTTGTTTACCTTATTGATAACGTCGCGCAGGAGATAACCATTGACCATGCGGTTAGTCGTTCCTCTAAACACCGTGGCAATCACGTCCCGCCGGTCACCACCATTTGTGCCGTGCAGACCTTTTAAATATGCAAAAAGCCCCAGCCCTTTGGTTCCATCTGGCCTGACAGACTCTTCGTTATTTATAAAGGAAATGAGTTCATCCCCTGTGATACCATCCTCCTTTTCAGCCCAATCCCTCCACCTGTATGGTGATTCGATTGCCGGCTTAAACTTTTGTCCCTTTACTTCTGCCTCAGCCTTTCTTATCTTTTCCATATCATCGAGAAATTTTAAGAACATGATCCAAGTAAGCATGGGCAGGCGGTCGAGATCGCCGTTGAGTCCTTTATCCTTGCGCATGATGTCGCGGGCGGATTTGATCAGGCTACCAAGTTGTTGAGTCGTGGTCTTTGGCATCTCCGTTTTTTGTTTTTGCATCATTGAGTAATTACCTCATCACGCCCGAAGGGCAGAAAGCTTATAGCCAGGGGTGATACCCCTGGAGGAAATAATATTCCAAGAATTAGCCCTGAAGGGGCGAAAGGAAAAATCCGGGACAAACATCAATATTTTTTTCATCCCGTGCGTAAATGGTAATAAATTTCTTTCACCCCTTCAGGGCTAAATGGTTTTTTGTCATCTTCTCTCTCAGGGGGCTTCACTCCCTGCTATATTCTAACGGCCTTTCAGGCCTAAAG
>CAYJME010000233.1:0-4909 GCA_964370795.1 uncultured candidatus Brocadiaceae bacterium
TTGTAGGCATAGCGGATAGCGCCGTGTTCGTAATTGGGTAATTCCGGGTAAATACATATATCTTCGATCTTTGTATTTGCGAGTACCTTTGTTGCAATAGTACGGATTGTTTCGGGAGGTATATTTCCCTGGATGATATATTTTTGGGCAGTTTTAACGCCTTCGGCCTTTATTCCCAGATCACGAAGCGCCTTGAGAACCGATTGCTCGACCGGGTCCATTACCCCTGGTTTTCGACTGATTTCGATGATATGGGTATTAAAGTCCAAATTCCGGGATCCAAATTCCGAAATCTCATAGTCCTGGGTGACGGTGTCTACTAATAATTTTTGGGCAATACTATTCAGTTCCTCTTTGCTGAAATTCCCGAAAATAATATATACCTGACAAACCCTGATATTCGTTATTCCAGAGAAACCAAATGTTTCAATTTCTGCCCGAATGT
This sequence comes from uncultured candidatus Brocadiaceae bacterium, assembly GCA_964370795.1. GTDB lineage: Bacteria > Planctomycetota > Brocadiia > Brocadiales > Brocadiaceae > JAHFOW01. Next base: position 446 of record CAYJME010000233.1, read on the forward strand.
TGCTTCCCTGGGTGTCAGTGCAGGTATCTTTAAAAAATACTTCGATTCGTGAATACATATGATTTTATTTATGGCGCTCTTGTCTTGCTGAATTGTTCTGAAATAGGCCGTCACGCGACATCTTGGCCTTTTTGAGTCTTTCTATTATCGTATCATAGTTCCTGTTTGCAAGATCGTCCTTGAATCCGTTAAGTTCAATGATAAGCCGGTCGATAGTTTTTATAACATTTTCACGATTTTGTTTAAAAATGTCACGCCATAGATCAGGGTCACCCGATGCAATCCTTGTCGTATCCTTTAATCCGCCTGCGCCGTAAATGAGATAGTCCTGCCTGATTGCGTTGATCAAACAGGATGCAGTCACATGGGGCAGGTGACTCACACTTGCCAGGATTTCATCATGCGCCTCCGGGGTTAAGATTTTCACTTTTGCGCCCAGGAGTTGCCACAAAGATGTGATCGTTTCTAACGCCTTCGTATAATTGGGGGATTGGGCGTCTGAATTCTTTGGCTCCCGCATGCTCACTTTCTCCTCTTCTGATCTTCTCTCACGAAAAGGCGTGATGATACAGGTGCTTCCTTCAAAAAGGTCCGCCGCGGCGAACTCAATGCCTCTTTGTTCTGAACCAGCGATTGGATGAGCACCGACAAACGAAATATCGTTTCTCAGTGAGTTGGTAATCTGTTCAATAATGTATTTCTTGGTACTGCCCACATCGGTAAGGATGGCGTTGTTTTTCATGAAAGGGATAACGGCCTTAGCGCTATCAACAATCTGACTTACCGATGTGGCAAGAATTACGATATCGGCGTCTTTTACTGCCTTCTCCGGAATTAAGCTTCCCGTATCAATGGCATTCATTTTTAAGGCCTTTTCCAACGAAGAAGCCTTGTGACCTACCCCGATGACAGTCTTTACCAGATTTTTCTTTTTTAGTCCCAGACCGATTGAACCGCCAATGAGTCCAGGTCCAATGATACAGAGGGTTCCGAATCGCATGCTGAGTAAATTATTTAACAATAAAGAGTGCGCTATAAAGTATTACTCTGTAAAAACTTCTTTTTTTTGTAAGTTTTTTACAACCCCCTTCCCCCCTTTGTTAAGGGGGAGACTCTGAAATCCCTCTTAGTAAAGGGGGACTCAGGGGGTTGTTTCCCTTTGATCGGGGGATTTGGTTGCGGCTACGCCGCGCTAGGTATATTAATTTTAAGTCCGTAAATGGTACATATCGGAATTCTTTTTGTCAATGTTTTTAATTTGCTTGTTCTCATTGAAAAACAATAAAAATCTTATATAATGTTTAAAGAAAAAAAGGGATTTTTGACGTATCATACTTTTGTTTAAAATAAGGAGAAATTATTTGCCTGAAAAGACCGTAACGAAAATGGAAAATTCGATTCTTGAGATCGAGCATCAAATAGAAGATTTACAAAGCGCATCACTTAAGGACCATATTGACAGGAGCGCTGAGATACAATCGTTAAAAACAACCTGGGATGGTATGCAAAGAAAGTTGTTTTCAGCGTTAGCTCCGTATGATATTGTCAAAATTGCCCGTCACCCCTTGCGTCCCCTTGCAGCAGACTATGTGAATTTTATGATCGAAGATTTTGTTGAACTCCACGGAGACAAGCGTTTTGGAGATGACAAGGCGATTATTTGTGGATTGGGGAGGATAGGACAGGAAAAGATTTTGATTATCGGACAGCAGAAGGGAAAGAGTACGAAGGAACGTATTGCCTGTAACTTTGGAATGCCCAATCCTGAGGGCTACCGCAAGGCGTTGCAAAAAATGAAACTGGCGGAAAAATTCCACTTACCCATTGTAACGCTCATTGATACCCCGGGCGCTAATCCTGATATCGGTGCAGAGGAAAGGGGTCAGGCCCATGCAATTGCAGAAAATATCTATGAAATGTCTCAATTGAAAACCCCGATTATCAATATTGTTATCGGTGAAGGGGGCAGCGGTGGCGCGCTGGGTATTGGTATAGGAGATAAATTTGCAATACTGGAGTATGCATACTATTCGGTCATATCGCCCGAAGGATGCGCTGCGATCTTGTGGAAAAATGGCGAAAGCGCGCCGGAGGCAGCAAAGGCGTTGCAACTGACGGCGAAGGATTTGTTACGGTTTGGCATTGCGGATGAGATAATACAGGAACCCATTGGCGCTGCCCACAAGGATCCCAGGGCTATGGTATGTACGCTGAAATCACACATCGTAAAATATCTTGGAGAATTGAAAACAATCCCCATTGATAAACTTCTTGAAAGGCGGTATCAAAAGTACAGGAATATTGGAAAGTATCAGGAAGAATAAAATTTACGATTTGATTGAAGTATTTGTTTTTATCATCCCGATTTCATTTGGCGCCAGTTCTTCTGCATTATCGTTTATTTTGTAAAATTCCTTATAGTGCAGGAGCATTTCGTTAGAGTTTTTGTATCCCAGACGGCGGCCATAATTAACAATACACATCGTCCTTGCTTCCACGAAAGAGAATCCTTGAAATTTCAACGCCTCCACAATGCATTTCTTCAGGTGGTTTAAGTGATAGACGGTTGAACGGGCAAAAAAACAGTTGTGGTGTTTAAAGAGAAATTGTACATCAACAGGATAATCCGGATTGCCATTGGGTGTGGTCAGCGTCTTAATATTATGAGGCGTCGTGGGCGAGACCTGGCCGCCCGTCATACCATAGGTCTCGTTCGCATAACAAATAACGGTAATATTGGTATTCCTTCGTATGGCATGTAATAAATGGTTGCCGCCAATACCGAGCAAATCGCCGTCTCCGCTTGCCACAATCACATTCAGGGCATCATGGGCATATTTAATGCCTTCTGCCACGGGGATTGCCCTTCCATGCGCCGTATGCACAGAATCGAGGTCAAAGTGTCCTGCGCTCCTCCCTGAACACCCAATGCCGGAAACAACGACCGTGCCTTTTTTGGGCAGGTTGAGTTCGTCAAATGCCTGGCAGATGGTTTTCAGGACAATGCCATTTCCGCAGCCAGGGCACCATGGCGTGGGCAGTAGATCCATTTTGAGATAACGTTTAAAGTTGGTATTCTGGTTCATAATTCAAATCTTAATTTTTGTTTTATTTCCTGCAGGTCGATGCGGCCGCCGAGGATAGGTATAAACTCAATCTCTCTGCGTAATTGTCTTTCAATCTCGCGGACATATTGCCCTGTATTCATTTCCATCATAATGATTCGTTTATACTTCGGCGCAATGATCTTGATTTCCTCAACCAGGGGGAACATGCGGATAGGGCGGTAGAGCGAGAAATCATTTTTGAAATAATAGGCTGCCCGGGAAAGCGCCCCGTACGATATGAGGAGTGTGTCAGTTTCCTTACTGCATTCCAGATATTCATAGTAATTATATCGTTGCGCTGTTAACTGTTGTTTTTCCTGAAAACGGCTTATAAGCCTTCTATAGTTATCGATATCGGATGTCTTCGGTATTGAGCCTTCGTGTGATAGTCCGGTAAAGTGTCGGTTACTGGCGCCCAGCGGCGGGCAGCTGCGATTTTTAATCTCGAAGTCTCTGTGTGGGGTGATTGTTTCATACAGATGACTAATATAACCGTCGCTGAGGAGGATAACGGGACTCAGCGATTCCTCAGCGGCGTTAAAGGCAGCGATCGTGTACTGATAGAGTTCTGCAACAGAATTGGGATAAAAAACGATGGGAAAGTAATCGCCATGACTGCCATGAATGCATTGCAACACATCTCCTTGTGCAGGCAAGGTAGGCATGCCGGTACTTGGCCCTACCCTTTGAACATTTACGATTACCATGGGCACCTCCATCATGTGGGCGTGTCCGATACTTTCCTGCATCAGGGAGAATCCCGGTCCCGACGTGGCGGTCATTGCCTTAACCCCCGCCAGTGAAGCGCCCATAACGGCGTTTATGGAGGCGATCTCGTCTTCCATCTGAAGGGTCTTTATATGCTTTTTATTGACCAGTTCATGGATGATCTCTGAGGCCGGTGTAATGGGATAGCCCGCAAAGAATCTTAACCCTGCAACCTCAGCAGCCAATGCAATGGCCTGATTACCCTGTAACAACTGTTTTGGCATCGATCTCCTCAATTTCTATGGCTATATCAGGGCAATACCGCTCGCACGTCCTGCATGCAATACAATGTTCTAATTCCACTAATTTTTGCTGGCGAATTTCCAGGTTTTTTACCGGACAAAAGTTCACACAAATACCGCAGCGTTTGCAGTAGTCGTGATTAATATGCACAATCCCTTTGCGTCTTCGGGTTTTTTCTTCTGTCACGAAGGATAATCCTTTTACATGTTGGGAAATTTCAATACAAATCGTAGCGCGGGTAGTTTATCCTATAACCATTTGCACAGATTAAGCCGTTCAAACCGTTTAAACGGTTCAAACGGCTTAAACGGCTTGAACGGTTTATTCACGACTGCTCTCCAATAAA
>CAYJME010000234.1:0-4901 GCA_964370795.1 uncultured candidatus Brocadiaceae bacterium
GATTTGTCTGTAAAAAGAGGTATTTTTACTTCCGGAGGATTAAATACCCGTGGATTCAGATTCAGAGTCAACACCGACGACTCTGTCTGGATGCTGATGGCAGGTGGAGGCAGCTATAATACGGTATTGACGGCAGCAGGAGTTGTTAAAAGCGGGTCGTTTTACCATATAACCGTTACCGGCAAGTCCGGGCAATATATGAGGATTTATGTAAATGGTGAGCTTGCAAAAGAAAAAGTCACCACGCAAACAGTTACCACACCAACCGCCTCTGGTTATATTGGAACATCCTGGAGTAAAACTTCAGAATTGATGAAAGGTGTCATTGACGATGTTCACATTTACAACCGGGCATTGAGCAATCAGGAAGTTCTTGACGTGTACAATGCCCGCTAATAACAGACACACATGGTAGAAATTTTATACTAATATCGGTGGGCACGGACGAACTTCGTTTGTCCGTGCCCACCTTATTGAAATAAGCTATACCATGGAATCCGCTGCCACAACCAAAGATATACCATCTGACGTATACGCTATACTCAAAGAGGAAGCGTTACTGATTCTATGATTGAATACTGTGGTACCCCTCATATCGAAAGAGTGGAGAAACGGAGAAAACAAACTATATCTAAAGAAGGAGATTTATGATGTCTGCTCGTCAGCTTATGGTGAAAATTATGGGAGGGATACTGGTTCTTTTTTCCCTGGTAGTTGAGGCTTATGGAGTTAATTTAGCTAATAATTCCAGTTTTGAGTGTGGGCTCGATGTGGGTTATGGACATGATGGAATTGTTGTTAAGGATGACACTACAGCGTACCATGGAAAATCTAGTATGCGGATTGATACCCCTGATTTATTTGAGATAATGTCTGACGATATACAATTGAAACCAAATACGCAATACAGATTTTCGGTATGGGCAAAAGCATCGGAAGGTTCTGATAGAACTGTAGTAATGAGACTATCGAGCAGTGAAACTACTCCCTGGGCTCATAATATTATCATGTTTACTCCGACAACTGAGTGGGCCCAATATAGTAGCGATTATTATTCAGTAGTAGTTGACCCATTATCGCAGTTTATTCTTGTACCCGAGAAAAATAAAAATTTTCGCATTTGGTTTGAAAACAAAGGTGGAACTACTGGTACAACCGTATGGATTGATGCAGTCGAAGTTGAGGAAATTACCGGTGACATTGATTATACTCCTCCTCCGTTTGAGGTTGGAATAGAGAAAACTTCAAATAAATACTATGAATACCTTGGAGTGGCATACCCTGTCAACTTCCTGGTAAGAAACAACACTTCATTGACAAAAACACTACAAGTAAATTATAGAGTATTGGACGAGTATTTTAACAAGGAAGTTAAATCAGGTATACTAGATATTACAGCCGAAGCAAATTCAACGACTGCCATGATGTTAGCAAATCTGTCACCAGACAGACGGGGTAAGTATATAGTTTACTCTGATTTATTGGACGGTGGCACAATAATTAGTTCAAGTACTTTTGAATTTGCAGTGATTGAAAAAGTGATGAAGGGAGAGTCACAGTTTAGTGATGGATTTACCGTGTGTGGACACAGTGGTGGACGGGCTCTTGGTGCGGGTACCGATGAGGAAGTATATGATTTCCGTGCAGAGGCGGGAGACCGATGGATACGGGACAGGGATGGGATAATATTAAAATGGAATTCTATTGAACCAGCAGAAGGTGAATTTATTTGGACTGATTTTGACAATTTTTTAAACGAGGCAACAAAACGAGGAATAAGAATTCTTCCAAATCTTGGAAGTGGTTGTAATTATGCCCAGCCTGACGTGCCTCCCAATTTACCTGCTTGGCTTGCTAATGATACGAGAAGCCAGATTGTTTATAATGGTACTAAAAAAGTATATCTTTTTCCTATACGTGAATGGCGTAATTTTGTGAGAGCATGTGTAACTCGATATAAAGGAAGGATCACCCATTGGGAGATATTAAATGAACCCGGTTCTTATCTGACACCTGCACAGTATGTGTCATATTTACAGGCTGCTTTTGAGGAGATAAAGGCGGCAGATCCGGCAGCGAAGGTGATAGGAATTTGTGAAACACAACAAGGCAACACATCTACTCAATTTTTAAAAGATTGTTTTAACAATGTTCCGACAGCGGTAAATTACTGCGATATAATATCCTTTCATGGTTACAGAGCCCGGCTTGATGGGACTGTTTTTTCTCCTCCGCATATTTCGGCAGAAAAAGGGATATCAGATATGAAGGCAGTTATGAACACCTACGGAGCGGGGAATAAAGAGCTATGGATGACCGAGCTTTACTATATAGGTCAGCCTATTGTTATTAATGGTGTGAATGTTGATTACCCTTTTCAATGGGATATTAAAGGTCATGAGCCAGCTCGCAGATTTCTCATTGATCTGGCGAATGGAATATCAAAATCATTTTGTGTTCGGGCTAATTATTATACAAAACACTGGGCCCCAAAAAGCTGGAATGACAGGCCGGTTGGTTTGGTTCCAAGCCGATGGTTTGTTATATATAACACCCTTGCAAAATTGTTTGAGAGTTCTACTTTTGTAAAACAAGTTTTAAATACAGGTTTTGCAACAGAATATTTAAAGTTATATATATACGATAAATCCGGGGTTCCGATAGCAGCGACCTGGCATTATAGTGATACAGGAACATTTACTTCACTAGAGTTTCCAGGGGCATCAGGCAAAATAAAGATTTTAGATATTATGGGTAACCAGGCGTTCACTGGGGAAGTAAAGCAAATAGGAGATAAAATGGTACTTCCACAGGTAGGCAATACGCCGTATTATATAGTACCTGACAATGGCACAACTCGTGATGAATTTATTAATTTAATGAGTGCTTCAGGAATAGCAGATGATAAATCCCCACCTGTTTGTTCAATCAGTATAAACAATGACAGTCAATATACCAAAGATACCGGCGTTACCATAAATCTTTCTGCTACCGATAATTTTGGAGTGGCAGGTTACTATATTTCTCTAGATTCTACGGTTCCTTCTGCAACAGCTACAGGGTGGATATCGGTAACAAAAACTGCAAATTATAATGGCAATATTCCCTATACATTGAGCAGCGGAAATGGCATTAAGATAGTGTATGTTTGGTGTAAGGATGCGGCGGGAAATGTGTCAAATACTGCAAGTGATACAATTGATGTTGATTCAATTGTGCCGGTGGTATCCATTACGAGTCCTTCATCTGCGATCGCCTATACAACTACGGACAGTATGATAAGTTTGGGTGGTGGTGTTGCCGATGATGGAAGCGGGATAACCAGTGTGACATGGAGCAGCGACAAGGGGGAAGGTGGTACGGCTAATGGGACGACGAGTTGGACAATACCTGATATAAGTCTTACCGACGGTGATACGGTAATTACGGTAACAGCGACTGATAGCGCAGGTAACACAGGGACGGACACGATTACCATTACCTATGGTAAAGCGCCTACAGCGATAACAGTATCGGAGTCAAATGTGACATCAGACTCGGCGACATTAAGCGGTACGGTGAATGCAGGTGGGTTGTCTACTACTGTATGGTTTGACTATGGAACAACGAGTGGGTTGTATGATAATACTACACCGGTGCAGAATGTGAATGGGTCAACAGATGCACCATTAAACGCTGATATAATAGGATTATTACAGGGTAAGACATACTATTACAGGGTAGGAGCCAGAAACAGAGTGGGTACGGTGTATGGAAACGAAAAGACATTTAAGACATTAGATACTGCAGCGCCCGTGGGAACAATTGTTATAAAAGGCGGAGATGCATATACAAACACGGCACTTGTTACGTTGGGTCTGTCAGCGACTGACATTGCTGGTGTAATAGGGTATTACCTTTCATTCAGTGACGTGATACCATCAGCGATAGACACAGGCTGGGTGGCTGTGGAACCGGTGACAACCTATACGGGAACTGTCTCCTATACGTTAAGCAGTGGAGATGGCAATAAAACAATGTATGTATGGTACAAGGACAACGCCGGGAATATATCAACAACGGCGAGTGATTCAATTGATGTGGACACGACAGCGCCGATCGTAGCTATTATGAGTCCTACATCTGATGCCATCTATACAACTACGGACAGTATGATAAGTTTGGGTGGTGGTGTTGCCGATGATGGAAGCGGGATAACCAGTGTGACATGGAGCAGCGACAAGGGGGAAGGTGGTACGGCTAATGGGACGACGAGTTGGACAATACCTGATATAAGTCTTACCGACGGTGATACGGTAATTACGGTAACAGCGACTGATAGCGCAGGTAACACAGGGACGGACACGATTACCATTACCTATGGTAAAGCGCCTACAGCGATAACAGTATCGGAGTCAAATGTGACATCAGACTCGGCGACATTAAGCGGTACGGTGAATGCAGGTGGGTTGTCTACTACTGTATGGTTTGACTATGGAACAACGAGTGGGTTGTATGATAATACTACACCGGTGCAGAATGTGAATGGGTCAACAGATGCACCATTAAACGCTGATATAATAGGATTATTACAGGGTAAGACATACTATTACAGGGTAGGAGCCAGAAACAGAGTGGGTACGGTGTATGGAAACGAAAAGACATTTAAGACATTAGATACTGCAGCGCCCGTGGGAACAATTGTTATAAAAGGCGGTGATGCCTATACAAACTCTGCACAAGTTACGTTGGGTCTGTCAGCAACCGACAACGCTGGAATAACGGGGTATTATCTTTCTCTCAGTGATGTGGTTCCATCAGGGGCAGCCGAAGGATGGGTAGCGGTGACGTCAGCTCCGGGCTATAGTGAAACCGTTTCCTATACGCTCAGTAGTGGGGAAGGCGGTAAAACGGTGTATGTG
>CAYJME010000235.1:0-2517 GCA_964370795.1 uncultured candidatus Brocadiaceae bacterium
GGTGTTGGTAGGACAATCGTCTCGCTTGTCCTGTATCCGCTTGTTGTTTTTGATTTGGTCAACCGAGACGGTTGACCTACCAATTTCTTCTAACTCGATACTGTGCAACGGTTTCACCAATATCGGCGGGGCTGTCAATGATTGTAACGCCGGCGTTTTTCAATGACTCGATCTTGGATGTAGCAGTGCCTTTGTTGCCGGAAATAATTGCCCCGGCATGTCCCATCCGTTTGCCGTGCGGCGCCGTCCTGCCAGAAACAAAGGCAAAAACCGGTTTTGTTATCTCCTTTTTTATAATCTCTGCGGCTTCCTCCTCAGCGCTTCCGCCAATCTCGCCGATCAACACGATGGCCCTGGTTTCGTCATCTTTTTGAAATAACCCGAGCACATCCACAAAATTGGTTCCCACGATAGGGTCGCCGCCAATACCTATGCATGTGGATTGTCCAATGTTCCGCTGTGTCAGTTGCCAGACGGCTTCATAGGTAAGTGTTCCGCTGCGTGAAACAACCCCCACATGGCCTGGTTTGTGGATATACCCCGGCATGATACCAACCTTGCATGTTCCGGGGGTAATAATGCCCGGGCAGTTAGGTCCAATGAGACGTGTTTTTCTGTTTGAAAGATACTTTTTTGCCCGGATTATATCAAGGGTCGGAATACCTTCCGTGATACAGACGACCAGTTCAATCCCTGCCTCTGCAGATTCCATAATGGCGTCTGCTGCGAAAGGGGCAGGCACGAAAATGACAGAGGCGTTCGCTCCTGTGTGCGTTACCGCGTCAAATACATGGTCAAAGACGGGGACGCCGTTGTATGTCGTGCCTCCTTTGCCCGGAGTAATGCCGGCGACAAGTTTTGTGCCGTATTCCAGCATCCGTTCAGCGTGGAAACTTCCCGCATGTCCCGTAATACCCTGACAAATGACCCTTGTTTCTTTGTTGATGAATATACCCATAATTATTAATTATTTGCCACAGAGTGCACAGAGAACACAGAGTTACAAGGAAATTCGTTTGACGCCATCGACTAGTTTGAGTTCTCCGAAATTTATCAATAATGCCCGTTTGAGATGTGTGCTTTTTAGATAAGATAGTGTTTGAGCCATGAAAACATCGTCTAGCTTTCGTACAGATTTAATTTCTACTACAACTTCACCAAAAACTAACAGATCGAGTCTTTGTCCTTTGATAATTTTGTCTTTGTAGATTACATCCAATTCCTTTTGACGTTCAAAATGAATGCCTCTAAGGAAAAATTCATGACAAAGCGCCTCTTCGTAAATTGATTCTAACAAGCCTGGTTCCAAGATACGATGGACTTCAATGGCAGCAGAAATAATCTTTTCTGTTTGTAAATCCATATTTAACTTTCTCTGTGCCCTCTGTGTGCTCTGTGGCTAAGATTGTTTTTTGCTGCCTTCACTACCATGCTCGCAGCCTCTTTCATGTTCCGGGCTGGAATTATGTTTAGACCTGAATCACTGAGAATCTTTTTTGCAATATCAACGTTGGTTCCTTCTAACCGTACAACTAAAGGAATATGGATGCCGATTTCCTGAATAGCCTGGATAATGCCCATGGCAATGACGTCACATTTCATGATACCGCCAAAGATATTGATTAAAATGGCCTTTACTTTTTGGTCAGATAAAATAATTTTAAATGCCTGGGTAACCTGTTCCAGAGAGGCGTCTCCGCCCACATCAAGAAAGTTTGCAGGTTCCCCGCCGTGGAGTTTGATTATGTCCATCGTCGCCATAGCAAGACCTGCTCCGTTGACCAGACAACCAATGTTTCCATCAAGGCTTATATAGCTCAGCTTGTACTTTCTCGCTAACACTTCTGCGGGTGAGATGCCCTGGTATGAAACAAGCTGTTCATGTTCAGGATGACGGTACAGGGCGTTATCATCAATGTCCATCTTTGCATCGAGCGCAGTGAGGGTATCTTCCTGGGTTATAGCGAGGGGGTTTATTTCCAATAATGAGCAGTCATTATTAACAAATCCACTGAACAGGTTCTGGATAAGATGATGGAATTTTGTTGAAAGCGTCCCGGATAGATTTAATTTTGACGCAATGCGTCGTGTTTGGAATGGATGTATGCCGAAAAGCAGATCAATTGGTTCTTTTATAATTTTATCGGGCAATTTTAAGGCAATTTCTTCTATCTCTACTCCACCTGCAGAACTGGCAATCAGGATGGGGGTTTGGAGAGAACGGTCAATGGTTATGGCGAGATACAATTCCTTTTTAATGGAAACGGCTTCTTCAATGAGGACATACTTGATTTCAACGCCATTTTGGCCTGTCTGATGGGTAACAAGATGAGCGCCAAGCATGCCTGATACGCACGCCCGCGCCTGCTCCGGTGTGCTGACAAACTGGATGCCGCCGCTTTTTCCCCTGCCGCCAGCAATGACCTGTGCCTTTACAACACATCGGTTGCTTCCCATTTCCTGAAATATGGTTAGCGCATCATCACCCTTTGATGTGGTTTTACCCCGGGGCACTGG
>CAYJME010000235.1:2527-4860 GCA_964370795.1 uncultured candidatus Brocadiaceae bacterium
TGCCTGAAACTCATATAACTTCAATTCTTACTTCAATTTCTCTGGTTTGATAGCGTTTTTAAGGTGGATTCGTATCTGTTCGACCATTTCACCATCTGAAATGGAGGTTATACGCCCTTCCAGGTATTCCTTTTCCACCCAATCCTTAATCTTTGTAACCCCTTCATGGTTTTTAGGTATCTGTTCGTTTCCCTGGAGTCCGAAATATATATTGATCCATTGTGCAATTCCTGACACGCCTGATTTATCAGTTACCGCAACGCCGATGGGCCTGTTCAGAAGTCTTTTTGTGTTGAAGATGTTGTATATCTCTTCGTTCTTCATCAGTCCATCCGAGTGTATTCCGGCGCGGGTGACATTGAACTCAGAACCTACGAGGGGCTGCGTTGGTGGGATTTGATACCCGATTTCATTTCTATAATAATTGGCAATTTCGGTAATGACGGTGGTGTCAATTAATTCATTATCGCCGCGTAATCCAAGATATTCAATGGTCAGCGCTTCTATGGGTGTATTGCCCGTGCGCTCTCCGAGTCCTAGCAGTGTTGCGTTAATTGCGCTGCAACCAAAGAGCCATGCAGTCGTTGCGTTACTGACGGCTAAATAAAGGTCGTTGTGACCGTGCCATTCCATGTATTCCGAGGGAACGCCGGCAAAATGATTGAGTCCATAAATGATACCAGGCACGCTGCGAGGCAACGCAGCGCCCGGATAACTGACTCCCATACCCATGGTATCGCATGCGCGGATCTTCACTGGGATCTTACTTTCTTTCGATAAGCGCATAAGCTCTTTTGCAAAAGGAACAACAAAGCCATAAATATCCGCCCGGGTAATATCCTCAAAATGGCACCGTGGAACGATACCTTCTTCAAGGGCGGCGCGGACAATGTCCAGGTACATCTCCATTGCCTGTTTCCTGGTTTTATTCAATTTTAGATAGATGTGATAATCAGAGGCTGAACAGAGAATGCCTGTTTCTTTGAGTCCCATCTCCTTGACGAGTTTGAAATCACTCTTTACCGCCCTGATCCATCCGGTGACCTCCGGATATGTATAACCGCGCTCCAGACATTTTACTACCGCTTCCCGGTCCTTCTTATTATATAAGAAAAACTCGCATTGACGTATGAATCCGGCTTTACCGCCGAGTCTGTGGATTAAATCGTAGAGTTCAACGATCTGCTTAACCGTGTACGGCGGACGCGACTGCTGGCCGTCACGAAAGGTTGTGTCGGTAACCCATATTTCATCGGGCATATTCATAGGGTTGAGCCGGTAGTTGAAAGGTATTCTGGGCGCCTTGTCATAGGGGAAGACATCCCTGAAGAGGTTCGGATCAGGCGAATCCTGCAATTGAAAGATATACTCTTCAGGTTCCAGCGTATTTCGACGTTTATTAAATCGAAGCATCTTCAATATTCCCTTATAATAAATTTCTCTTAATTAAAGAATGATGATAAGACTGAAATAATTTTCGATTGTATAGGCAACATTTTTACAAGTCAAGCGAAATGATAGAAACTAATAGATGATTGACAAGAGGAGAGAAAATTGTGTACTATATTTTTTTTCAAAGGAGAAAGAGATGGCCTTAAAACCTGGCAATTATATGATAACACCAAAAACCGGAAAGCTGCTTGTCTATACCTTTAAAGAGGGATTCCTCAGCGTCGTTGCGCATGATTTGTTAATTGATGTTACCAATTTTACCGTTAAATTTACCGTTCCTGCTTCTGGTTCCCCTTTTGTTGAAGCAGAAATTCAGGCGAATTCGCTGAAAGTAATATGTGCAATGAAAGATGGGCAGCATCTCCCCGAAGCACTAAAAGATAAGGACAAGGCGGACATTGAGGATGCAATCGTTAAGGATGTGTTACATCCTGCGAAGTATCCTCTTATTCATTTTTTATCAAAAAATATTCAAGCAGTGGGTGATGTATACTATGCAAAAGGGGAGTTAACGTTGCATGGAGTTACGCGTCCCGTCGAATTCGATTTCAAAGCAACGAATGGCACAGATTTAAAAGGCAGGGTTGTCTTACCACAAAAGGATTATGGAATAAAACCTTATAAGGCATTGTTAGGGACTTTGAAAGTAAAAAATGAGGTAGATGTAGGTTTTGAACTGTCATTGAGCCAGATTGTGGTATAAGGATAACCTGGCGCAGCTACGCCGCAACCAAATCTCCTTATGAAAGCCGGATTAAATAAAACAATTCCGGCACGAAAAGACTTTCATTACATGAGAGGAGATTGCTTCGGAAAAGACCCTCGCAATGACACGGGGGCTTAGTGACATGCTATCGCCTTCGCCAGACACGCACTATGCG
>CAYJME010000236.1:0-4842 GCA_964370795.1 uncultured candidatus Brocadiaceae bacterium
GGGCATGGGATGCCGGATTACAACGGCTTTTTTCCCCATTTCTTTTAAAATCTGGCAGACCTTTCGTGATGTGGGACTTTTTCCACAGCCTGTCCTCACGGCGCAGACAGCGACAATCGGTTTTTTGCTCTTTACCATCGTTTCCCGTGTGCCCGGGAGCGTAAACCGTGCGCCGGCGGCGTTGACAAGACTTGCCCGGTGCATGACGTATTCGTACGATACATCGCTGTAGGAAAACATCACCTCATCAATTCTGTGAAGCTGTATGAGCGCGGTTAACTCCTGCTCGGATTCAATCGGAATTCCAGCGGGATAGAGCCTGCCTGCAAGCAAGGCGGGATACCGTCTTCCCGCTATGTTGGGTATTTGAGCCGCCGTAAAGGCAATGACCTCATATTCGGGATTATCACGAAAACAGACATTAAAATTATGAAAATCCCGTCCTGCCGCCCCCATGATAATTATTTTTTTCCTGTTTGCCATAACGCACCCTTTAACAACAGCATTTACGAAAAAGTGATGGGCGAATAATTCACCCAAAAACGGCTTAACCCTGATATCTATCTGATCCCAAAACTTCTAAAAAATGAAAATCATTAATACCTTAGAGAAAATATCGCCATGTCTCACAGTTACTACAAAGCGGTAACCGATGATATTCTTTCTTTATATGAATCTCGCGCATAAGTTTGATTTTTGATGAATGCCACAAGTCTTTCAATGAAGAGTTACCAATATTCCCAATCGTAAGTTTTTTGAAAGGATCCACACCACAGGGAACCACATCCCCATTCCAGGACACAAAGAGATACATTGAGAGTTGGGCACAAGGGGATCTTTCGCGTGGACCAAATACCTTTCCAACCCCCGGGTCATTAACCTGGCCAGCAAAGGAATGGGAGTATTTAATTGTGATACAATCACCGGGCTTTAACAGAGGCATCCATTTTTTATTAAAGTCTTCGATAGGATAAGAAACATTATTGAGCTTTAGTAATTGAAGATTCACAAAGAGTATCTTTTTCTTGAGGAACTTTCTTCTCATCAGAAAGTATTCGATATTTTCCGTCACAAGGTTATAGAGTTGATTATTTTTCATTCTCTTATATATTTCTTGTGTTGGCGCATTTAAGGAAAGGGTAATCTCATTGAACCCGGATTCCAATAAAAGTTTATCTGTGTTCTGTTTATTTAAAAGGACACCATTTGTATATGTCCTCGTATAAGGTATTCCTTTACTTTTGACATAACGGCTCATAGCGATCAATTGGGGGTGTAAAAGAGGTTCTCCGAATCCGGTAAAGACAATGGTTTTGAGAGTCGGATGTTGACTGCATTCATCGATAATCTTTTTGAACAAGTCCATATTGAGATACCCTTTTTCCCCCTGAATATAAGGCTGAGGACAAGTGCTGCACGCTATATTGCAATTATTGGTCACCTCTATAGATACTATACGAGGAAATTCGAGTCGCTGCTTTTCGAGAAACGATAAAAATGCACCCTTACACCACCTGATGGCCTCGTGTGGTTTCAGATGCAAAAGGCGCAGTTTTTTTCTCTGTCTTTTATAGTTTTTTGGAAGAGTTTCCATAATTCTATTATTTTAATGCATAGTATCCTTTTTTTCGACGTCCTCTTTAGGGTTTCGCCTTGAAGTCTCTATTGTCGTGCCATCGGGCAAAACAACAGTAAACCCTGCTAATCCTGGAATGGAATATTTTCGACTGTAGGCCTCGACTACTTCTTTTATAGACGGATCGTCCTTTTGTGCAAATAATAATCCTTTAAGCACCCCATGATCCTCGTGAACTAAAGGATTGTTAGTAAAAAATTGTTCAAGGCAGGGATTGATACTCTTAACAGACAAATACAATATTCTGTGTTTTCTCGGACTTCTTTGAACCCTCATGCCAAGCCTTTTCTTGAAAAGGAAGATGCCGTCATTGAGAAATGGCCTGCAATGTCCGAAGTCCAGTTTGGTATAACCCTTCTCCTTCGCCCATAAAATAGTATAGTAATAGAGTGCAAACACTGCTCCTTGTTTAACAAGATCAAAGTTGCCATCCTTAACCCCAAGATATGATACAATCGGAACGGGAGATGCCTTGTAAATAAGCTGGCCAGACACATATTCGCCTCCCCTTTTCACCAGTAAAAGTTCTCCTTTCTGCAAGAGGTCCTCCATTTGGTTCAAGGTTGTAAGCACCGTCAATTTCCCATGACGAGCACATATATACGGCAAATACATCGTATGATAAAATAGATGCAATTTTTCTTTATCAAAACATACTTCATATTCGTATGAATATTTACCCATCCTTCGAAAATTATTTCTATTACTTTCGCATAGTCGTATAACCTTTTCTATTGGTATTGAAATATCCATGGTAAACAAGACCCATTCCGGTATAGCAAAAAAACCTTGACGTGCAAAAAACGGGGAAAAACATCGATCCGCCTCAATCAGGGTTGCGTTTACTTCTGATATGTTAAAAAAAGGTATATTCCATATAAGCATTCTTTTCAGTTTTGTTACTTCGGGTTCTTCATGGTATATTTTATTCAAAAGAAATGCAGAGTCTCTTCTTCTGCCAGCGACAAGTAACGATGGATTTATATTATTTTGGTTTCCGCTTTCCTTGAGGAGACTAACCGTTGGATAGACGTCTAAACATACGGAATAAATCCTGTGCACAAAAGAATAGGTAAAGCTTACCAACGGGTACATGATCTTCTGAATATCCCTGGGTATGAAATTGCGGTACACGAACGACATTGTTTTCAATAAGGTATGCTTTAAGGAAATCAAATTTTGTTCCCCTTTTAGGCTATCGATCCAATAGCAACAAAACAGCCTGTTAAATATCGAATTGAGAATTTCTCCTGGATTGCAAATGATGGATTAGTTTAGTATATCCATTTTCCGAAATCAAGATATATCTGAGATTTAATTGGCTGGGGTTTTTTACGTAATTTTACCATAAAATTCACCGTTCACGATAATGCTGTAAGGAGCCATCTTCATCGGTAATCAAATGAACTTTAAAATCTTTATAGAAATAGTCTTGAGAGGAATAAGTCAGGTTTTTCTGCTCAATAATGTTGTTACGGGAATTTTATTCTTAATCGGTATCTTTTATAACTCCTGGTTAATGGGTGTAGTAACTATTGCAGGCACTCTTATTGGCACGACCACAGCGCTGACCTTCAAATTCAATCGAAATGAAATCCATCAGGGTTTTTACGGTTATAACAGCGCCCTGGTTGCCCTTGCGATTATCTCTTTCTTTGGACTCAACGTATCATCGATTATTGCCGGGGTTTTTGGTTCCATTTTATCAACACTACTCATGAATTTCATGATGAAACAGAGATTGTCTCCTTACACTGCTCCATTTATTGCTACCACCTGGATAATAATGGCAATAACACTGCAATTTCATATAATTCCACTCCACGTGGCACAATCAGGCGATGTGCAAAAATTAGAGATTATTCCTGCGATAAGTAATGGTTTCGGACAGGTCATGTTTCAGGAAAACTCCGTTACCGGAATGCTGTTTTTTGCCGGATTGCTGGCAGGTTCGTGGATATCTGCTCTATATGCCCTCCTGGGAGCATCCCTTGGAGCAGGTGTGGCTTTTGTGTGTTCCTTACCACTCACCTTAGCCAACATCGGTATATTTGGTTTTAATGCCGTCTTGTGCGGAATAGCATTTTCCGGCAAAAAGTGGACTTCCCTCATTTTTGCGATTGTTTCTATTACCCTTGCTATCTTTATAACCTACGGAATGATGCATTTGAATATGATTACTTTGACTTCACCTTTTGTGTTATCCACGTGGTTAATTTTACTATCTGCAAATTTGGTTCAACGTATATTACCCAAACACCAGGATATCGTTTCAGAAAATAGTCAATAATTAGGCATGGTGTTCCAGGAATTTGCCCGAACAGGTTGCAACTCTTCAAACCAGGACAATAATTCACAATATTTTCAAGCGATTATTGTAATCTAAAACTTCCGCGACGGAGTTGAATATCCCCGTTACGATTAACGTCTTGTATAACGATTATGACGTGGATGGAGACACACTAACGGTTACGGCAGTGACTCAGGGTGGCAATGGTTTTGTGGCAATCACGAATAATACCGTCACCTATACACCCAGAAAGGGATTCAGCGGCGCAGACACCTTTGCCTATACGATTAGCGACGGACATGGGGGCGCCGACTTAGATACGGTGACTGTAACGGTTACTCTCCCAAACCGTCCGCCAGTTGCGAGGGCTGACACGGTAAACACGGCACGGGGGATAACAGTTATCGTTGCAGTGCTAGATAACGACTTTGATCCTGATGGGGATTCGCTCATAATGACCGCGCTTACTCAGGGTGAGAAAGGCCTCGTGACGCTTAACCCGGATGGCACGATAAACTATGAACCTGATCCCAACTTCCATCATGGCCAGGACTCGTTCACCTATACCATTAGCGATGGTCGGGGCGGTACATCCACCGGAAGGGTTATTGTTCTGATTAAGTAAGCCCGCCCATTCTTTTTTTCAAGATGAAAGGAATGGAGGGGGATTTGGCCATCTACTTGATTGCATGGACAATGCCGTTTGGTGTCAGATGGTCAAATCCCCCTTTCTCAGGGAAATGTTACTTTACCCCGTCCCCCATTGGAAGCATGTCTCCTATATCCCCATAAGAGAATGTCCAGGGTCAAACCTAATCAGGTTGTCCGGGAATACAAAATTCAAAAATTCACGTGTTGATATTAAAGGACTTATGACATGAATAATCAAGAAAAACTGAATTCTCGGACAGCCTGT
>CAYJME010000237.1:0-4830 GCA_964370795.1 uncultured candidatus Brocadiaceae bacterium
TACTTTCTCCATTATAGCAAGCTTTACTAAGGGGGATTTCAGAGTTTCCCCCTTAGCAAAGGGGGTGCAGGGGGTTGTCAAAAAACGTACAAAAAAAGAAAGAATTTATTCGGTAATACTATAGAGGTAAGGCAGGGTTGTCATTAATAAACAATGGCAGACTACAATATTTTCAGGAGTAGAAGATCGCAGCTTTTTACATTCTCAAAAAAATAAAATTATTGTCTACTAAGGACGCATCCCATTGACCGAACCCGTATTTTCAGCATTTTAGTTACGGTTTATTACAGATAAATTTGCTATTAGGTAGTATAATTTATATTATTCCACGGAGAGAAAAGGAATTAGGATGTTATCAATAAAAAATATTGCAAAAACATCATGAATGACCTTCCTGGTGATGTTACGAATGGTTAAATTATAATTTATTCTGAGGTGTTTTATGGGATATGTTCATGCAGAGATAAACTTAAAAAATCCTCGTTTACCAAATCTCAAAGCAATTACCGTCAAAGCAATGGTTGATACAGGGGCTTTGACTTTGTGTATTCCGGATCATATTGCACTCCAACTCAAGTTAGAGATGAATAGCCAACGTGAAGTAACAACCGCAGATGGTAGAAAACAAATGGTTCCTTATGTTGGCCCAATTGAAATACTTTTTGAAAACAGAAACTGCTTTGTTGGAGCATTAGTTTTAGGTGATGAAGTTCTTCTTGGCGCAGTTCCGATGGAAGACATGGATTTAATTATATCTCCGGGTCATAGAAAGCTAATAGTAAATCCAGATAGTCCAAATTTTCCTCATGCGTTAGTAAAATAGCTGAACTCATAACAGAGCGATTACATATTGGTGATACTGATTTTATACCACTAAAATTTTCAAATGAGTAGTCTACGACTTTAGTCTGCACACCTTTCCTTACAGACAAATCCATGCAGGCATTGTCATAATCTCTGCCGAACGGCAAAAACCATACGGTTACAAATATTGAAAAGACATTATTTAGAGCCTCTGAATTTGACAGTATCAGAACTTGCAAAATCACTTGGAGTTTCAAGAAAAACACTATCCAGGATTGTTAACGAGCATGGTTCAATTACCCCGGATATGGCGCTCCGTCTGTCAAAGGCGTTCAGCACGAGCCTTGATCCGGATGGGTGACTGGTGCGGATTTTTGTAATCCGTAACTAAAAAATAAGAGAAAATACTGGTACGGTCAATGGGGTGAATGCTTATGAGACAAAATTATTTTTCGTGATAATAAAGGCAAAAAAAATCTTCGATTTATTGCTCGAGAGAATTTTTTTCGCTTGACAAAAGCCTTCTAATGGGTGACCCTGTGCCTTTATTTTTCTTGCAGACGTTAGATCAAAAGGATTATTAAGATGCCATTCTACGAAAACTTAGGATTTGTTAGCCATCCATTTGTAAAGACAAATGCGGATGAAGAACCATTATTAGAAAAATATTTTGTACCTCCACCCTTTTTTGATGGAGTTATAGGCGACCCGACAAGCCCTAGTCCTGCAATCGTTTTGGCACCACGTGGTGGTGGTAAGAGTGCTCTACGCCGTCAGATCGAAATTTGGGCTCCTGATCATAAAGTCCTTGCTGTTACATATGACAGATTTGAATTTTCTGACGTACAGAAATTAGATGATATTGGGCTTCCATATCACCTTCGTAATATTATTACTCGATTACTTGTAGCGTATCTTTCATATCTTCAAGAAGATCCTGTTGAGATAAGCTGGACGCGTAAACAATTGGAATCTGTATTATGTAAACGTTTGAAGGCTTTTAGTGATAATAAAATATCATCAATGACCCAGTTAATTGACAAGAATCCAGTATATCCATTAGATTCAATTTTATGTTTGTTGGCTAATCGGTCACCTAGAAATCTTATTCGCATATGCGAGTCTATTTTTTCTGTACAAGCAGATATGGACCCTAATTCCAACAAAATAACTGAAATAGCAGTTGAAAGAGGCATACTTAAACATGCAGAGAGAGTCACTTCTGAGCAGTATGGTGATGAAATCTCAAAAGATCTTCAGAGAGTAGGACGAGAGGCATTTACCATAAACTACTTGTCTAATGATGTTTTCAAGACTGCCCATGAAAATACAAGTAGAAACAAAGTGACTGCTTGGCAAAAAGCTGGTATTGTTTCACAGCTTGGAACAGTGTCTTTACAAGAAGCAAAACGGCCGTTAAATTTCTACTTCGTAACAGATCCTGCAATGATTAGGTTAATACATCGCAATCTTCCCTTGACCCAATTCATCAAGGATCACTGGCTGACTTGTTCTCATTGCGACGCTGATAATCTTATAAATATTGAACTAATTCCACATGGCAATGAACTTTTATGTCATGCATGTAATCGTCGTCTTTTGTGAAACAAGATGAAGATCTAACAACCAGATGGACATGAACAAGCGGATATATTGTGGAACTGACAGGGGTGCAAGTCAAAATATTATTTGTAAAATACCAATGAGACAAGAGGTCACAAAAGAACACGAAATATTTCACCCTCCCTTAATCCCTCCCATACCTTCAACTTCACTCAGAACAGGTGAGGGCGGGAAATACCCCTCGCACTCTATAGTAAAAGAGTGTCCGGGCGAGGGATATTTTCGCACCGATACTATTGAGGAGTGGTGTGTTTATCGGTATGCCCAGGTCGGTTCTACAAATGACATTGCACGTGATTTGCCTCCCTGGAATGCCGTACGGGCCGATTCTCAAACATCGGGGCGCGGGAGACACGGACGGCCATGGATTTCAGAACGTGGTGGTCTGTGGCTTTCAATGGTTGTACCAATTAGGGGAGAAAGACGTCATTGGAGCGCCCTGCCACTGGCAGCTGGATGGGCAGTTCTCGGTGTCATAAAAGGTTTGGGAGTTCAGGAAGCCCGTCTCCGCTGGCCTAATGACATTATGGTTCGTGATATGAAATTGGCTGGTTTGTTGGTTGAACAATTCCATGAAGGCGTGGCAGTGGTAGGTGTGGGAATCAACGTTTACAACTGTCCCAATAGGATAGATCATGAATTAACGCAAAAAATCACCCGACTGTCCGATCACATCAATCCAGCACCTTGCCTTAATGAATTAACAGAAATGACATTAAAGAATTTCAAGAACATTCACCATCAAATGGAGATGTACGGATTCTCTGCCTTATTAGATAAAATTAATACCGCCTGGAGCATACCCCGTTTGGTGGAGCTGGGGTTTGACAGAGGAACGCAAAGGGGATTGTTTCTGGGAATTAATATGGAGGGTGATCTTATTATAAAAACCAGTGCAGACCGTAAATTTTCTTATTCTCCCCTTCGGGTTAAACTGTTCAGGGAAGTTTACAATGAATAACGAAACACGACTCTCCTCAATGGACAAATACCATGGGCCTGAAGTTATTTCAAGGACGGAAGAACGGTTAGACCGTCTGCGCCGGAGGGCAGGATTCTATGCAGCCCCACTGGCGTTTGGCATTACCCTCTGGTTCTCCAGAGGTGGATTAACGCCCCAGGGCAATCGCCTCAGTGCAATACTGGCTTGTGTCCTCGTATTATGGCTGACAGAATCGATTCCTCTTCCAGTAACTGCTCTGTTGGGGACATGCATGTGCATCGGACTTGGTGTCGCCGACGCAAAGACAGCGCTCGCGCCTTTTGCGGACCCCATCATATTCCTGTTTATTGGCGGGTTTGTCATTGCCCAGGCGATGATGATTCATCGCCTCGACCGGCGTTTCGCACTCGCCATTCTTTCTCTCCGATGGGTAAATGGAAGCCAAATACGGATACTGGGCGCTTTTGGCGGAACAACTGCAATAATATCCATGTGGGTCAGCAACTCAGCGGCGACAGCCATGATGTTACCTGTCGCGCTGGGAGTCCTCCGGGCAATCCATGATATGCGTCAGCCTGACCGTGATTCGCACAAAACCTCTGGCAAATTGCAGAATGGTTCTTTCTCAGCAGGTATGATGCTCATGGTAGCATTTTCGGCGTCGGTGGGTGGCATCAGCACTCCCATTGGCACACCTACCAATCTCGTCGGTATTGGACTAATCAAGAAATTAATTGGTATTGACATAAACTTTTTCCAGTGGATGGCCATTGGAATCCCCCTGAGTGTAATCATGTATGGTGTACTGTTTCTGCTGCTTTACTGGCTTCACCGGGAAAGGACTCCGGGAAACGTTAATATATCACATTCACATTTAAAACAATACCTCCAAAACGAGAAGGTATCCCTTGGTAAATGGACGCAAGGGCAGATAAATACCCTGGTTGCCTTTGGAATCGCCGTTGCATTGTGGATCACTCCGGGACTGTTTGTGGTTTTCCTTGGAAAAGAACACACATGGGTCAAGCTCGTTAATGAAAATCTTCCGGAGGGCATGGTTGCGCTCATCGCAGCATGTATCCTTTTTATTTTGCCAACTGACCGACAACGGGGGAAATTCACCCTCACGTGGCAGGAGGCAGTGCAGATTGACTGGGGCACCATCATTCTGATGGGAGGAGGCATGAGTCTGGGCGGATTAATGTTCTCGACGGGAGTCGCTACGGCCATTGGTGTGGGGGTTACGAATCTGACAGGGGCACAGTCGTTGTGGGGACTGACCGCGGTGTCCATCGCACTCGCTATTATGATCAGTGAAACGACCACCAATGTAGCATCGTCAAACATAGTTATCCCTGTTGTCATTTCACTCGCCGGGGCAGCACATATCAACCCGATCCCGCCAGCGCTTGGAGCGTGTCTTGGCGCCAGTTGCGGTTTTATGCTGCCCGTCTCTACTC
>CAYJME010000238.1:0-4789 GCA_964370795.1 uncultured candidatus Brocadiaceae bacterium
GGGGCTATTGAGGTGGCTATCAAGGCCAAAAAAGAAGGAAAGATACGCCATGTGGGATTTACCGGACATCGGAATCCGGAAGCGCTTGTAAATGCCATTCAAAAATACCACCATCTCCTGGAAACCGTGCAGATGCCGGTAAATCTTGTAGATCCTCATTATTTGAGTTTTATTCAACTGGTCATTCCAGAAGCCGTAAAGTATGACATAGGAATCCTCGCCATGAAAACAACGGCAAATGGAGTATTACTGGAAGATACAGTGGCAACCATAAAAGAGTGCTTGTATTATGCCTGGAGTCAGTCCATAAGCACCTTGGTTTCGGGTATGGACAGCATTGAACAGCTTAAAGAAAATATTTTATATGCGCAACAGTTTGAAAAACTCTCAGGAAAAGACCAATCCATACTGCTTGCACGGACAGAGCCGTTTTGTGGTATCAAAACTGAGTTTTATAAACACCTCTCCCAAAAATGGCGTATTTATCCAGCGAAACCATTGTATTAGTACAAGATATAGTTTGAACATATATCGTCAGAAACATCAATGAACTTGAAAAGCTGTAACAACTTAGTATTTTGAAAAAAAGGTCAAACGCGCATACTGGGTAACAAAACTTGATAGCGATTTTGGAGTCACAACTTTTAAGGGATTAAAGGATAAATCCGGTGAACAAATCCAATTCCTGAAAATCCCCGCGCGACAGATTCCGACTAGCTCTGGTTAGTAAAAGTAGGGTATGGATAATTTGATTTGTTGGGTTTCGGTTTTCTCAACCCAACCTACACAACTTCTGCGATAGGCGAAATACTTTGATAAAAAACATTGTCATACTCGTTAGTAAAAACTATGAAGAGAATGCAAAAAGATTCGGACATGATTGAAGAATATGATTTCAGTAAAGGTATTCAAGGAAAATACGCAAAAAAATATAACGAAGGAACAAATATTGTAGTTATAGATCCAGATGTTGCAAAGTTTTTCCCTGACCCTGACTCTGTAAATGAGGCATTGAGATCATTAACTGAAATTATTAAAAAGCAAAAAAGGATGCCTAACAAGTGAAAAGACGATCAGACCTATAAGGGGAAAATATATTCCAAATGAACCAGGTCTACTCTCTATATTTTCCTTGATTTTCTACGGTAAATACAGTATTTTCAACCCAATGATAGGCCATGCATTCCTTGTTTTTCACACCATCCCGGAAAGTTTCATAGAATTACCGCTGATAAGGACATGGGCGATAAGACATATCTTATCTTCGAATTTATCGGTGATGATATATCGTAATGTACTAATGACAAAAAATATTTGCGTAATAGTGTTTTTTGGCAAACGAATGTTCTATCGCAGGGGCTGATCTATTAAACATGTGAAAAAATGAAAATCACAAATCAAGATTTGACACCAAAATTTCTCACAACTTGAAAAGATTGGTAAACCTACAGGCTCTCTGGATACACTGATAGGAGCGCACGCCCTGTATCTCGGCGTTACCCTTGTTACCAACAATATCAGGGAATTTAAACGTATAAAGAAACTGAAGATTGTGGACTGGACAGCCTGAGAGGTTAATGATTATGACATGGGATTATAGACTAATAGAGGATAAAGGAATATTCAGGATTCATGAAGTTTACTACAACGAGGCAGGTGAAATAACAGCCATTTCAGAAGACCCAGTTGCGCCTGAAGGCGAAACTTTAGAAGAATTGAAGGATGATCTGGAATATTATTTTGCGGCATTAAAGAATCCTGTACTGAAAAAAGACGAGATTAAGTTTGCTTTGATGATAGAAGATGATTAATTTAATTAAGCTGGTTTTAGGGTGGCATGGACAAACTTGTTTGTCCATGATTAGCTTGATGTTTCATTTTCAAGTTGCCACAAAGACACTGTGAGACCAAGGTTTTTCTTTGTAACTTTGTGTCTGTGGCTCGAAAAACTTACCGAAAAAAGCGACCGTTTACTTTTTAGAAGTAACAATATACCCTTTTGACATGCCTGGTTAAATCGGCTATCATTGAGCCACAACGGTAATCACTGGAGGCTAATATGGTACGCACTCAAGTTCAATTGCAGAAGAACAGGTAAAGGCATTAAAATATTGCATCATCCCGGCACCTATCTCTGGCAGAGATCATAAGGCCGGCAGTCGATACTGTTATCCGGACCAATACAATGGTTGATATCGAAGAAAGGCGGAAAAGGACTATTGACATCGTGGGCAGATTCAGTTCCGGCAAACGTGACATTTCAAGGAAACACGATACATACCTTGCAGAGGCATTCGGCACATAAGAACTTTTGTTGATACATCGGCATTTTTTGCCCTGCTCGACATGGACGATACCAATCATAAAAAAGCAAAAATTAAAACCATTTTTGCTTTTGATTCCCATTTTGAAGAACAGGGCTTTCATTGCATCCTTAAATACTTGATTTATTGTTCCCGGCAGTCGGGGGCAAGAAGACAATCATTCGCAAATAGGATTATTTTCTCAAACGAATTTTCTCTTGAAAATATGTAAAATGTTTATACCCGGAAATTTTCTTTTTCTATAAAGCTAGACTCAAAGGGGGATATACTTCTCGTTTAGTTAAATTTGATGTAAAAGTAGGACATGAATAATCTGTGTTGTTGGGTTTCACTGTACTCAACCTAACCTACACGACTGAAATCAAGGGTTTCTTGGCGATGTATGCCTAAAAATGATCATTTTTTAGCACGAATTGCGAAAATCGGGTTAGCTCGATTGTACTTGAAAAATAAAATAATAAGTGGTAGCTTTTAGGCCATAGAATGGGATAATAGTTTTTGTAAATGATGTAAAATAACGTAATGATTGGGAATTTATAATATGAGGTTCGGTGAATGATAAGGAGGATCAGAAATGACAGACGCAAAGATACAGTTCAAATTGGGAGCTATTGAGTTCACTGGCGAAGGCGAGAAAGACTGGATAGCACAACAATTAGATAAGATACTTGAAAAGGCTCCGAATCTTGTAGCCCTTGCCCAGGTCGAGACCGCTGGTGGAGACGGTGGTCACAACCCCATGGGTCCTGACCCTCAGATTGCGGGAAAGACACTCCCAGTCTTCCTTAAAGAAAAGAACGCGACAAGTAATCAGGTGAAGAAGTTTCTGGCAACTGCGGTCTGGCTTGAGGCCAAGGGAAAACAACGCATGACGACTAGTGATGTGACGAAGGCTCTGAAAGACAGCAATCAAACCCGCCTGGGCAATCCGTCCGATAGCTTGAATCAGAACGTGACAAAAGGGTATTGCGAGAAAGATGGCAAAGAGTTCTACGTGACTGAAGAGGGGAAGAACTCCCGATAATCAATGATTCCACAAGTTCAATTACTCACATCGCTACCTCAAGGGCTTCGAGATCCTCTCATTGAGGAATACAACAGCATCGTGCGGAATTACATGGAGAGGCGATGGACTCCATCCGAATTGAGTGGAGGTCGATTCTGCGAGATTGTTTACACCATACTCAATGGACATGCCTCAGGTTCTCATGCCACTAGCCCAAGCAAACCCAAAGACTTCACATCGGCATGCAGAGCGTTAGAATCGCGGATCAAAGCGCCTCGTAGCTTCCAAATACTTATCCCGCGATTACTACCAGCACTGTATGAAATACGTAACAACCGGGGCGTTGGACACACAGGTGGAGATGTTGACCCCAACTTGATGGATGCTTCAGCGGTTCTTGCAATCACCTCTTGGGTAATGGCAGAGTTGGTCCGTGTCTACCACAATCTACCTACAGCCGAGGCACAACGGGCCGTTGATTCCCTCGTTGAAAGACGTCTCCCTGTGGTATGGACTGACGGAAACATTCGCCGCGTTTTGAACCCCAGCCTCCCCCTGAAGGATCAGATCATGTTGTTAATAGCGTCGTGCTCTGCCAGCGTGCATGGAGACGAGCTCTTTAAATGGACGGACTACCAAAACAGGGCGCACTTCAATCGGATTCTTCGAACATTACACAAAACTCGGTTTCTTGAAATAGATGAAAAATCCGGCACAGTGCTCATTCTTCCGCCGGGGGCTGACTACGCGACGAAGTTGATACAAAACCTGAAATAGCACAGAACAAATTACTCCAGCGGACGGCTAATAGCCGCCAACGATTTTAGTCGTTTAGGCATAAAGGGGAAAGAATGGGGGACCCTAAAAGTTCTCTAAAAGTTCTGAAAGGTATTTAGTCTGTAAAAGGATTACGTGTGAAACCGTTTTCAAAAGGTATATTAAAGAATTTAAAGTTTAGGTTATTATCTTCAAGCAGAAGGAATTTCCAAAATGAGTGTTATCAAATATTGAAAGAATTTATTCCCCGATTGGCTGATTCAAGTTGGCTGATTCAAGAGAACTAGGCAAAATCGATACAGATATTGACTTATATACGATTAAAGGAGAGATTAGGGTCACACATTAGAAGAGAATATAAAATCTGGTCGGCCCGGCAGTGTAGTCACCGCCTACCAAAAATTGAGCAATCGGGATGGTTTCTGCATGAAGGACTGAATCGAAAACAAGATTATTGATAAATTTCAAAAATGACTTATAATAAATCAATACAAATTTTAAAAAATTTGTTATAATTCTATCCTATCCCCATTTACATGAGAACAAGATTTGATATATGTGTATTCACTTCAATTTTGATTTCAAAAAAGCTGCTCAGGCCCTGAACTACCTTGCAAAAAAGTTCGACGGAAAGATAAATAAAATGAAGGCCATAAAGCTTATTTATTTTGCCGATAGGTAT
>CAYJME010000239.1:0-4780 GCA_964370795.1 uncultured candidatus Brocadiaceae bacterium
TGGGTAACCGAAAAGGTAGCTGAAAATGTTGATTACGAGACTTCAATTGCAGTAGATGCCGGCGGCAAGGTACATGTATCGTACTGTGAGACAATTCCTCATACCGTTTGTAGTCTCATGTATACCAGAAAAGAAAGTAATGTGTGGAATGGAGAAAGATTAGAGAGCGGCAATGGTGAATTCCTGGTGGGGAGGAACAGTTCCCTTGTTGTTGACACGACGGGGAAAATACATATCACGTATGAAAGCAGTAGTTTGAATCAACAGGGAACGACGGTGAGTTCTGTTAAGTATGTCTCAAATACTATGGGGCAATGGTCACCGAAGGTTGTTTTCGCGGGAGACAACAAAGGTGGTATTTCTCAATATGTCTATGCATCGTTAGCGGTAGACAAATTGGGCAATGCACACATTGTTTCAAACGAAACATCCTCCAATGCCCTTTCTTCAGGTACGAGATATTATACAAAGGTAAAATATGCCAAGGTCGATAGCGAAGGTATTATCTCGGAACAAACGGTTGACGAGATGAATAGCGCACAGCGCGCATCGTATGGAATTCCCTCTCTTGCAATTATGAAATCGGGGGAAACGTACGTAAGCTATGTTGAAAACAATAAACTTTTATTGATGAAGGCCCCATCAACAATTACCGTGAAATCCCCGAATGGAGGAGAGTCGTGGACGGCGGGGGATAAGCAATCGATCACATGGACCTATACAGGAAATCCCGGTGTGGATGTCGGTATAAACCTGCTGAAAGGCGGTAGTTTTGCTCGTACGATCATATCAAGCACACCATTAACAAGTGGTTTGTACGATTGGAAGATACCGTCGAATTTAACACCGGGGAGTGGAACCTCAGGCTATCAGGTGAAGGTGGCAAGCACGGCGAATAGCGCTATAAACGATAAAAGCGATGAAAATTTTGAGATCAAGGCAGCGACGGGGACGATAACCGTGAAGTCCCCAAATGGAGGGGAGTCGTGGACGGCGGGGGATAAACAGGTGATCACATGGGATTATACAGGGAATCCCGGTGCGGCAGTTAAGATAAATCTCCTGGAGGGCGGAGTCTATAAGAGCACCATTATATCGAATACCCCAACAACTGATAAGGCATACAGTTGGAAGATACCATCGAATTTAACACCGGGAAGTGGAACTGCCGGTTATCAGGTGAGGGTAATAAGCACGGCGAATAATACGATAAAAGACGATAGTGATGAAAATTTTGAGATCAAGGCGCCAACAGGGACGATAACCGTGAAATCCCCGAATGGAGGAGAGTCGTGGACGGCAGGAGATATACAGGCGATCACATGGAATTATACAAAGAATCCCGGTGCAGCAGTCAGGATAAATCTCCTGAAAGGAGGTGTTTATAAGAGCACCATTATATCGAATACCCCAATAGCCGATAAGGCGTACGATTGGAAGATACCGTCAAATTTGACACCCGGGAGCGGAACCGCCGGCTATCAGGTGAAGGTGATAAGCACGGCGAATAGTACGATAAAAGATGATAGTGATGGAAATTTCGAGATCAAGGCGCCAACAGGGACGATAACCGTGAAATCCCCGAATGGACCCACTGATATATGGACGGCAGGAGATACGCGGGATATAACATGGGAATCTACAGGGAATCCCGGTGCGGCAGTTAAGATAAATCTCCTGAAGGGAGATGTTTATAAGAGTACCATCACCTCGAATACACCAACAGCCGATAAGGAGTACAGTTGGAAGATACCAACGAATTTAACACCCGGAAGTGGAACCGCCGGCTATAAGGTGAGGGTCATAAGCGCTGCGAATAGTACGATAAAAGACGATAGCAACGCAAACTTTGAGATCAGGGCGGCGACGGGTACGATTACGGTGGGTTCTCCGAATGGAGGTGAGCAGTGGGAAGCGGGAGACGAGAAGACAATAACGTGGATATATACAGGAAATCCCGGGAGTGCGGTCGGGATAAATCTCCTGAAGGGCGGTAATTATAAGAGGACGATTGTATCGGGTACACCGATAGTGGATGGCGCTTATAATTGGAAGATACCGGTGGGAACGACGCCGGATACTGACTATACGGTGCAGGTAATAAGCACGGCGAATAGCGCTATAAAAGATGTGAGCAACGCAAACTTTGAGATTACACCGTCTACGGGTTCAATAGGCGTGGTAACGCCTAATGGAGGTCAGACATGGCCGGCGGGGTCAACACAAACCATCAATTGGAATTATACGGGGAATGTGGGTAGTGCGGTTAAGATAGAACTCTATAAGGGCGTTAGCTATAACAGCATGATATCGTATAGCACGTCAATAGGAAGCTCAGGAAGCGGGTCGTATAATTGGACGATACCTGAGGGACGGACTCCGGACACTGATTATAAGGTGAAGATAACCAGCACAACGGTTACGAGCAAAACTGATCTGAGTGATGCTAATTTTACCATCAGCGCACTCGTGGGGACCATAACCGTGTCTGCGCCGAATGGGGGAGAGACGTGGCCGGCGGGATCTACACAAACCATCAAGTGGAATTATACGGGAAATCCGGGAAGTACGGTAAGTATAATGCTCTATAAAGCCGGAAGTTTTTATAGCGATATAGTAAAAGTCATATCCACGGGAACTTCTGGAAGTGGGTCGTATAATTGGAAAATACCGGTATCCCTCACGTCTGCAAGTGATTACCGGGTGGTGGTAGCGAGTGTTTTGAATCCGCTCATAACCGATCAGAGTAATAATTTTACGGTTAGTCCATCAGGTGCAATACTGGTGGTGACGCCAAATGGAGGAGAGACGTGGCAGGCAGGGACAATGCAAACCATCCAGTGGAGTTACACGGGAAATCCTGGCAGTACGGTGGATATAAAGCTATATAAAGGAGGAGTTCTTGATAGCACGATAGTGTCGAGCACATCCATAGGGAGTGCGGGAAGTGGGTCGTACAATTGGACAATACCAGGGTCACTGACAACGGCAAGTGATTACCAGGTGGAGGTAACAAGTACATTTAATAGTAGCATTACGGACAAGAGTAATAATTTTACGATTGTTGGTCTACCCGATGCAATACTGGTGTCTGCGCCAGATGGAGGATCGCCATGGCAGGCAGGAACAACGCAAATGATCCAGTGGAGTTACACGGGAAATCCTGGCAGTACGGTGAGCATAAAGTTATATAAAGCAGGTGTCCTCAACAGCACGATAGTGTCGAGCACGTCCACCGGGAGTGGGGGAATTGGATCGTATAGTTGGGCAATACCGGAGTCCCTCACACCGGCAAGTGATTACAAGGTGGAGGTAGCGAGTGTTTTGAATCCGCTCATAACCGATCAGAGTAATAATTTTACGATCAGTCCACTAAGCGGGACGATACTGGTGGTAACACCAAATGGCACAGAGCCATGGCAGGTAGGAACAACGCAAACGATCCAGTGGAGTTACACGGAAAATCCTGGTAGTATGGTGAGCATAACGCTGCTTAAAAATGGATCCTTTGATAGTACGATAGTGTCAAGCACATCCACAGGAACTGGGACAATTGGATCGTATAGTTGGACAATACCTGCAGCTCAGAGTAAGTCGAAAAATTACAAGGTAGAGGTGACGAGTGTTTTGAATCCGCTCATAACCGATCAGAGTAATAAATTTGAAATACAGTAAATGGAAAACCCCAGATGATATCGCTTATGCCGGAAGGAGAGGACGTGTGATAATTTCGGTGTGCTTTATCCTGTAATGGTAAGAGTTTCAACCAACTGTCATTGCGGGCGGAGCGAAGCAATATTAATTGGGAAAGATTGCTTCAGGCAAGGCCTTCGCAATGACCGGTTAAGGTTTTTTTGAGGTCTGCATAATGATAACGGATGTTTCCTTCGAAAGAAGGTGGGCATCCGTTATTTTTTTAATCAAAATAGTGTCTAAAAAATGGATTTAGCCACGAATATTCACGAAAATTTAATGACTTACAGCGATATGAGGTTTCACTATTCTGATGAAAAGAAAAATATCGGTAATCTCTTTATAGTGTTTGTATTTATTCGTGTTTATGTTTATTCGTGGCCGATTGCTGAATTCAGGTATAAGTATAATCCACATGCATGGACAGCCGTGTCTAATATTTTGGATAATTTTTGACAGGAATAAAATATTGTAACAATTATATCAATTTAGTTTTTTGAAAGTATTCGTATTCAATGGTACAAACAGTCGGCTCCAAAGAATCCCAATGTCATTGAATTAAGGAAAGATATTTCAATTTTAAATAAAAGCCCAAAGGGCTTGCATAGGAAAGCCCAGGGCAACGCCCTGGGTAAAAAGTACAATAATATTTTAAGCTCTGAAAGAGCGTAATAACAACGGATGGAAAACAATGTCCCAATCGTTAACAAACTTCCTTGTTCACACTATATTGAGAAACCAAATTCCTTATTATATAACCATTTCAGGGTTTAATTCTGCTCCATTTCTTTTTCCCATGGCCTTGCCCTGGGCTACCTTATGAGAGCCCCTTTGGGGCTTCTTATGATGTCCCACAAGTTAGTCTGTCTACGAGGGTAAGAAGTTGTAACTGTTTAATATTTATTGACTTATAAAATCACTTGTTTATTTCACATTTTAAATAGTTGAATTTTAGTCATATTTTATAAATGCTTTAAGCATAGGTACAAATATTTTTAACCCTCCATTTTAAATAAAAGCCCGAAGGGCTTACATAGGAAAGCCCAGGGCAACGCCCTGGGTAAAAAGTACAATAATATTTTAAGCT
>CAYJME010000240.1:0-2016 GCA_964370795.1 uncultured candidatus Brocadiaceae bacterium
TGCAAAAAAGCCAAGTCTGCCACTCTTGTATTCATAGCCAGCCTGCAATTTGCAATTAGCGTCGGATGCCCCGCCGCCTGAACCTGGCAAGACATGTTTGAGTTTGGGATCGATATCCCAACCCGAACTGTCAAAAATGTGTACACGCCTGAAGGCATCAAGGGCAGTGGGCGTGATGCTGGCGGGACGAACAGAATATTCAAGAACCATTTTCAGACACGACAGAAGGAATTCCACTGCCTTTGCTGTGAACCGCTGATGCAAGGCAACCCTGCTTATTTTGGCGCGGACTGCCTCGACCATACCAGCCAGGGATGGATGAACCATGGACATCTGCCCAACCGTCATCAACAAAACAAATTCGAATGCGCTAAATTTCCTTTTTCTTTTAATGAACTCTGTCGTCTTTGCCAGTTGGGACAGGAGTTTTTTTTAATACACGAGAGAATATCTTTTCAGTAATCATGATTGAACCTCCTCAATACCGTGTTTGCGAAAATCGGCAACGTATGCCTCAACCAGAGAGTCGCACAATTCTCTGAATTCTTTGTGACGTTTAATCCTGGCACGGACTTCTTTCAGAGCGGCTTTTTTCACAAACACGGTAGAACTCTTCGCCTTCAGCGTGTAACTCAACTGGTAATAAGGACCGTGTTTAACCGGGTTAGCCGGATTCTTGCATTTACATCCGGGTGAACCACACACATTCCACTGCTTGCTAAGGCTTCCTGGTAGAACAGTCGCCAGCTTAAACAATCTTTCCTTTAACTGAGTGATACGTTTTTTTTCTGCTGTCATATGTTTCTCCTTTCTATAATATACCGATAGCATTATTACGGCTATCGGTTATTCTACCATAAAAAAGCGGGTATTGACAACCCGCTTTCAATTATTGTGTTATAATTACCGCGAAACTCCTGTGGCTTTTCCTGACATCGGCAAACAATACCTCAATAGTTTGCAAACCTCGCTTTACAAATACTGCAATTCGTATAAATCCTCGGAGCAACATTGGGAATTTATCGTGTTCTTTTTTGTCTTTATAGTGATTGCATCTTGTTGTATCATTGTTATTTATTGAATCTTTTTATTTATTAACTTAACACGTATGGGATTCAGGGGGTGGATAACCCCCTTAACGAACCCATCCCTTTTCTCCGATAGAGCCAGCTTTGTTAAGGGAGGCGACTACAAAATCCCCCTTAACAAAGGGGGTGCGGGGGTTGTATTTCTTGGAAACAATAACGGACATAATCAATATAATTTCCCCATAGAAAAGCAGAACATAGCAAATTCCCCCTTAGAAAATGTGCCAGCCCCCATATCCTCCTTAGACTTCGTCGTGAGCGCTCAGTCGAACGAAAAGGAGGCAAGGGGGTTGTATACCAGCGATGGAGACGTAGCGCCGACCTTTATGGTCGGCCAGGGGCAGGGAGATGGGGCGAGCCTGCCTGTGTGGACAGATAGTTTGTGGATTGATGAAGAAGGCCAACTTGTGGCAGAAACAGCGATGGGACCGGTAAAATTCACAAAACCCGTTGCTTATCAGGTGATTGATGGCAAGAGGGTGGAGGTGAAGTACGCGATCCGTGACCGGGAACCGTCGTCCGTAAAAGACCCAATGAATACTGACACGGATAACGGACACGACAAACGATTCCAACCAACGGACACGGACAACGGACACGATTCCCGCATCTACTCCTTCACCGTCGCCTCCTACGACAAGACCAAAGACCTCATCATCGACCCACTGCTGGCGTCTACATATTTGGGAGGGACTAAATATGATTTAGGCTTTTCTTTAGAAATAGATTCAGTGGGAAATATCTATGTGACTGGTGGGACTTATTCCTCTGACTTTCCAACAATACTTGGTACTTACGATACTTCTTATAACGGAAATGGTGATGTATTCATATCAAAGCTCAATGGGTCATTAACAAATCTCCTTGCATTTACGTATTTGGGTGGCTCTTCTCATGATTATGGCTTTTCTTTAGAAATAGATTCAGG
>CAYJME010000240.1:2116-4755 GCA_964370795.1 uncultured candidatus Brocadiaceae bacterium
GGGAAATATCTATGTAACTGGTGGAACTAGCTCATCGGATTTTCCAACAACCCCTGGTGCTTATGATACTTCTTATAACGGAGGTAGTGGTGTCTTCATATCAAAGCTCAATGACTCGTTAACAAGCATCCTTGCATCTACATATCTGGGAGGTTCTGATAGTGATTATGGATATTCTTTAGCAATAGAATCAGGGGGAAATATCTATGTAACTGGTGGAACTAGCTCATCGGATTTTCCAACAACCCCTAGTGCTTATGATACTTCTTATAATGGAGATATGGATGCCTTCATATCGAAGCTCAATGGATCATTAACAGATCTTCTAGCATCTACATATTTGGGTGGCTCTGCTTCTGAGTATTTATATGTTCCGTTAGCAATAGACCCAAGCGGAAACGTCTGTGTGACTGGTTTGACTTATTCTTCGGACTTTCCAGTAACCTCTGGCGCTTATGATACTTCTTATAATGGTGATGGTGATGCTTTTATATCAAAGCTTAGTGGGTCATTAACAAATCTTCTTGCATCCACATATCTGGGAGATTCTGGTAGTGATTATGGCTTTTCTTTAGCGATAGATTCAGATGGAAATATCTATGTAACGGGTGAAACTCGCTCATTGAACTTTCCAACAACACCTAGCGCTTATGATACTTCTTATAATGGTGGTATTGCTGATGTTTTTATATCAAAGCTCAATGGGTTGTTAACAAACCTCCTTGCATCCACATATTTGGGAGGTTCTGCTGATGGAGAGGAATGGGGCTTTTCTTTAGCAATAAATTCAGGGGGAAATATCTATGTAACTGGTGGTACTGATTCCTCAGACTTTCCAACAACCAGTGGTGCGTATGATACTTCTTGTGGAAATGGTGATGCATTCATATCAAAACTCAATGGTTCATTAACAAACCTTCTTGTCTCAACATACCTGGGTGGTTCCGATAGCAGTGAAAGTGGTTATTCTTTAGCAATAGACTCAAGTGAAAATATATATGTATCTGGAATAACTTTTTCTTCAAATTTTCCAACAACTGCGGGAGCTTATGATGCTTCTTATAATGATGCTTCTTATAATGGTGAAGGAGATGTCTTTGTCTCGAAGCTGGACGGTAATCTTTCTGCAAAACCCCTTTAACCTCTCTTTTTCCCCTATCAATTCTCCCCAGACCGTTGGCGAGCCCTTTGAAGTGACCATAACGGCAAAGGATACCAATGGGAATATACAGACAGATTTTAATGGGGAAGTATCTTTATGGAGCAATGCAGGCGCAATATACCCAATAAGCGCTTCCCTTACTCAGGGACAGTGGACAGGGAATATGACCCTCTATGAGGCTGGGAGTGGTATACACCTGGGCGCAAGCGGTGGGGGAAGGTCAGGGACAAGCAATGATTTTGATGTTATTGGACAGGGTTCCGGCATGGGGAAATTAATGGGTGAGGTTTGGGATAATGTTGGAAAGAAGCTCTCCGGCGCTAATGTTTATCTTGAAAAGAGTGAAGCAGTTTCTAAACCACAAGGGAATTATTCTGAAAATCAGAATCAACGAAACGTTTCTATTAAGTATCCCGCAATCACAGATAACCAGGGGAAATACTCTTTTACAAATATTCCCAGCGGCTTTTATTCCCTCACTGCAGAATACAATGGCAAATCGAGCGACCTGATTAAACTATTTGTTCCTGATGATCGAACAAGCTTCAGTACTCCGCCTACCATAGTTCCACTTGGGATCGATGAGGTTCACAATCCTGTAATCCTGGTTCCGGGAATTATGGGCTCTCGATCAAGGGGTATTATATATCCGCACCTTCCTGCTGAATATCCGGCAGATGCTAATGATTTAGAATTGCATGACTTTAATTTGGGTTATATTGTTAATATGCCCGGGTGGTTTCGCTTAATGGAGGCATTATGGAAAGAGGGGTATAGAAATTTTAATATCATTTTACCATGTCCTTATGATTGGCGGATTCCATTAGATGAAACAGTGGAAAAATATCTTATACCATGCATCGATGCGGCAAAACAAAGGACGGGAAAGAAGACGGTTGATATCATAGCCCATAGTATGGGCGGACTCCTGGTACGTACTTACATTCAAGGTTATAATGGAAAGGACTGGTACAAGGACCGGCATGATATACGTAAGTTTGCAATGGTTGGCACACCGAATCTGGGCTCACCATTGGTATACTATATGTGGGAAGGTGGCGACCCACATTCGGTTGACTCACCTCCCTATTTATACGGGGTTGTTACAGAATATTTATATGTGAAAATGTTAAAGAAGCTATTGTACTCAATATTTGATGAGCCAGGCTTAGAAAAAATAAAGGCGCGGGATTTCTATCATGAATATGTTAAATCGATAGGACAACTTCTTTCTACAGAGGCATTTTTATTAAAGAATTTGATTTCGACTCCTCAAAAAATAGCACCTCCTGATAATAACAAATTTTTGGAAGATTTGAACTCTGACCATGATAGATTCCGTATGGGTACTGATACCACCAAAACTGATACCCCCATAATGGAAACTGGCATATTCGCCGGTACTGGACAACCCACAAGAAATCAGATTTACGTCCAATCACCCAATAGTTTATACGTAGATGGAGTTCCTATACGT
>CAYJME010000241.1:0-4751 GCA_964370795.1 uncultured candidatus Brocadiaceae bacterium
ACCTCTTTCTTTGCAACCTCAACCTTGTCCAAATTCTCCATAAGGTCCGGGACTTTCAGAACCTCAGTTCTCCCCGCCCTCAGCTGTCTTTCAAGGGCATGCACTCGCTCTTTTTGCAATCTATACTTTTCTGTAACCGAAACTCCGAAACCAACACATAGTAGTCCGAAAACGCCTACCAATACAACCATTACTGCTTTTGCTTTTGATCCACAACTAGACATTGGATACCCCCTTCTGGTGTACTTTAAGTTTCTAATGCCTTACATTACTACTTTTAATATTAATTCTGGCAAAAAATACGCAAATGCATAATAGCAAACGACACATCAAGTTTCAAGTAAAATTGTTGTCAGAACAAAATAAGCCCTTTTGCA
Organism: uncultured candidatus Brocadiaceae bacterium; assembly: GCA_964370795.1. Lineage (GTDB taxonomy): Bacteria > Planctomycetota > Brocadiia > Brocadiales > Brocadiaceae > JAHFOW01. Next base: position 378 of record CAYJME010000241.1, read on the forward strand.
TCGTATAATAAAATGACTTATATTGAAGTTACATGGTAACAACATTATCCGACTGTTTACCATAATTCACCCAATTCTATAACTAACCTCTCGATGGATTCTCTGGTTTTCGTCTCTGTTACGCATAAAAGCAAACAATCTGACAACTCAGGATACCATCCGGAAATTTCTAATCCGCCAATAATCCCTTCCTTAAGTAAATGCTCCAGCGCTTTATTTATACGGAAACCGTCTTTAGACTTTAAAACAAACTCATTAAAAAAAGGCTTTTGGAACTTTGGTTCAAAGAGATCCAATGTACATAATCTTTCAAGCGCATAATGACTTTTTTGAATATTCAGGTTAGCGACTTCTGCCATGCCCTTTTTTCCTAATGCACAGAGGTAGATGCATGCCCGTAATGCAAGGAGCGCCTGGTTGGTGCAGATATTTGAAGTTGCCTTCTCTCGCCGGATATGCTGCTCTCTGGCCTGCAGGGTAAGAACGAAGCACCGATTCCCCCTGCTATCCACCGTCTCGCCAGCAATTCTGCCCGGCATCTTGCGCAGGAGGTCTTTTTTTACCGTGAAGAAACCCAGATATGGCCCGCCATAATTCAAATAATTTCCCAACACCTGCGCTTCTCCGACTGCGATGTCCGCGTTGTATTCACCGGGTGGCTTTAATATGCCCAGGGAAATGGGATTTACACAGGCTATAAAGAGCGTATCGTACTTATGGGTAATTGTCGAGATGGCCTCCATATCTTCTATATAACCAAAGAAGTTTGGATTTTGGACAAGCACGGCGGCAGTCCTGTCGTCCACCGCCTTTTCTAATTGCCCGATATCCGTTGTTCCTTCTAGCGTATCTATTTCAACAATTTCTGTATGCAATCCTTCTAGATATGTTCTGATTACCTGACGGTATTCCGGGTGAATTGCACGCGAGCAGATAATCTTGTTCTTTTCCTTCAAACGCAGAGATAACAGGGCTGCTTCTGCAAGGGCAGTTGAGCCGTCGTACATGGATGCATTCGCCACATCCATACCTGTCAACTCACACATTAATGTTTGAAATTCGTAAATGACCTGGAGTGTGCCCTGGCTTACTTCCGGTTGATAGGGCGTATAGCATGTAAAAAATTCACCCCTTGACGCCAGGTGGTCTACAACAGTTGGGATATAGTGTTCATAGGCTCCGGCGCCTAAAAAGGAAATATATTTTTCCGTGTTTGTATTTTTATTGCTGAGGTCTTTTAATACCCTTAATACCTGCGGTTCAGAAAGACCCGGTGGAAGTGCCAACGAAAACTTCCTCAAGGATTCAGGAATATCGCTTAAAAGCGCATCAAAAGAAGATACTCCCATTTCCTTCATCATTAATTCTTTATCACGTTCGGTATTTGGAATGTAATCCATACTCCCCCCCGTTTCATGCAAAATCTGGCCTTAATATGTAACCGACCTGATTTAATCAAGCGCACCCTTTATCGTCACCCTTTTCAAAGGGGGAAATCAGGAGGTTGTTTTTTCTCGAATTCTCAAAAGACATTGAAACAAAAATGATGATGACTATCAACAAAAACATATCCATTGCCCCATACTTTACTTCATTTTAAGAAAACCAGGAAGTAAATTCCCGTGTGAGAATATTCTTGAAATCAAAATATTTTATCGTTACCGTATTTTTATGTTCAGGCAGGCACACATAAACACGAAAACAGATAAAAAAACAAACTTTGTGAATATCCCCAACTATCTATCTATGCGTCATTCCTCTATAATCACACTATTAACGGACTTCGGCTCTCAGGATGCATACGTGGGGATCATGAAGGGCGTTATTGCGGGAATTAATCCCTGTGCGCATATAATCGATATATGCCACGAAATTCCCCCACAGGACGTGTTTCGCGGCGCATACCTCCTTTACACATCGTACAAGTATTTCCCAAAAGGGACTATACACACGGCAGTGGTCGACCCGGGCGTTGGCGGCAAAAGGGATATTGTTTGCGTTAAAATACGGGATTACTTCTTCCTTGTACCGAATAATGGAATCCTCAGTTTCATCATACAGGAAGAATCACCGGAAGAAATCATTCGTATAACAAATACCACATACTTCCTCCAAAAGCCTTCCCGTACATTCCACGGCAGGGACGTATTCGCACCCATTGCAGCGTATGTATCCTGTGGCGTTAACCCTCAACAACTGGGTATACACATTCAGCAATTAAACAAACTTGACATCCCTGAACCCATCCGAACAAAGATGGGACAGACCATTGGCCAGATTATATCGATAGACCGATTCGGAAACCTTATAACCAATATTACAAAAAAAAACATAAGGGATTTAAAGACTGCGGAAAAACACCTGGAAGTAACCATAGGGAAAAGAAAAATCATTGGGTTAAGCAATACCTATGTGGATGGAGAAACAGCCAAACCCCTTATCCTCTTTGGTAGCGCAGGATTTTTAGAAGTTTCTGTCAATCAGGGAAATGCACAGAAATACTTTAAGGCAAGAAGAGGAAATAAAATAATTATTCCATGTCAAATCACGTAGCAAAAATCTTCTATAAAATATGGGGTGGTTTTGCAATTCCCCACAGGCCGTTTCGTTTCCGGTGGATAGATTTTTTTCTTATACTCGGCATTGCAGGCCTTTTTTATGGGTTGGTATCAGTCAAAAAAGAATGGACGGGTGTCTGGAGCCCCGTGGTCGAGATTGACCTCAATCCCTGGGCCTTGCCGAAATATACCTTCTTTTCCATGGTGCGTGGTATTCTCGCATATGGACTTTCATTGGTATTTACCCTGATGTACGGTTATTGGGCTGCAAAAGATAAGGTAGCAGAAAAGGTACTCGTGCCACTCCTCGACGTCCTCCAGAGTATCCCCGTCCTCGGATTCATGCCCGGGCTTGTCCTATCTCTGGTAGGTATATTTCATCAGTCAAATATTGGCCTGGAACTCGCTGCCATCATCATGATTTTCACCGGGCAGGTATGGAACATGACGTTTAGCTTTTACCACTCCATCTGCAATGTACCTGCTGATATGAGACAGGTGGCCGGTACGTTCAGGTTTAACTGGTGGCAGTCATTCAAATGGATTGAAGTCCCTTACGCCGCTATTGGGCTTGTGTGGAATAGTATGATGTCCATGTCCGGCGGCTGGTTTTTCCTGATGGTCAGCGAGGCATTTGTGCTGGGACATCACGATTTCCGTCTCCCCGGCGTTGGTTCTTACATGAGTGTGGCAGTCAGCCACGGAGATATTCCGGCAATGGGATATGCCGTTGCTGCCATGATTACGATGATTGTATTTCTCGACCTGTTTCTATGGAGACCCTTAGTCGCATGGTCTCAAAAATTCAAGATAGAAGACACACGCTCACAAGTTGCCACATCTTCATTTTTCCTGAATTGGCTGAGAAAGGCAGGCCTCTTAGGGTATATAAGCAGCATATTCAGTTTCTTTATAAATTTTGGACTTAATGTTCTCTTCTCTAAAAAAAAGACGGTAGGGGAAGAATCGACAAAAACACATTTTGTATTACGTATATTTATCTGGACGATATACGCTGCCTTTGTCTGTGTTTTTGGATTCGGATGCTGGAAACTGTACCACATGCTGCAGTCAATATCCTTATCAGATTGGCGTCGCATCGTATGGTACGGATGTCTTACCTTATCCAGGGTATTATCAGCCGTAGCAATCGGGACATTGTGGACACTGCCTGCGGGAATTGCAATCGGACTTTCTTCAAAACTTTCACGTATATTTCAGCCCGTAATTCAGGTTGTCGCATCCTTCCCGGCGCCCATGCTGTTTGTGCTCATCATTATCTTTTTACATAAAGTTGGCGTTGGCCTCGCATACGGAAGCGTCATCCTCATGTTGCTGGGCACACAGTGGTATATCCTCTTTAACGTAATAGCCGGCACTCTATCCATACCCGCAGACTTACGTGAAACATCGAAACTTTTCCATATGAGTCTCTGGCAGCGAATAAAAAATCTTTATATACCCTCTGTTTTTCCTTTCCTGGTAACAGGATGGGTAACGGCCGCCGGCGGGGCGTGGAATGCGAGCATTGTCGCAGAATATACCATGTTTCGAGGAAAAACACTTTCGACTCAGGGACTTGGCGCCATGATCAGCCAATCAGCGGAAAGTGCCGATTTTGCTCTCTTAACAGGCGCAGTATTAACCATGTCCGCCTTTGTTGTGTTCTTCAACCGCGTTGTATGGAGAACCCTTTACCGTATAGCTGAAAATAAATATTCCATGAATTAGTCCGATAGTGCTGTAAATGCATATAAATCGTAACTATTCAGCATACTTTCGCTCACAATCACTATAAGTGAACAAAATATTGATT
>CAYJME010000242.1:0-4742 GCA_964370795.1 uncultured candidatus Brocadiaceae bacterium
GTCTATTTGGTTGCGGCTATGCTGCACTATGCAATATGTGGGAAAATAGTTCATGTTATTTAATGACAAGCTCTAAGCCCCCCCGGTGTCATTGCGAGGGTCTTTCCCGAAGCAATCCCCTCTCATGTAATAAAAGTCTTTTCGTACATCTTTAACCATCCTCAAGTCCATACACATGCTCAAAATACGCCCGCAGGATCTCTCCGACACTCCACGCCTGAGAAATACATCCCCGTGGGGTATGCGGTAGATTGCCATCGAAGATTTCAGAGATTGTCCCTAACCCGGCCTCAAGGAGATGGGTATAGAATGGTTTGAGCAGTTCCTTGATAGAGGTTGTGGTATCTTTCTGAGCTGTATAAGCCCGGGCGTAGGCAGAAATATACGGGCCTATTAACCACGCCCATACGGTGCCCTGATGGTATGCCCTGTCTCTCTCGCAAACGTTCCCATAATAACGGCCGATGTATTCTTTATCTTTTGGTGAAAGGGATCGGAGACCATAAGGCGTTAATAAGTGTTCCTGCACTATTTTAATTACGGCCCGCTGCCTTGCTAATGATAACATCGAATAAGGCAAACTCGCGGCAAATATCTGATTTGGACGGATGGCAGAATTTCTTGTTTCACCATCAACATAATCATAAAGGTATTGACCCTCTTCAAACCAGAAAAGGCTATTAAAGGATTCGTGTACCCTGAGCGCCAGGGAGTTATATTCAGCGCTTTCACCCATCAGACGCATTTCGCGTGCAAGGAACGACATGATCTTTAAACCATTATACCAGAGTGCGTTGATTTCTACGGCCTTTCCCCTGCGAGACGTCACAACCCAATCGCCTACCTTAGCATCCATCCAGGTCAATTGAACACCCTCTGAGCCTGCGTAAATCAAGCTGTCTGTGTCCATGTGAATATTGTATCGTGTGCCTTTCCTGTAATACTCAATTATTTCTTTCAATACGCCATACAAATCTTTTTGGATAGTATTAAAATCTTTTGCAAATCGCAGGTATTGATAGACCGCATTGATGTACCATAAGGATGCGTCAACGGTATTATATTCAGGCGTCTCGCCGTAATCAGGGAATCGGTTGGGTATCATTCCATTGCTTACATAGTGTGCATAGGAAAGTAATATCTCCCTGGCCTCTTCAAATCTCCCCTGTACAAGGGCAAGCCCTGGTAATGAGATCATCGTATCCCGTCCCCAGTCGCCAAACCAGTGGTAACCGGCGATGATGCTCTTTTTGTCTTGTTCCCGTTTGACGATAAAACTATCGGAGGCGGATAACAGTGAGTCAACCAGATGATCAAGTTTTTTCTCCTCTGTCACCTTATTCCCATGCCCATCTGCGTTTTGTGTTGAATGAAGCGGGGGAGCAGAAGCGTTGGAGGGCGCGGGTGAAGGATTCTGCTTGCAGACTTGTTGCATCGCATGTCCCTGTTTCTTCCGGTTGAGTTTCTTATTAAGGAGTTTTTGGACGTTTACCGTGTCATATTCATGGGTAGATGCAACTACATAGAAATCCGTTCCTTTTGATAAATCAAAGCAAAGGGTGAAAGGACTGAAAAGATCCTCATGTGCATCCAGACCGCGTTCAATCTCCTTTGGGTATTCCATATTTTTATACCAGAATTGGGCATTATCCATGGACTGGGCATTATGGTAGGTGTACATGGGGGGAAGCGATTCGTAAGGTTGTATGCGTATCCCGGTTGCCGTGTGTTTATATTCAGTTTTAAGAAAGGGGTTTTCATGGGTAAGGCTGTGATAATCACGGAATGCAATCATGACCCGTATTTTTAATGTGGAAGCGATCCGCCGTGCCGCAACTACACGGTATAAAATCACGGTAGTGTTTTCCCCTTGAACCATGAACACCATCTTCTGTATATTCATTCCACCCACGGAATAATTGAAGGTGGGGATTGGTTTTAAGCTAAACTGGACAAGATTTTTATACCCTTCAGGATATATGGCGTTCGGATAGATATTGGTAGAAAGGGGGATCTCCTGTCCTTCAAAACAGAGGAATTCTTCAAGCTTTGAGAGCATTAAGGTACGTCCAAGCGGCGGTCTTGTTGCCGCCATGAGCAGGCCGTGGTACCGTCTTGTGTTTGCCCCAATAATTGTGGATGATGCGTAACCGCCAATGCCATTGGTTTCCACCCATTCCTTTTCAATAGCTTGCGAAGAGTCACAACAGACTTCTTTTTTGAAGAGCATTATTTTCTCCCTAAGAAAGTTTTTCGTCTAACGGAGCATCAGAAATTTTATATCGAAACGGTTTGAGATTTATTTTATGAATAAGTCCTGCCTGACAAAAATGAGTATTTGATTAATAGTAGAAAATTAGTATAGTATAATTTTTATTTATTATATCACGTAACCATGAAATCAAAGCATGTTATCCATGACAAAAATGACGGGTGTCTCGGTGGTCCGTTGTACGGACTACGATAAAGAAAAGGTTTCGGCGGCTATTGACCGGACATTCGAACACTTCGGCGGTATTGATAAACTCATAAAAAAAGGAATGAGGGTATTATTAAAACCCAATTTTCTGAAGGAGAGTGCCCCGGAGGAATGTATCATCACTCACCCGGCCATTATAGAGGCGGTTGCCAAAAAGGTATTGGATTTGGGAGCGACCCCTATTATTGGGGACAGTCCGGCCTTTGGCGCGGTGAAAAAGATTGCGAAACGGATAGGCTTAGACCGATTCGCAGAAAAACATGGAATTGAAATTGTCGAGCTTGATACGCCGCGAAGGGTAAAAGCGCTCTGTGGTGAACAATCATTTTCCCTCACGGTTTCGGGCCGGGCGTTAGATGCGGACGCCATTATTAATCTTCCAAAGCTTAAGGTGCATGGCCAGATACTCTATACTGCTGCGGTGAAGAATATGTTTGGATGCGTTCCCGGTAAAAAAAAGGCGTGGTGGCATTTCAAATCAAAGGATGACCTTGCATGGTATACCGGGATGCTCCTGGCCAATTATAATATGGTAAAACCGACATTCACGCTCGTGGATGCTGTTATGTCCATGGAAAAACATGGACCTACAGGGGGTATACCGCGTCAGGTATCATTAATTCTGGGAGGAATCGATGGCATTGCAATAGATCGTGTTGTAGCGGAGATTCTCAACGCCCAGCCCTCTCAGGTTCCCCTCTTGAAAACAGCTAAACTATATAATATAGGAGAACAAAATTTGTCAAAGATAGAGGTGTTAGGAGAGTCATTGTCCGATGTGAGGATGAATGATTTCATTTTCCCTGAATTATCGCCCATAGGTTTCACTACCTTCCGGGTTGTAAAGAGTCTTGCCAGGCATTTGTGGGCAAAGAACTTTGGCCCGGCGTTGTTAGCCTTTTTAACCTTTTTCCTCTTATTACCTATGAACGTATTTTCAGAAGCAAACAGGATAAATAATTTTCCATCGCAGGTGGCTGTGGATGATATTATTCACATCCCGACGGGTATTAAAGTAAAGTTTTCTGATTTGACGCGGTTTTTCGAGTCTGCCGGTATCCTCTATGTTGGCGAAACTCATGCAAACCAGGTGTCTCATGATATACAGTTAAAGGTGCTGAAGACGTGTTATGAGAAATTTGGAAACAACATGGTTATTGGCATGGAGATGTTCACAAAGCCATATCAACCTTTTTTAGATCAGTGGGTTGCCGGCGAGATTGATGAAAAGAAATTTATAGACGATACGCACTGGGATACCGAGTGGGGTTATGATTATTATTTATATAAAGGTATTTTTGATTTTGTCCGCGAAAAGAAAATTCCGGTCATCGCATTAAATGCCCCCAAAGACGTGGTGCGGATGGTGAGCAAAAAGGGGCTAAAAGAATTAAGCGAGGAAGAGAAAAAGCGATTACCCGAGATGGATACATCTGATTTTTTTCACAAGGTCTATCTCGAAAAAATTATTCAATCTCATGTTGACCGAACCGCAGATTTGGACCGGTATAATGAAGTGCAGAGTCTCTGGGAAGAGTATATGGCGCAAACAATCGTAGACTATTTATCTTCCTGGGAGGGCAAGGATAAAAAGTTCATTGCCTTTGTGGGAAACGGCCATATAGTTTACGATTTTGGTATTCCAAAGAGGGTATTTCGCCGGACTTTTTTACCTTATTACACAATTTATCCTGCAGAATTTCAAGAAAACAAACCCTCCGCCGATCAGGATATGTTTATGACAGACATTCCTTTGGAACCCGCTGATTTTGTCTGGGTTATACCTCCGGTCGGGTTGCAAAAAAAGAGGATTTATTTAGGGGTGCAACTTAAGAAGACCCCCGACAGTAAATTGCTTGTTCAGGAGGTGACTCCAAAGAGTCCCGCTGAAAAGGCAGGAATTACCGTGGGTGACGTTATCCTGTCGATTGATGGGCGAACCGTGCGGGGTGTCATGGAATTGGTTCATCACCTCCAGGGCAAAGAATTTGGGGATAGCTGTACCGTTGATGTTGAGCGTAATGGTACAACAACGTCTTATACGGTTACTCTCTTTGAGATGCCAGAAGAGTAATCAACGTTCCAGTATACAGATAACCCCCTTTGTCTCCTTTTTCTAGGGGGATTAATTTAGTTGTATAGGAATTTTCATTGTATTCATGTGGTTTTTGAATCGGTGTTGGTAGGACAAGCGTCTCGCTTGTCCACTATCCGCTTGTTGCTTTTGATTTGGTCAACCGAGACGGTTGACCTACCAATTTCT
>CAYJME010000243.1:0-4741 GCA_964370795.1 uncultured candidatus Brocadiaceae bacterium
ATGACAGGGCGATTGAGGATTATAATAAGGCAATTGCATTAGACCCGAATCTTGCCATAGCCTACAGCAGTCGTGGGTTTGCCTATGATTATAAAGATCAGAATGACAGGGCGATTGAGGATTATAATAAGGCAATTGCATTAGACCCGAATCTTGCCATGGCCTACTACAATCGTGGGCTTGCCTATGATAATAAAGGTCAATATGACAGGGCGATTGAGGATTATAATAAGGCGATTGCATTAGACCCGAATGATGTCATGGCCTACAACAATCGTGGGATTATCTATAAAAACAAAGGACAATATGACAGGGCGATTGAGGATTATAATAAGGTGATTGCATTAGATCTGAATGATACCATGGCCTACTACAATTTTGCCATGGCCTACTACAATCGTGGGCTTGCCTATGAAATGAAAAGTGATATGGACAGTGCAATCTCTAATTTTAAAAAGGCATGTGAGATGGGGTATGAGGACGGGTGTAAGAATTTGCAGATGGCTTTAAAAAAAAGATAAAAAAAAAGTTATAAATAGGGACACAACCCTATATATTTGACGAAAAAGTAGAATTTCATCACTCATCGAGAAATTTTATGGATAAAATGGAGCGAGAATATGTAAGGTTAATTTATTAACAAATCCTAATTGTGAGGGCACTGGTATGAAAAAATTCGCGCTGATAATCATGTTTCTATGCATGGCAGGAATAATGGATGGGTGTGCAACGTTATCAGGACCAAGAGAATATTTAAGGACTCGTGATATGCCAATGAAGGAGTTCAGTCAGTATAAGTACCATAAAGAGTTTGATTTTGGGAATGCATATTTAACGAGATTCGTGTACGAAGGACAATCAATCGAAGATTGGACAGAAGCCTTGGAAATGTTCAATACTTGGAAGAAGAATTTCCCCAAGAGTCCGGAAGATGCTTACAAGCAGCAACTGGAAATGCGAAAGAAAAGGTGTCCTGAAGCCAGTTTTCATGTTATAAGTCAGGACAATAACAGCATACTCTACGAAATAAATACTGTTAATTGTCCGCCAAACCCGGATGAGCATTCTATAACAAGATTATTGTATGGCAGGACAAACGTATTTAGCCTTATATATACCAATAAGACGAAAGACCTGTCGGAAGAGATAAGGGAAAGATGGGTGAGTATTCTGTCCGAAGCTTATATTACAACAGAGGGTCCGCCCCCCGATGCCAAGCCAATTCAGTAACTGGTGTGGCCTAACAACGGCTTGAAGCTGGCGACTGCCCAAAGGATATCCTGATGCACCGCAGCTTGAGCCGTAAGCCGAGCATTAAGAAACAACGAATGCTTATGCATTCAATAAACTATTCCATATAACTTTTTGAAAGGTATGTTATAATTCTGAGATGAGCTATAAAAGAGTAAAAATCATCAAAGCTTTAAAAGAATATGGATTTGAATTCCTAAGAGAAGGTAGTAACCATTCGATTTATACCAACAAAAAAATAAATATACCTATCGGAAGGCACAAAGAAATCGACCGTGACACCGCAAGACTTATAGCAAAAGAGATAGGTGTTGAATGGAATATCTTTAAACAAATTATTTCTTAATGGAGATTATTAACAATGAACACATTAACAGTAGAAATTTGGAAAGGTGAAAAGTTTTACATTGCCCAATGTCCAGAACACTCAAATTGCTTTACCCAAGGAAAAACTATTGAAGAATCTATCCACAATATAAAAGAAGTTATAGAACTTATCCTAGATATCAAACATCCAAAATTAAACGTTATTTTAAAGGATGCTCTCGTTGATGTTCTTTAATATCTGGTGACACATTGGTGACGGTATTTTTGAAGGTATTAAAATTCTAAGTAATTTAAAATAAACAACTTAGTATTTTTTGACGGAAGGTTCGATTCCCCTCGTCTCCATTTTAACTTTCTGATACTATACTACTTACAAAATACTATCTCTTGTCTGTGTCGCATTGGCAACAGTCACTTCTGTACGTGCGCTCTGCATATCAATTTTTAACTTCTCTCAATCTGCACGAGAATAACTTCAAACCATTTGAAATTGTTTTAGATGCTCCAGGTATTGATTCTTCGGCAAATAGTCGGGGGACTTTGTATCTCGGTTCCAGGCCACGTGGGCAAGAAACATCAAAGCGTGCATGACTTCCGAATGGACGTAATTCTCATCCTTCAGTCCTTGTATAGCAATTTCGATGATAATCTCTGATATTTTTCTCATCATTATAATTCTGCTTAACAAGTTATTATAAAGACCTGTATATCCTGATAAAAGCAGAATATCCGATAAAAAACAAGTTGTGTGCCAGGAATAAATTAGAAAAATTATACAAAACTTCCCCATTCCCTTTATTTCTCCGCGTTCTCTGCGGTGAACTATTATAAAATACCTTCTGGCAGTAATTGTATTCACACCTAAAAATATATCAATTAGGAATTGACAAAAGAGGTATACAAGAATATAGTTGGTGAACGTATGAACACCAATAAACCAAAATCATCAAATTCGATACTGACTGAAAAACAGACCGGTTTTCTGTCTTATCTAAAAGAATATCTTCAGGAAAAAGGTTATCCGCCTACGGTACGAGAGCTTATGGACGGGCTGGGGCTTTCCAGTACCAACATTGTTAGTAAGTACCTTGACATCCTGGAGCGCAAAAGATACATCAGGCGACAATTTAACAGCCCACGGGCTATTGAGGTTGTCGATATGTCCGCCAGAGGCGCAGGGGTACGGTCTGTACCTATTGTGGGAAGGGTTCAGGCAGGCACACCCCATCCAGCCATAGAAGACATCGAAGGCTACCTTTCGATAGACAAAATGGTGTACCGTAACAACCATACCTTTCTTTTGCGGGTAGTCGGAGACAGCATGATTGATGCCCATATACTGGAAGGCGATCTTGTCCTTGTTGTTCCACAGCCGGTAGCCAATAACGGCGATATCGTAGTGGCCCTCATCGATGGCGAATCCACGGTAAAACGATTTTATAAACACGATGACACGATCCAATTGAAACCTGAAAATCCAACGATGAAGCCGATTGTCATTAAAGAGGGACAATCAGAGGTGAGTATCATTGGCAAGGTAACTGCGGTAATAAGACAATTAGATAAATGATTTTTGGAGAGAGTTATGATTACTGAAGTTAACGAACCTATAAAAGTAGGCGCTATTTTTGGCGACAACAAAAAGAAGCTCAAACCCGTCTGGTTTGTATGGAGTGGGAAAAAATACGATATCAGGGAAATTACTTACATTTGGACGCAAAAAACAGGAAAGTCCAGTATACACCATTTTACGGTTACCGACGGCGCTAACCTGTTTGACATCTCATACAGCGCCGATACCATTGTATGGACGCTCCATTCCATAGAAACGGCTGGTTAGCGTTTAAAATCACAACCATAATTAATCGCAAACAAGATAGCGAGGCTATTCTACAAATGAACAAACGGATTATTATGCACGTCGATATGAATGCCTTCTTTGCCTCTGTAGAGCAGCAGATCAATCCTGCCCTGAGGGGAAAGCCCATAGCGGTCATTGGTTCTCATGAGCGAACGGTAGTCACGACGTCTTCTTATGAGGCTCGTGCATATGGGGTCAAAACAGGCATGACCAAATACGAAGCCAAACGCCTCTGTCCTCACATTATCCTCGTGGCCGGTAACACAAACCGTTATACAGATACCTGTCGCCGCCTTGTCGGGATATATCAGCAGTACACCCCTATCGTTGAGGTTTATTCCATAGACGAGGCGTTTCTGGACGTTACCGGTTCCATGCTGCTTTTTGGTGATGCGGAAACTGTTGCAAGGAAAATAAAGCAGGATATTCGCGAACGACTTGGAAGACCGACCTGTTCTATTGGCATAGCTCACAATAAATTGCTGGCAAAACTGGCCAGCGACATGAAAAAACCGGATGGGCTTGTCATCATCAGTCAAGAGAATCTTGAGAAATTACTGGAACAGTTGCCGGTAAAAGAACTCTGCGGTATTGGCTCACGACTGGAAAGCCACCTGGCAGCTTTAGGAATCAAGACCTGCGGCGAACTGGGACGGGCGTCAATACACTTATTAAAGAACCGATTCGGCGTGGTCGGAGAACGGTTAAAGCTCATGGCCCAGGGCATAGACGATAGCCCTGTCGTACCCATGGGGCAAGAACCTCATGCCAAATCGGTTGGACACAGCATGACCCTTGATAAAGACGTGAGCGATGTGGAAACCCTGGAGCGACATATCCTCCAATTATCCGAGATGGTAGGACGACGCCTACGCCGCGGCGGCTATATGGGGCGGACGATTGCCCTTACCTTGCGTTATTCAGATTTTACGACCTTTACGAAACAATGTTCTACAGGAACATACATGAACAGCAGCCTGGACATTTATATTGTTGCCAAAGACATACTCAATACAATACGGTTGCAGAAACCCATCAGGTTGGTAGGTGTTAGTGTATGTAATCTCATTGAGAATATTGCGCAGATACCTCTTTTTAGTGCGGACAGGAGTAAACAATCAGCTACCCGTGCCATGGACGATATCAATGACCGTTACGGCGATTTCTGCATAACCTGGGGTGCGTTGATTGAACGCTACCATCACAAGGGCGTTATCTCTCCGTCCTGGCGGCCTGACGGTGTTAAATGCGTTAACTTTTCAGAGCAGAAAAACAAAAAGATATAAAACGATTGAATAGATT